>DASRVG010000122.1:0-5752 GCA_035655175.1 Clostridia bacterium | reverse complement strand
TCATTGGAGTGGCCAACACCTTAATCCCTCCGCTGCCGAAACTGTCGGCGGTATCGTTCTCGGTCACCACCGTTTCCATCTTGGACTCAAGCCCTACCTGCAGCTTAAATTCCATCAAATCACCCCCATGTTTTCCTAAAGCGCCTTGCAGCATGATACATTCCTTCCGGCCTGCTGCCTGCGGTTACATATTATATCAAATAACCCGCCCAAATTCTATACTACAACGGCCTTTGCACGGGAATTTCAATAAATGGTCAGGCTGCGACATAAAAAAAAGGCCCCTGGGGGCCTTTTTCGTGTCTATGCCTGGCTGAATATCTCTTCAAACTCCTCGCCGGTAAGCTTCTCCCTTTCCAGCAGGGCCTGGGCCACCGCATGGAGCTTGTTCATATTCTTCTCCAGTATTTCCTGGGCCTTTTCGTAGGCCTTATCTATCATTTTCTTAACTTCCTTGTCGATCCTTGCGGCCACCTCTTCGCTGTAGTTCTTGCTCCTTGCCATATCCCTTCCTATAAACACCTCATCCTGCGCCGAACCAAAGGTCATTGGCCCCAAGGTTTCGCTCATGCCGTATTCGGTCACCATCTTTCGTGCCATCCTGGACGCCTTTTCGAGGTCGTTTTGGGCACCGGTGCTGATATCGTTTATAGCCAGTTTCTCGGCCACCCTTCCGCCCAGCAGGTGAACCAGGTATTCCTCCATCTCGGACTTGGACATGTAGTACTTGTCCTCCTGCGGCAGTATCATGGTATAACCGCCGGCCCTTCCCCGGGGTATTATTGAAATCTGGTGAACCGGGTCGGTGTTGGGCAAAAGCCTTGCAACCACCGCATGGCCCGCTTCATGATAGGCGGTAAGCTTTTTGTCCTTTTCGCTCATTATCCTGCTTCTTTTTTCCGGCCCTGCAACCACCCTGGTTACCCCTTCCTCCAGTTCTTCCCTGCCTATCTTTTTCTTGCCCCGGCGGGCGGCCAAAAGGGCGGCTTCGTTCATTAGGTTTTCCAGGTCGGCGGGAGTAAAACCGGGCGTGCCCTTTGCCAAGTCTTCAATGCTCACGTCTTCATCCAGGGGTTTGCCCCTGGAGTGTATCCTCAGTATAGCCTCCCTTTCCTTTATGTCCGGTATCCCCACCAGTATCTGCCTGTCAAACCGGCCGGGCCTTAGAAGCGCCGGGTCCAGGATATCCGGCCTATTGGTAGCCGCTACTATTATAATCCCTTCGTTTATATTAAAACCGTCCATTTCAACCAGAAGCTGGTTTAAGGTCTGCTCCCTCTCGTCATGTCCCCCGCCCAGCCCGGCACCCCTGTGCCGGCCAACGGCGTCTATTTCGTCAATGAATACTATACAGGGAGAGTTCTTTTTGGCCTGGTCGAACAAGTCCCTCACCCTGGAGGCTCCAACCCCCACGAACATTTCAACAAAGTCCGAACCGGAAATGCTGAAGAAAGGAACTCCCGCCTCACCGGCAACCGCCCTGGCAAGGTAAGTTTTGCCGGTACCCGGCGGCCCCACCAGCAAAATCCCCTTAGGTATGCGGGCACCCAGTTCTATAAACTTCCTGGGATTTTTTAAAAACTCAACGATTTCGGAAAGCTCTTCCTTTTCTTCCTTGGCTCCCGCCACATCGTTGAAAGTGATTCTTTTCTTATCGTCGGTATGCAGCCGGGCTTTGCTCTTGCCAAAGGACATTACCCTGCTGCCTCCGCCCTGGGACTGCTGCATGAAGAAAAACCACAGCACCACGAACAAAAGTATCATGAAAAATGTGGGTAACAGCTGCGCCCACCATGGATTGCCCTGTGGAATTCTATTATCAACCTGGAGCGTCCCGGCCTGGATTTGGGGCATTATGAACTGGCTAAAGGTCTGAAGGTCAGGAACGGCGGACTGGAACTCGCTGCCGTCGTCCATTACACCCGTTACCCTGTTTTCCTCTATGACCAGCGACTTAACCCTTTGCTGTTCAAGCATTATTATCAGCTGGGAATACTCCAGTTTTTCAATCTCCTTGGTATTGGCTCCGTACATTTGAACTATGGCCACTATTATTATGAATATTAGTATATAAAAACTGGCTCCACGGAAAAGTCTCGTCAATAATAACCCTCCCTTCTGCTTGGTTCAAGTCATGATAGCTATTTTAACACATCCGTAAAAAAAACTCAAACTGTTCGGCATACGCAGTTTTTGCTGTAGTTATATTCTTCGGGTTTCAGCACGCAAATTTCGGGCAGGTTTCTGAACCTCTCCGCAAAGTCAAGGCCGTAGCCCACAACAAACTCGTCTTCAATTTCAAAACCCTTGTAGTCCACCTTCACGTCCGCCTTTCGCCTGTAGGGCTTGTCAAGGAGAGCGCATATCTTAATGCTGTTTGCGCCCCTCGACTTAAGGTTTTCCTTGAGATAACACAAGGTCAGTCCGCTGTCTATGATATCTTCAACAATAAGCACGTCCATGCCCTCTATGCTGTTGTCCAGGTCTTTCAGTATCCGTACCACGCCGGAAGTCTCGGTGGTGTTCCCATAGCTGGAAACGGCAATAAAATCCAGTATAAGCGGAACGTCAATGTTTTTTACCAGGTCGCCCAAAAAAACAACCGCTCCCTTGAGCACTCCTACAATTACCAGTTTTTTGTCCCGGTAATCCCTGGATATATCCGCTGCCAACTCCTTCACCTTTTCCTGGATGCTCTTTTGGTCTATAAGGACCCGTTTAATACTGTTCCTCATGCTAGTATTCCTCCCCGGCTAAAATTGTCGGAATTCCAGTTCAAGTACCTGCCTGGTATCCGCTGTCACTTTATATTTTTCATCAATCCTGTACCCCGCTATCCAGACTATGTCCCGGCAGCTCCTGACAATAGGTACCAGGTCCCGCTTAGTTCTTGGCACCTTTTGGTCTATGAAAAAATCCTTAAGCTTTTTTGTTCCGGTCATGCCCAGCGGGTTAAACCTGTCCCCTTTTTTTCGCCCCGTAACCACAAGATTCCTGCCGGTTTTTGCTAAATCCAGGAATGCCCGGTGGTCATCCACTGTGTTTCTTTCCCTTTTGTAGTCCTCCACGTTTAAAATTTTCGCCTCTATAACGCCGTCGGCTTCATATATGCCGGTGCTGCCGGGAACGGCAAGCCGGTATGTTTCCGCTATGCAGCCCGCGGGACGCGGCTGCCTGGTTACGAAAAACCGGCCGTATTCCACTCCCGCCACGATGCCTCGCGGAAGGTTTATTCTTTTTCCGGTTTCACCCTTTTCCAACAAGGCACAAAGCTTTTCTATATGCACAAGTTCCAGGTTGTTCGCATCTCCCAGCAGGTGCTCCGCCGCCATGCGCAGGACCCGCCAAAGGACTGCGGTGTGGAGTTCAAGGAGCTTTTCAGCGCTGAACTCAAGCCTCCCGGTACCTTGTCCCTCCGCCAGTTGGTTGAATTTATCCAGGGCGGCGCCTGCAATAAAATCGTTTTCCCATCTTAATATCCGGGCGGCTCCCAACACCGCCCGGTCAATGTTGCTGTTATAGTTATCCCTTAAACAGGGCAAAAGCTCCAGCCTGATCCTGTTCCTGAAATATACCGGCGATAAATTGGTTTTATCGGTAACCGGATTTAATCTGTGTTCCTTGCAGTATTCTTCTATCATGGGCCTTGACACCTCTAAAAGCGGCCTTATTATGTTTCCCCTCACCGGCTTTATGCCCCCAAGGCCCTCCACTCCGGCACCCCTAATCAGCCGCATGAGAACCGTCTCCACCTGGTCGTCCCGGTTATGGGCCACTGCAATCTTGTTGAAACCTTCCCCTTGCATCACCCGGTTGAAAAGGTCGTACCTGGCCTTTCTGCCCGCCTGCTCGGGGGAAAGGCCCTCCCGTGCTGCCATGCGGGGAACGTCCACGCACTCCACGATGCAGCGTATACCCCTTTCCCGGCAGAAGGCTTGCACAAACTTGGCATCCTCCTCCGCATCGCCGGGACGGAACTTATGGTTTAGGTGGGCGCATATAAGCCTTATATTGTAGTGGTCCCTGAACCTGTAAAGCAGGTGAACCAGCGCGGTGGAATCCGGGCCCCCCGAAAAACCTACCACTATGCCGTCCCCGCTTTGTATCATGCCGTATTCATTTATGGTATCGTGGAAAATATCTTCTATTTTCAAATATATCCCTTCCCCGGGTCAAAGTATAACCGCAATCACCATTATGAAAAAGGCTATGGATGCAAAAAGCCCCAGGTTTATAGCCGCATCCAGCCTTTGCCGGCGGCACTGCTTTCCGCCGGGGATAAGGTCTGCCGTATTCCTCAGGCTGTTAATCAGGTCCTCTAGGCTCAGGCAGCCCTTTTTTAGCCCTTTTATTATAACCTTTTTTAGACCTTTACTCAATTGGGATTTGTCAATGGTGTCCAATAGGGCGTCAAAGCCCATGCCGGTATCCCGAAGCCCGCCCAAGAGCAAATCCGCAAGCATCATCAAAATAGCGAACCCCTGGTATCCCTCGTCGGCAATCCTTTGTCCCCGGCCCCAGCTTGCCCTGTCAAAGGCCGGGGTAAACTGGACCACCGCCTCGCCTTCTTGGACAGCGCCCCCGAAGTCCACCAGGCACAGGCCGCCGCCCTTTTTGTCAAGCACCAGGTTCTCCGGTTTTATATCGCAGTAGAACACGCCCCGCCGGTTAAGCCGAAGGCAAATCCCGGCGGTAACGGCGGCTATCTTTACCAGGGTTTTGGGCCGCATCCTTTTTGCGTCGCATATCTTTTTTAAGTTTTCGCCTTCGAAATAGGTCATTACAAAAAAATAACAGCTTATGCCGCCTATCCTGCAGTCGTCCCTGTATAATGCCGCCGGTATATAGTCCATCGGGCCAAGCCTGGACAGAATCCGGTATTCCCTGTCTATTCCCGCCATGTCTGTGCTCAGCTTAAGCGCATACCTGTCCCCGCTGGAGATGTCCTCAACCAGGTATACCCTTGCCGTGCCGCCGCTGCCCAAGAGAGCAATAACCCGGTATTCCCCGCCGTACCACCGGCCCCTTATCACCGTGCCCGGCTCTATATTTATCCTCCTTATCATATGTATACCCTCCCATAAGCAAAAAAAAGCAGCTCCAAGCTGCTCCCGGCGTTAAAAAGTTTCATGTTGGCAGGCAAAAAAGGCCTGTTGATTTTTACAGGATAAAAGGATTTTCATCCCCGCCCTGCGGCAGGCGTTCACCGGCTTCAATCTGCCGCTGCGCAATTATTTCCGCCGGGTACAAGAGCGGGTTGTCCTCTTCAAACAGCCGGGATGAAAGCATAATACCCGCATAGGTGGGCGTCGGCCCTCCGGCCTTTATTCCCTCAAGCCTTACGGCCAGCTCTTCAAAATTGTCGGTAAAGGTGCTTACCACCCTGCTGTCCCTTCCGTCTCCCCCGGGAAACGCCACCATTCCGAGACAGGACCTGCCCTTCCTGGCTTTAAGGGATATCAGCAGGTCCTGTATGCTGTTTTTTGCTGTTCTTATTTTGTTTTTCATGCTGCCGCTGCAGTCCAGCGCCACAACGCATCTTAGGTCCACCTCGTCCCCTAGCCTTTGTATGTATTCAAGCACCCTTGCCCTTGAATCCGGCGGGATATCATCCATCGAGTAGCCGGTTATTTTCTGCAGCTGACGGCTTACCGCCCTTTCTATAGTCATCTGGATTGACTGCCTTGTGACCATCTGGACCGAATAACCAAGCCGGGGCAGGGGTATGATATCACAAATACCGCCGCCGGCT
>DASRVG010000121.1:0-9349 GCA_035655175.1 Clostridia bacterium | reverse complement strand
CCCCTGTATTATTTGCACCTTTGTGCCTAAAACTTCCCCGATTTGCTCTTCCATGTCCACCACCCACGGGTTTTTATCCTTGGTTCTGGCTGCCCTTTCACTGCGCTCGCCGGCCAGTTTGCCGGCCAGTTTCTCGGTTTCCCGGACGCTCAACTGCTCTTTTAATATTTTTTCCGCCGCCTCTTTCTGCTGCTTTTCCCCAAGCACAACCAGTGCCCTCGCATGTCCGGCGGAGAGCAGGTTTTCCTTTACCAACTTCTGTACCTCCGCGCATAAACTTAACAGCCTTAAAGTGTTGGTTATTGCCGGCCTGCTCTTCCCAACAGCGGAGGATATCTCCTCCTGGCTCAGGCCAAATCCGTCCATGAGGGTTTTATAGGCCTCCGCCTCCTCAATAGGGTTTAAGTCTTCCCTCTGCAGATTCTCTACGAGGGCTATTTCCATGGCCTGCTTTTCGTCCAGGTCCATAACGACTGCGGGTACCGTTTTTAGGCCCGCCATCCTGGCTGCCCTCCACCGTCTTTCCCCCGCCACTATTTCATATCCCCTGTCAATCTTTCTTACGGCTATGGGCTGCACTACACCGTGTTTAGCAACGGATTCCGCCAGCTGCTCCATTTTTTCCGAGTCAAAATCCTGCCGCGGCTGTTTCCTGTTTGGTGCAATATCGTTCACGGGTATTTCCCTAATTCCCTGGTCATCCAACTGGGGCAGCTCCGGTATCAGGGCGTTAAGACCCTTGCCCAGCCTTTTCTTTGACATACGTCCTAACCCTCCTCACTGTATTCTATAAACTCGTCCGCCAATTCCTCGTAGGCTTCCGCGCCCTTTGACTTCGGGTCGTACATAAGTATGGGTACTCCGTAACTGGGGGCCTCCGCCAGCCTTACGTTTCTCGGTATAATTGTCGTGTAAACCATTCCCTTGAAGTAGCGTTTTACCTCATCCACCACCTGTATTGACAAATTTGTCCGGCCGTCAAACATGCTGAGGACCACCCCCTCCACTTTAAGGTCAGGGTTTAATCCCCTTTGAACCAACCAAATGGTATTCATCAGCTGGCCCACTCCTTCAAGGGCGTAATATTCGCATTGTATTGGTATCAGTACGCTGTCCGCGGCCGTTAGGGCATTTATAGTGAGAAGCCCCAGTGAAGGGGGGCAATCTATAAAAACATATTGGTATTCGTCCTTTATTCCTTCCAGGGCTTTTTTAAGCATTTTTTCCCTTTCTTCAAACCCTGTAAGCTCTATTTCCGCCCCTGCCAGCTGTACGCTGGAAGGGATTATTGACAGGTTCTCCACCGCTGTTTGGGTAATAACCTCCTCTGCCTTTGCTTCCCCTATCAAAACATCGTATATGGTTTTTTTAAGTTCTTTTTTATCTATGCCCAGTCCGCTGGTGGTATTGCCCTGGGGGTCTATGTCCACCACAAGCACCTTTCTGCCCCTCACCGCTATGCAGGCGCTCAGGTTAACGTTTGTAGTGGTTTTCCCTACGCCGCCCTTTTGGTTGAACACCGCAATAACCTTAGACACCAGATCACCTCATATGTAGTATTCTGTTTCTTAAATTCTTTGTTTTAACATAAGTTCCTTCTTTAAAAACAAAAAAACTGCCCTGAAGCAGCATGGTTTGCCGAATAATGTCCTTTGCCTTTTCATACGCCCATCTATTCTTAAGGGTAAATGCGCGCCGCCGCCAGCGTTTGAATTCCCCTATCCCGATGAAAGCGCCTTGGACTTGGGGATTTTCACAACAACTTCAATGTATTCCCCCGAATCCTTTTGGCTGAACTCCGCTTGTATCCCCGACTGTATAATGGCCCTATAGGCGTTCTTGAGCGTATTTACATATATCCTGTAATTTATGGCCCCCCTGATATTCCTGTTTATATCCTCCTGGGGCATATCCTCCTTCCTTTCGGACAGCTTGTCCAGAATCCTTTCAACCAGTTCCTCGGCATCTTTAACCCTTAGGTTTTTCTCCACAATCCTTGAGACCAGGGCCATTTGTATTTCTTTTTCGGGTATCTTCAGAAGCGCCCGGGCATGTCTTTCGGTAAGCCCGTTTTGTATGATGTATTCCTTGACCTCCCTGGGAAGCCGCAGCAGCCTAATCTTGTTTGCTATGGTGGATTGTTTCTTTCCCACTTTTTTTGCCACCTGCTCCTGGGTAAGACCGTAGTCGTTCATCAGGGAGGCATACCCTTCAGCCTCCTCAAAAAAGTTCAAGTCCTCCCTCTGCAGGTTCTCTATAAGCGCGATAATGGTAGAATCCTCATCCAGTATTTCCATTACTATTGCCGGTATGTTCTTAAGGCCGGCAAGTTTGGCCGCCTTTACCCGTCTTTCCCCCGCAATAAGCTCAAAAAAACCGCCATTCATTCTTTTAACGGCAATGGGCTGCAAAACCCCGTATTCCTTAATGGACAGTGCCAGTTCCTCAATGGCTATGTGATTGAATCTTTTCCTGGGCTGATATGGGTTGGGCCTAATCCTGTCTATCTCTATCTGTTCTATTGCCGGGCTATTGCCTTCGGTCATATTAGCCACCCCTTCACAACATATTACCCATAACCGAGCAGTACCCTTTATGAAGTCATGCCCTTTACAGACTATGAACATTTTTATCTCTCATTTTTTTATTTCTTTGCCAAGCCGGCTGTTCCTTCTACCCAATTCAAGAATCGTTCTACATAAGCTACCAGGCTTCTTCATTACAGCGGCTTTTTCGCCGGTCTTCCGGCTTTTCTCGGATAATCCGACCCGGTAGCCCTTACCTTTCTTATTATTATTATGTAATGGGTAATGTCGGTATAGGGAATTTGGAACTGCGCCCTTTGGGCTATTTCTCCTCCCAGTATTTCCAATGCCCTTTTTGCCTCTTTCACTTCCTCCGCATAGCCGGGCCCTTTCATCGCAAGAAATAATCCTCCCTCTTCAACAAAGGGCAGGCAGTATTCGGACACCACCGAAAGGTGCGCCACCGCCCTTGAAAAGCATAATTGATACTTTTCCCTATGTGCCGCATCCCTTGCCACGTCTTCGGCCCTCCCGTGAAGGGGCATAACTCCTTTAAGGCCCAGCTCTGCTATTACTTTTTTTATAAAATCTATCCTTTTTTTGAGGGAATCCAGCAGTGTTATTCTTAGGCCCGGGTATACAATCTTTAGAGGTATTCCCGGGAAACCCGCCCCTGTTCCCACGTCAACAGCCCTCAGGCCGTCAGCCACATGCCCCGTTGCCGCACAAGTCAAGGAATCCAGGAAGTGCTTTGTAATTGTGTCCTCCCCGGCTGTAATGGCGGTAAGGTTGAGCCTTGTGTTCCAATCGGCCAGCATCCGGCTGTAGTGCATCATCTGGCTGACCTGCCGGTCATTGAGCGCAACCCCAAGCTGCCTGGCTCCTTCCCTTAACAGCTGTTCTTCCCTCTTCATATATTTTCCGCCCTTCTCTTTTTCTCCAGGTATACCATTATAACCGAAATATCCGCCGGGGATACCCCGGTAATCCGTGATGCCTGCCCTACGGAGGTCGGTTTTATCTTTGAAAGCTTCTCCTGGGCTTCCAGCCTGAGACCCTTTATATCATAATAATTAAGGTTTGGGTCAAGTTTTTTGCCCTCCAATTTTTTAAACTGCTCCACCTGCATTAGCTGTTTCTTTATGTAGCCCTCGTACTTTATTTCGGTTTCCGCCTGTTTCCCTATGGCCTTGGGTAAGGCCGGCCTTTCGGGGTCCAATGCCGCCAGGCTTTCATAATCAATCTCCGGCCTTTTTAACAGCTCGTAAAGGCTGGTGCCCGTTATTATCTCGGAGCTTTCCCTTTCCCTGAGATATGCATTGGCCTGCTTACTTGGAGGTACGATGGTATCCTTAAGCCTTTGTATTTCGTCTTCGATTTTCTTCAGCTTATCCTTGAATTTTTTGTATCTTTCCTCGGTAACCAGCCCTATTTCGTAGCCCTTTGGGGTTAACCTGCGGTCGGCATTATCCTGCCTTAAGATAAGCCTGTATTCCGCCCTTGAGGTCATTATCCGATAGGGCTCTTGGGTTCCCTTTGTGACCAGGTCGTCAATCAGCACCCCAATGTATGCCTCCGACCGGTCAAGTATTACCGGCTGCTGGCCCCTGGTTTTCCTTACCGCATTTATCCCCGCCATTATCCCCTGGGCGGCGGCTTCCTCGTACCCGGAACTGCCGTTTATCTGGCCTGCGCAAAACAGCCCTTCTATTTCCTTGCACTCCAGCGACAGCTTTAACTGTGTCGGGTCGATGCAGTCATATTCTATTGCATAGGCGGTCCTCATAATCTTGACCCTTTCCAGGCCCTTTATCGAACGGTAAAACTGTACCTGCACGTCTTCCGGCAGGCTGGTGGACATGCCCTGCACGTACATTTCGCAGGTATCCCTTCCCTCCGGTTCGATAAAAAGCTGGTGGGTCGTCTTGTCGGGGAAAACCATAATCTTGCTTTCTATTGACGGGCAGTACCTGGGCCCGATACCGGTTATCTCTCCGCCATAAAGCGCCGACCTTAACAGGTTTTCCTTAACTATTCTATGGGTATTCTCATTGGTATAGGTCAGCCAGCATGAAACCTGCTCCCTATCCAGGTTCTCAAACTCATTCATAAAGGAAAAGGGGACTATGTCCCGATCACCTCTTTGCTCTATCATTACCGAGTAGTCAAGGGAATCCCTGTGTACCCTGGCGGGGGTACCGGTTTTGAATCTCATAAGTTTAAGCCCGGCCTTTTCGAGGCTTCCGGACAGCTCATTGGCGGCAAATAACCCGTAAGGCCCTCCCTCGTAGCTTATATCCCCTATATAGATTTTGCCTTTTAAATAAACCCCGGTGGTGAGCACGACTGCCTTGGCACTGTACACTGCGCCGTTTTTTGTTTTAATCCCTGTGCACCTGCCCTTTTCCACAATAATTTCCGTTACTTCGTCCTGTTTTAAATCAAGGTTTTGCTGCTCCTCCAAGGTCCTTTTCATCACGGCTTGGTATTCTTTTTTGTCCGCCTGCGCCCTAAGGGAATGCACCGCCGGCCCCTTGCCGGTGTTCAGCATCCTTATCTGGATAAAGGTCTTGTCTATCGCAAGGCCCATCTCCCCGCCAAGGGCGTCTATTTCCCTTACCAGGTGGCCCTTTCCGGTACCCCCGATTGCAGGGTTGCAGGCCATAAGGGCTACGCTGTCCAGGTTTAGCGTAACCACCAGCGTATTACAGCCCAGCCTTGCCGACGCAAGGGCAGCCTCACACCCGGCGTGTCCGGCACCCACCACTATGACGTCGTAATCGCCGGCGTGGTATTCCATACTATCCCTCCTATTTGCCTATGCAAAAATCATGGAATATTCTGTCAATCACTTCTTCGGTTATGTTATCCCCGGTTATTTCGCCCAGTGCCTCAAGGGCCGCTTTTATATCAATGGAAACCAAGTCTACCGGGAGCTTGTTTAACATTGCCGCGGCGGCGTCGGAAAGGCTTTTTTTTGCCCTTTTCAGGCAGTCCACGTGCCGGACCCTGGTAACCATTACCGCATCCCCTGTTCTTATTTCGTCGGAAAAAACCATTTTGTATATGGTGTCCTCAAGGATGTCCAGCCCCGTCCCCTGGGCCAAGGACATGTATATTACCGGCCTGTCCTCAAACCGTTTTTTTATTTCATCAATCTCTAGCCGGATTTCCAGGTCGGTTTTATTTATCAGCACAATAACACTTTTACCCTCAATAATATCAATTATTATCCTGTCCTCCTCCGACAGGGGTCTTCCCGCGTCCAGCATCAGCAGCACCAAGTCGGCGCTTTCCAGGTATTCCCTTGTCTTTTCCACTCCAATGCTTTCAACCAGGTCGTCGGTCTGCCTTATACCCGCCGTATCAATCAGCTTAAGGGGTACACCCCTTAAGTTTACGTATTCCTCTATTACATCCCTTGTGGTGCCCGGTATTTCTGTTACTATGGCCCTGTTTTCCCTAAGCAGCGCATTCAAAAGCGATGACTTGCCCACATTCGGCTTGCCTATAATTGCCGTGCTCAGGCCCTCCCGTACTATCTTGCCGGTTGAGGAGGTGGACAGCAGCCTTTCCACCATATCAATGGCCGTCCGGGTTTCCTGAATCAAGTCATCCCGTGTGGCTTCTTCTATATCGTGCTCCGGAAAATCTATCGATGCCTCTATCCTTGACATTATGTATAAAAGTTTGTCCTTTATCCCGTCCAGCTGCTTTGACAATCCCCCTTCCAGCTGGCTGACGGCGGTTTTAAGACCCATCTCCGACTTTGAACTTATTATGTCCATTACCGCTTCGGCCTGGGACAGGTCTATCCTGCCATTTAAAAAGGCCCGCTTTGTAAACTCCCCCGGCTGTGCCAGCCGTGCCCCCATGCTTAAAACCGTCTCCAGTATTTTTCTTACCGCGACATTTCCCCCGTGGCAGTGTACCTCCACTATATCTTCCCGCGTGTAAGTATGGGGCGCCTTCATAGCGACCACCAGCACCTCGTCAATCTTTTCGCCGTCGTCGGGGCTAAATATGTACCCGTAATTCATCCTCCTGCCGGGCAATTCTTTCAAAGGCCTGCCGCTTACTGAACGGAAAACCCTATCGGCAATCCCTATGGCCTCCGGTCCGCTTATTCTCACTATCCCTATGCCGCATTCCCCCGGCGCGGTAGCCACTGCGGCAATTGTATCCCCTTCCCTTATAACCAATTAAATCACCCCGCAAGTCAAGTATTATACAATTTTCATTATTACCATTACACTGCCCGGTTACCCTTTAGGGCACAAATATTTAAGCAGGCGCCGGGCGCCTGCTTGGATTTGGCCTTATTTTACGCTTATTATAACCTTTCGGTACGGTTCTTCTCCCTCGCTGTGTGTAGTTACCCTGGCATCCCCCTGCAGCGCGGAATGTATTATCCTTCTCTCGTAAGGGTTCATGGGCTCAAGGGCTATATCCTTACCAAGCCTTACCGCCTTATAGGCAATATTTTTTGCCAGCTGCACCAGAGTCTCTTCCCTTTTTTTCCTGTAGTCCTCTGTATCCACTATAACGCGATAGTACCTATTCGGATATTTCTTGTTTAGTACCAGCCCGGCAATATACTGTATTGAATCCAGTGTCTGACCTCTTCTTCCTATCAAAACCCCCATATTGGGCCCTTTAAATTCCGCCCGCAAAAGGTTGTCTTGCTCCTCCCTCACCGTTACCCTGCTCTCAATCCCCATAATGTCTATCAGGTCTTGCAGGAATTCCCTAACCACGTCGGCCGGCGTAGCCTTAAGTGTTACTTTAACCTTCGCCGGTTTACCAATTATAAAGCCCAGCAGCCCCTTCGCCGGTTCTTCAAGTATATCTATTTTCACCTGGTCAAGGTCTGTATTCAGTTCTTCTATAGCCAATTGTACCGCTTCCTGTATGGTTCTGCCCGTTTTTATAACATAGTTTCCCCTTGTCAATTGGATTCCTCCTTCACCGTCCCTCCGCGGCTCAATCCGAAATACTGCTGCACTATTTGGAACAGGTTGCTAAGTACCCAGTAAAGGGTAACGCCGGCAGGGAAACTGAAACTAAAATACCCAATCATAAGGGGCATTACTACGTTCATGGTGCTCTGGGTTCCCTCCGCGCCCTTGGGGGTCGCCATCTTAGACTGGTAATAGGTGGTCACTGCAGCCAGTATCGGAAGTATATAGCTTATCGGATCGGAAAAACTGGATGATGCCGACAGGTCCTTTATCCACAAAAAGCTTTTGCCCACCGTCTCATAGGTTTCAGGGGTAAATACATAAACCTCCGGCAGCCTCAGCACCTGGAACAGCGCGAACAAAACCGGGAGCTGTATTAATATGGGCAGGCATCCGCTGGCAAAGGGGTTTACATTGTGCTGCCTGTATAGTTCTACGGTTTTTTCGTTGAGCTTTTGTTTGTCATGGCCATATTTTTTTTGAAGGGCCTTTATCTTGGGGTTTAGCTCCTGCATTTGTTTCATTGACCTTGTCTGTTTTATGGTTAGTGGCAGTAAAATCAGTTTTACCAGTATGGTAAAAACCACTATGGACAGACCGTAGCTGTTTACTATGTCATATATATAAAACAGCAGCTTTCCCAATGGTATAGCAATTGATTTAATCATTTTCCTCCCCCTAATCTGTAGTTATTTTACGGGGTCATAGCCTCCCGGATGGAACGGGTGACACTTAAGAACCCTTTTAATGGCCATTAGCATACCCTTTGCCGCGCCGTATTTTTCAATCGACTGCACGGCATACTCGGAACAGGTGGGATAAAACCTGCATTTCCCGGTTTTAACTGGCGAAATAAACCTTCTGTATATATTTATAATAAATATAAAGATTTTTTTCAAATCAATCTCTCTTTTCCAGCAGTTTATGCCTTGCCAACAAGTCTTTCATCCACTTTTCAATATCCCGGCAATCGGTATTCGCCGAATCCTTGCGGGCTACCACAACAAGGTCATAGCCCAACCTAACGGTACTCGCGTATTTCCTGTATGCTTCCTTTATGAGCCTTTTTACCCTATTCCTCACAACGCTCTTGCCCACTTTTTTGTTTACGCTGATACCAATCCTGTTATAATCCTTTCCATTTTCGTGCACATACATTATCAACACGGGATTTGCCCTGCTTTTTCCCTTGCCGTAAACCCTCGAAAACTCGCTGTTCTTTCTCAGTGTAACCAACTTTGACATAAAAAACCTTCTCCTGCCCCGGCCCCGTTCACGGAACATCCCCGGTCCCTTTCTATAACATGTCCAGGATATCCGAGGGATAGGGTTAAATAACAAGAAACTTCGGACAGCCTTAAGCGCTTAAAAAATGTATAAAAAGGCCCCCCAAGAGCGGCCTTATGCTGTCAATCTCTTTCTTCCCTTTCTCCTTCTGTTTCGCAGCACCCTTCTCCCGGTGCTTGTTTTCATCCTTTTCCTGAAACCATGCTCTTTTTTTCTCTGCCTTTTTTTCGGCTGGTATGTCATTTTCAATGGCCACACCCCCTCTTTCCCAGTGTCTGCTTTTAGGGCATACCCTCCCGAATTATATATAGATTATAGCCCTATTAAATATATGTGTCAAGAAAATGAAATTGTGGATAATCGGGTTTTTGACACTTGTATAAATAGTAGAATCTCTAGGAGCCTTGAAAACAGGGCTTTTTTTATTAAAACGGGTTTCGGGTTTTTGACACTTGTATAAATAGTAGAATCTCTAGGAGCCTTGAAAACAGGGCTTTTTTTATTAAAAAAATGTCAAATTTGCCACTTTTAATATTGCGTAATATTGGGTAATGTGTTATAATATAAGGGATTGGA
>DASRVG010000120.1:0-7741 GCA_035655175.1 Clostridia bacterium | reverse complement strand
GCGCTGCCCCTTGCATTTTTGATTTATTTCCTGGCCCTTATACCCGACAATGTCTCCCAAGTTTATAATTACCTGGATGCTTTCTCCCTGTATCTTGGGATACCCTTTAGCTTTGTGCTGCCGGCAGCGCTGTTTATAATAGCGAAGGTCAGGGGGATAGGAAAGGAAAGGGGAAATGGACGTGAAAAGCAAACTAAAAAGGGCGGTTAGCCTGTCCCTTGCAGCAGGCATCATGCTCTCTGCAGCCGGGTGCTGGGACAGGGTAGAAATAAACGAAAGGCTGTTCGTGCTTGCTCTGGCCGTTGACAAGTTTGAACCCGGCAAGGATGTCCAGGTCGGGGAGGAAGCCGGTACGCAGCAGCAGGAAGAAGGGGCTGAGCAGCCGGGGGAAAGCCCCCGGAACCGTATGGTGGTAAGCATTGTATTCCCCAACGTGGGGCTTTTGAAGGGGGAGGGGACCATTGTGCCGGAGGATGCCAAGTTTGCCATGTCCACGGTGGGGCCTAATATATACGAAGCGGTAAGGCAGTTCAATACCCGGCTTAACGGCAATATTTTCTTTGGCCATATAAAGGCTGTACTGTTGGGGGAGGCCCTTGTTAAGGATGAAAAACTTTTTATGGAGGCGCTGGATGAGCTGGAACGGGAACATGAGATATCCAGGAATATTGGCATAGCTGTGGTTAAGGGAAAGGCGAAGGATGCCCTTTTCATAGAGCCGCTGGTGGAACCCATCGTGGGAACATACATAGAAAAAATATTCCGGCAACGAAAGACCGGGCGGTTTCACGCCAAGGACCTTGGAAAGATCGTAACCAGCATTCGTGAAACCGGCGGCGCGGTATTGCCCAGGATGGTGGTGGCAGAAAAGGAATTCAATATCGCCGGGGGCTGCCTTGTAAAAGACAAGAAGTTCAGGGCGTGGCTGGGGGAGCTTGAAATCCGGGCGGTTCAGTGGATGGACAACATGGCGGGGGAAGATGTTGTCTCGGTTGAAATAAACGGAGTATCGGTACCCTTTGAACTGACGGAACTGAAGAGGCGGATGGAGATTTGGAGAGACGATGCCGGAGACGTTAATCTTCATATAACATTGGAATGCGAGGGCAATATAGACGGCTATACAATGGAAGCAAAAACCGATGTAATGGATGAGGCCTTTATCCGGGAGGTGGAAAGGGCGGTGGAAAGGAGAATGGAAGCGCAGTGTGCCGGGGTGATGGATAAATTCCAAAACGAATTCCAATTGGATGTATGGAGCATAGGGGACCATATTAGGAAATTCCACCCGGAGATTTGGGAGGAAGTAAAGGACAACTGGCAGGAAGCCTTTACCGAGCTTTCGGTTGATATATCCGCCGACGTAAAGGTAAGACGGATAGGGATTATCAAATAATTGTTTAAAATCCGCCGTACATGTAAATACTAAAGCTAACAGATTCCGGCGAAGGTGATAAAATGAGAAAACCGTTTACCTATATACTTTTACTGGCATTGTCTGTCTGCTTAGTAGTATATGCGCTGCCGGCGCAAAGCGTCGGGTCGCAGCCTGCGACCGATGGCCTGCTCCGGCTGCACGTGATTGCAAACAGCGATTCTCCCGAAGACCAGGCGCTTAAACTGCGGGTAAAAGATAGGATTATCAGCGAAATAGGCGGGCTTGTCTCGGGGATGGAAACCAAGGAAGAAGTACTGGAATTTTTGCAAGGCAATATGCGATACATTGAGGATACAGCCGCCCGGGAGATTGAGGACGCGAAAAAAGAATACGGCGCAAGGGCCGAAGTGGGATATTTCACTTTCCCCACCAAGTCTTACGGCAGCCTTGCCCTGCCCGCCGGCGAGTACCAGGCCCTTAGGATAGTGCTGGGCGAAGGCGGCGGCGCAAACTGGTGGTGCGTGATGTTCCCGCCCCTTTGCTTTGTGGACACGAAAAATGCGGTGGCGCTGGAACGGGACCAGCAGCGGATAAGGGATATGCTGGCCGGGGAGGAGCATGAAACGCCGCCGGGCATGGAGGATTTGGGGAAAATCCCGGTGAGGGCAAGGTTCAAGCTGCTTGAGGTGGTCAGACAGTCGAGAATAAAGCTGGCCGAGGTTTTTAACGGGCAGTAATCCGGGTAGGGGTAGGTTCCCTACCCGGATTTTTGTACCCCTCAGGCTGCACGGCGGCTTGCCGTTATGCGGCTTGCAGCCGGCTATCCCGCCCCGGGGGGACTGCCAATTTAAAAAAGTGTTGCATTAGCTTTTTTTTTGTGTTGTAATGTATTAGTACTTCTATTGTGTAAGGGGGAGGTAGGTATGACAGAAAAAGAGCAATACAGGGCACCCCTGTTTGAGGCATTGAAGGATTACCATTCAAGGAACGTGATACCCTTCGATGTGCCGGGCCACAAGCACGGCGTGGGGCTGCCCGAACTGGCCGGTTATGTAGGTAAGAAGGTGCTTGAGATTGACGTGAATTCCATGGAGTGCCTTGACAATTTAAACAATCCCATAGGCGTTATAAAGGAAGCGGAAGAACTGGCCGCCCGGGCCTATGGTGCGGAAAAGGCCTTTTTCCTGGTAAACGGTACCACCTCCGGGGTGCAGGCCATGATCATGGCCGCCTGCAGGCCGGGTGAAAAGATTATACTTCCAAGAAATGCGCACAAGTCGGCCATAGCGGGCATGATACTAAGCGGGGCGGTGCCCATATATATACAGCCTGAAATTAACGAGGAACTGGGCATCGCAATGGGTATGACGGTGGAAAGCGTCCTTAGGACAATGGAGGAGCACCCGGACGCGAAGGCGGTATTTGTTATACATCCGACCTATTACGGGGCGGTATCCGACCTGGCAGCCATAGTGGAGGCCGCCCATCGATACGGGATGGCGGTGCTGGCCGACGAGGCCCACGGAGCCCATTTCAACTTTCATCCGGCTCTTCCAGCAAGCGCAATGGAACTGGGGGCGGACGCCAGCGCGTCCAGCACCCACAAGACCGGGGGCTCCCTTACCCAGAGCTCGCTGCTCTTGATGAGGGGCGGCATATTGGACCCCAATTATATGAAAACAACTCTGAACCTGACGCAGACCACCAGCGCGTCATACCTTTTGATGACATCCATCGATATCGCCCGCAAGCAGCTGGCCACCCGCGGGAAGGATATACTGGGAAGGCTGCTGGAGATTGTGCGGGACGCAAAGGCGCAGCTTAATGAAATAGACGGGCTGTACGCCTTCGGCAGGGAACTGGTCGGTTCCCCCGGCGTGTTCGATTTCGACGACACCAAGCTGGGGGTTAACGTAAGGGAACTGGGCCTTTCGGGCTATGAAGTGGAGAAACTGCTGCGAAAGGAATACAATATCCAGGTGGAACTGGCGGATATGTACAATATACTGGCAATAACCGCGGTGGGGGATACGGAAGAAACGATAGGCGCCCTTGTGGCGGCCATCAAGGACCTTGCAAAATACCACCGCAACGGGGATGTAAGGGAGATAACCCGGGGCATGCTGGCAAACCCCGAGATAGTAGTGTCACCGCGGGATGCCTATTACAGCAGCAAAAAGCCGGTCAAGCTGGAGGAATCCATAGGCTGCGTCAGCGGGGAAAGCATAATGGCCTACCCGCCGGGAATCCCGCTGGTGACGCCCGGCGAGATGATAACCCGCGAGATAGTGGAATACGCAAAGCTGCTTAAAGCGGAAAAGTGCATGCTCCAGGGCACCCAGGACCCCTACGTGGAAACAATCCTGGTGCTGGGACGATAGAACGGGTCACAGGTTACGGGCCGAAGGCGCCGGGCGGATGCCCGCAGCCTGCGGGGAGCATAAAAAAGGGAGCGGTATTCGCCATGTGCGAGGGGTGCCGCTCCTTTTTTATTGGCCGGGAAACCTTCCTTTGGTTATCTATGGGACAATGGACGATTCTGGGACAAGGCACGGTTATATGTCCTACTGTCCCGTTCAGAGAAGCGATACCAAGAAACGGCACAGGTCCGCGGCGGCCCCGGGTTTTGCCTTCAATGCGGCAATCTCCCTCATGTGGGACAGCCTTACCGGGCTTTCCAGCAGTTGGGACAGCACGCCCTCCAGGTAATCGCCCCTGTTTAGCTGTACAGCCATGCCGCTGTTTATCAGGTACCGGGCGTTCCTCTTTTCCTGGCCGGGTATGGGCGATATTACGACTATCGGCAGCCCCATTGCCATGGCTTCGCTTGCCGTAAGGCCGCCGGGCTTTGTGATGAGAAGGTCAGAAGCGGCCATGAGGCTCGGCACCTCGTCGGTGTATCCCAGTATAATGCTGCGCGCGGTGTTGGACGAGGCGATGGTCTCCAGCGACTTCTTAAGCTTCTTGTTGTTTCCGCATACCGCTATAATCTGGATGTCAAGGGAACTGAAAAACAGCCCGGCGAAGACCTCCTTCAGCTCCCCCATTCCAAGGCTGCCCCCCATTAGAAGCAGCGTGGTTTTGTCAGGAAGGCCCAGCAAGCGGCGGATTTCCTTCCTGTCATAGCGGGCGCCAAACCTCTCGTCAATGGGTATGCCCAGCGGGTAAATCCTGTCCTCCGGCACGCCCTTCCACTTCATCTCGCAAACCAGGTCCCGGTCATGCACTATATAATAATCTACCCCGTCCCTTATCCAGAAGCTGTGGGGCGAAAAATCCGTAAGCAGTGAAATGATATGGGAATCGAGTTTCTTTTTCTTTTTGAGATAACACGCCACCTCCAGCGGGAAGGGATGGGTGCATAGTATAACCCTAGGTTTTTTCTTTGATACAAGGGCTTCCATCCTCAGGGCAAGCAGGCGGTTTATTGTAAGGCTTATATCCGAGATCCCCTCTTCCTTCTCCGCCATGTCGTACAGCTTGCCGTAAAGGGTGGGACTGGTCTTGAGGGTGCCTATGTATCCCCCGATGACCACCTTGTCCACCACCGGGTTTACATACTTGAACCAGTCTATTATTTCTACGTTAACGTCTTTGTAATGCCGTGCCATGTAGTCCCTGACAGCCTGGGCGGCCCTCATATGCCCCCCGCCGGCTGCAATGGAAAGTATCAGTACGTCCATAAAAGCCCCTCCAAACCGGATTTGTCCAAGCAAGGCACCGTTATTTTACTCTTTGCAAAAGCGCCGCTTTGTATTCCAATACCATAATAACAGATGAAGGAGTAACTGCACAGGCATTATTGAATAATGCTCTGCCAAACTACAGAAAATAACCACAAGGTTAATTATGAAAGGAGGAACGATATTGAAAAAGGCGGTACTGATATTGATGATAGCACTTATACTGGCCTTTGCATTCAATATAGTATACCCGCTGTATTTCCGCCGGTCGGTGGAAACCGCAACCCTGTACTGGGGCTCCACCGGCGAAGAGGTCCGCGAGGTACAGCGGCGGCTTAAGAACTGGGGCTATTACGACGGCGCCGTTGACGGCATATACGGTCCCAAGACCTTCCAGGCGGTCAAGAACTTCCAGGCAAAACACGGGATTCCTACCACCGGTACGGTGGGACCGCAGACGAGGGCTGCTCTTGGCATCCCCGAGAAGGCGGCGGAGGGCTACACCCCCACCCGTGGCGTTTCCAGCAGGGACAATGTGTATATTATCGCCCAGGCCATATACGGCGAAGCCAGGGGTGAGCCCTACATAGGGCAGGTGGCGGTGGGGGCGGTGATAATGAACAGGGTAAATCACCCTTCCTTTCCCAATACCATTCCAGGGGTGATATTCCAGCCCGGCGCCTTTACCGCCGTAATGGACGGACAGATGTTCATGCAGCCGGATGAAACCGCGCTGAAGGCCGCCAGGGATGCCCTAAACGGGTGGGACCCAACCGGCGGAGCCATATACTATTATAACCCTGCAAAGACCACCAATCGGTGGATTTATTCAAGGCCGGTGTTGAAGGTAATAGGAAAGCATTACTTTGCCAAGTAAACCATAAGAAAGGAAGTGAAAAGATTTGGACAGGCAGAGGGCAGTAACGTTCGTGCTGCTGCTGGCGCTGGTTGCCGTGGGGGTCTGGGGGTACGACCAATACCGGCAGAAGAACGACTACCATGTATTTTTGCAGAACCAATATCACAGGATGTTTTACGAGCTGATAGACCACGTGGAAACCATCGAGGCGGACCTTGCCAAGGCCATGGTTGTGGATTCGCCGCAGCAGAACCTGGTTTTATATTCCGATGTATGGAGACAGGCCTTTTCCGCCCAGGAAAAACTGAACCAACTCCCCATATCCCACCTGACCCTAAGCAATACCTCCAAGTTCCTGACCCAGGTCGGCGACTACGGCTACAGCCTCACCAGGAAGAATGCCGACGGCACCCCCGTATCGGCGGATGACTGGTCCAACCTGGAGGAGCTTCACAACTATGCCGGGTACCTGGCGGTGGAACTGCAAAAGCTGAGAGCTTCAGTACAGGAAAAAAATATCAGCCTTGGGGACCTTACCCGGGAGGGGGGCTATATCTTCGCCCGGGCCTCCGACAACCTGCCCAACCGGGAATTCACAAGGATAGAGCAGGAAATGGTGGACTACCCCACGCTGATATACGACGGTCCCTTTTCAGAGCATATACAGGATATAAAGCCGAAGGGCCTTGTAGGGGATAACATTGACTACCAAAGGGCGGAACAGGTGGCAAGGGGTTTCCTAAAGGGCGTGGATATTCAAAACATCAAAAAAATAGGCAACGGAAACGGTGACATAAAGACCTACGGCTTAGAGGTGCTTACCGAAGGTGGCAACAGGATATATATGGACATAAGCCGTAAGGGGGGCCACGTGGTGTGGATGCTGAACCAGCGGGACGTGGACAGCGTAAACATATCCCCCACCCGGGCGGTGGAACTGGCCAAAAAGTTCCTTGAGCAAAACGGGTACAAGAACATGGTGCCCACCTATTCCATGAGGTACGACAACATATCGGTTATAAACTTCGCCTACTCCGAAAAAGATGTGGTGATTTACACCGACCTTATCAAGGTAAAGGTTGCCCTTGACAACGGCGAGATAGTGGGCTTCGAGGCGGAAGGCTACCTGAAGGCACATCACAGCCGGAAGCTCCCCGAACCGAAGCTTACCGCCGACCAGGCCGGGGAAAGGATAAGCATGCGGCTTGAGACCGGCCGGGAACCCCGGCTTGCGCTGATACCGCTTGAGAACAAGGACGAAGTGCTGTGCTACGAATTCCGGGGCACCTTCGGCGGAGACGATTTCCTGGTGTATATAAATGCGCTTACCGGTAAGGAGGAAAGAATCCTTAAACTTCTGCGAAGCGAAAACGGAACCCTCACCATTTAACCCGGAATTTTATCAAAAAAATTCCAATGGATCGGGGGCAATTAATTAACACTTATAAAAGGTGCGGTTTTCGCAAAAAATAATACTGCAAAATTTCAATGGCCGGCAAAACTTTTTGAGCCGGCCTTTGAAATAAAGCGAGGGAGGTTATAAAATGGCTCGAAGGGGTATAATGTCCGAAAACCTGAAGGAGGAAATTGCCAGGGAACTGGGAGTGTACAACACCGTTAAGAGCGAAGGCTGGGGTTCCGTAACTTCAAGGGATTGCGGCAATATCGTAACCAAGGCCATTGAAATAGCCGAAAGGAGCGTAGGAAGATAACCGACGCAAAAACCAGGGGAAAAAGTCCCCTGGTTTTTTTAAGCTTAAAAAAACCCAAAACATAAGCTGCTGTGAAAGCCACATGCTTTGAGAGTACATCTCGTTCAAT
>DASRVG010000119.1:0-2687 GCA_035655175.1 Clostridia bacterium | reverse complement strand
CGTCGTAATACGAATCATAGCCATTATACATATTAATCTTCCTTTCATATTTCCTTATATAAACATCATATGCCTGCGCCCGGGAATGGTGCAGCGGGCTGTTGCTGCAAGGATAACCGGCGGAAATGAATCCCGGGTGTCCTGACAACAGCATAGAAACATGATATAATGGTTTCCAAACAGCAGTGCAAAAAAGCTAAGGGATGTACTGTAAGAACGAATATATGGAGGGGTAAAAACTTGGTAGCTATTGAGTACAAGCTAGTCAGTATACAGATAGGCAATTTTCCTCCGGGGGACATTGAGCGGATTGCCGGTGTAATAAATGATTCCTTTCCCCCTTCCGACGTGAAAGCCGCTATTGACGACGGTGTATTCCAACTGTACTTGAACCAGCTTGACGTTGTGCGTTTTAGGGAGGTTCTTTTGGATGAAACAAACAGCAGCGAGGGGTTTGCAAAGGCCGTATTTGACGCGGTTGATTCCATAGGAAGTTATGGCCTAAAGGGAAGCAAGCGCATGTTTGTCGGATACAATGCCGAGCGGAAGGTTAAAAGCCGCAAAGTTAAAGAAAAAAGCCGCAGCAAGCACTACTATGCCAACAACAACGAATTCTCCAGGAAAAACAACCCGCTGCCGGAGGACAGTGTGAACAAAATTGTCTGTGCCGACAGTCTGGATTATTTGAAGACTCTGCCTGACAACTGCATAGATATAATAATAACGTCACCCCCGTACAATTTCGGCCTTGACTATGAGAACCACAACGATACCAGCCACTGGAACCAGTACTACGACATGCTGTTTAGAATTTTCAAGGAGTGTATCCGTGTGCTTAAATACGGCGGGCGTTTCGTAGTGAATGTCCAGCCGCTGTATTCGGATTACATACCCACCCATCATATAATAAGCAGCTTTTTCATCCAGCAGAAGATGATCTGGAAGGGTGAAATCATCTGGGAAAAGAATAACTACAACTGCAAGTACTGCTCTTGGGGCAGTTGGAAAAGCCCGGCCAGCCCGTACTTGAAATATACGTGGGAGTTTGTTGAGGTATTTTGCAAGGGGAATCTCAATAAGCCAGGCTCAAAGGAAAACATTGACATCAATGAGGAGGAGTTCAAGCAGTGGGTGGTGGCCAAATGGAGCATCGCCCCTGAACGCAACATGAAGGAATACGGCCATCCCGCCATGTTCCCGGAGCAGCTTGTTGAGCGGGTGCTTAAGCTGTTCAGCTATAAAAACGACGTTGTTTTGGACCCGTTTAACGGGGCCGGCACCACAACCGTTGTGGCAAAACGCCTTCATAGAAGGTACCTGGGCATTGACATATCAAGGGAATACTGCGACACAGCCATAAAAAGGCTTGAGGCCGAAACTGAACAATTGACGCTGTTCTAATCCGAAACCCGGGAATAGGGGTGAGCCCTTGGCACCCTTATTTATATAGGTTTAACAGCCTGCCCGGGGTTTTTACATGCCGGATGTGGTCGATGGAGTTCAGCCGGCACAAACCGACGGCGGCTCTGCTGCCGGTAAGCTTGTATATGAAGAATTGTACAACTGCTTTAGCCGAACAATGCCGTAGGGATTTCAGGGGCAGCATGCGGCCCGGATCGGGGCGGCCATAATCAGAATAGTTGAAGTTTTCGCAAGCCGAAGCCTCATTTGACGGTCTGGTAGGGCCAGTCTTCTATGCCGCCAAAGTCGTACACTTTTGTGTACCCCATTTTAACAAGCTTTTCCGCCGCTTCAGCGCTATTTTTGCCCGTTTTGCAGTAGATGAGTATTGTTGCGTTTTTATCCGGAAGCATTTCTTCCGCGAGACTTTCTATCTCGGTACTTGGCAGCGAGACCGCGTTTTGGATATGCTCTTTTTCGTATTCATCCCGGGAACGTACATCCAGTATAATGGCATCCTCACTGTCCATTATATCCTTTGCCTCTTCGGCACTTATTTTTTCGTATCCCGGTCCGGCAGGCGTTGTCCCGTTAGGGGCTGCTGCACAGCCCGCCAGGAGAACGGCTGCAATACATATTACGGCCAAGGCCTGTCCTGGTTTCATACCCATTACCTCCAATCGCCTGTTATAAATGAATTTATACTAAATAAAACCGGGGTGATTTATCCAGTCAATTTCATGTTACTCATTTGATAAGGGTTTGTCAATCAACGATGAAAAACATGGATTATTTAGTTTTAACGGGAAGGGTATTTGCACGCCGTATAGAAACTGTAATAAATGAAAGAGTATACATATGAACAGGATAATTGATAGAAGAGAGACTGATGTGTAACCATGAAAAACCTTTTAAAGGAAAAAATGGAGCAAAACAAAAAGACGGTGGGCACCTTTTTCAGTATGGGTTCAAGCGAGGCGGTTGAAGCGCTGGGCATTGCGGGTATGGACTATGTAATCCTGGACAAGGAGCACGGCCCCTACGGCGTGGAGACGGTGCAGCAGTACATAAGGGCTGCCGAGAGAAGAAACATCACGCCGCTGGTGAGGGTGAAGGACTTTTCCAGGCCGTCAATATTAAAAGTATTGGACGTCGGCGCCCAGGGGATTATTGTACCCATGATAAGAACCCGGCAAGAGGTGGAGAAGGTTGTTGAGTACGCCAAGTTCTTTCCTATGGGCCGAAGGGGAGTGGCTCTTATAAGGGCATCAAACTATGGGGACATA
>DASRVG010000118.1:0-9087 GCA_035655175.1 Clostridia bacterium | reverse complement strand
GCGTACCATATGGACAAACCACCCACCCCGCTGAAGGTGCTGGAGGCGGCAAGGGAAGCAGCGAGAGAACACCTGGACTATGTATACATAGGGAACGTACCCGGCATCGACAACAGCACCTACTGTCCCGGCTGCGGGCAAAAGCTGGTTGAAAGGAACATATACCGCGCCAGGACATTGTTTGAAGGCGAAAAATGCAGCCGATGCGGCATGAAAGTCGATTTAATCCTATGATTAAAATCTTCAAAATATGATGGCTTCTTTGAGAGATGTTGTATTAAACCGCCCCTCTGACCCATATAATTATATAGAGTAAGGGGGGCTTTTATCCTATGGCAAGAAAGGTTCTGGGCTTTATCCTGCTCCTTGTTTTGTTGGGCGCCACCATTTACTATTATGACATCAGCTTCAAAAACAGGGACCGGTTAAGGGAATTGGAAGACTATCAGGTTTGGGAAAAGCGGTACATGATGGATAATCCCGAATATGAAAACCTGCAGATTTTCATAGACATTGATGAAAAAACGCTGTACCTTCTGGACGGTAAAAACCTCATCAAAAAGTACCCGGTAGCCACCGGAAAACCTTCCACCCCGACCCCCATAGGCCGCTGGAAGGTGATAAACAAGGCAAGGTGGGGAGGGGGCTTCGGCAGCCGGTGGATAGGCATCGACGTGCCCTGGGGCACCTACGGGATACACGGTACCAACAAACCCTCCACCATTGGGTACAATGCTTCCCACGGCTGCGTAAGGATGTACAACAGGGACGTGGAGGACCTGTACACCTATGTGAAATACGGGACCCCGGTATACATATACGGGGGGCTCTATGGCCCCTTCGGGAACGGCGCCAGGAACCTTAAACCCGGCGATAAGGGCATTGACGTGGTAGAGGTGCAGAGAAGGCTGAAGCTTTTGGGTTATTATAATGGCTTCATAGACGGGGTGTATGGTCCGGCCATGGAAAACGCCCTGTACAGTTTTCAAAGGGACAACGGCCTTCCTAAAAGCAGGGTGATTTATTACGAAACCTACAGGGCAATGGGTATTATAATGATGGAATAGAAGGCACGGGGACACACCTTTATTTGTGATACTTCTTTATGGTTAAGGCATGTCCCCGTCGGAGCTCCCCTATGGCCGGGGAATGTCTCCCTTAGAATTCGTACGAGCCCATCGGCTCCATGGTGTATATGTGACCCATAAGGGTCTCGGTTTTTTTGCCGTCCACCAGGAACTGTACAGCGTCGATGTTTTCCAGTTGGGTGAGGGTCATAATAATCGAGCTTACAAGGAAGGTTTCTTCCATGGAACCGCCGTTCATGCCGTCACTCGAAAAGTTTACATAGGCTATTTGTTCGGCCACTTCAACGTCAATAAGCTTTATCCTGGGCGGTATAACCGCTCCCATGCCTTCGCCCTCGGGGCCTTTCATCAGTTCCTCCACTGCGGCCTGTGCCAACGGTTTGTTGGCAAGGGTTATTGTCCTCTTTTCCGGAAGCAATTTTTCAAGGCTTTCATTGCCGGTCGTCACATACTCGCTGTTGGCAAAGTACAGCGTCAGTTCCACCGTTTCTCCCTCCGGCTGCGGCGGGACAACGGTGTCTCCCGGTTGGAGGTCTTTCTTGTCGCCCGGAAGCATGCCGCATGCTGCGGCAAGGAGTACAGTAATCGCTATCAAAACAAGTGCTGTGAGTTTTTTCATTATCCATACCTCCCGTTGTTGAGTGTGTTTCTTAAGCCTATAATAGCGCCCACTTGTAAAGATATTGTTAAGGCCTTCTAAAAAATTATTTAAACTCAAGCGGAATGGACAAAACAATGGTGGTTCCCCTTCCCGGCCGGCTGTCGGCCGACACGTCCCACCCGTGCAGGTCGGCTATGCGTTTTACAATGGAGAGCCCCATGCCGTAACCCTCTATATCCCTGCTCCTTGAGGGTTCGCTCCTGTAAAACCCTTCAAAAATCCGGGGCAGGTCCTGCCCGGCAATGCCTATACCGTTGTCGGATATCTCCAGCCGGTAGGTGCCAGGGGCGCGGAAATCGGTTATTTCGATTTTGTTTACGGCCTTTGCCTTGTCCCGGTATTTGATTGAGTTGTCAATGACATTCACCAGCATCTCCCTCACCAGGTTTTTATCGCACGGGACCTTTATGTTCATGCTGGTCTTGTTTTCCAGTATAACGTTGTGGGAAGCGGCAAGGGGGGTCATAACCCTTACGGTGTCCGCTACAATATCGGATAGAGGCAGGTATTCCCTGTTCAGCCTTTCTTCCTCCAACCGTGTATAGGTAAGAAGCCGGGATATCAGCATTGACAACCTGTCCACCTCGCCTATCACGTCTTCAAGGAACTCCCTGTATTGCTCTCCGGGGGCGTTATCCATAAGCAGCGCTTCCACCAGGGCCTTGATGGAGGCAAGGGGGGTCCTTAGTTCATGGGATACGTCCCCTATAAACCGGCGACGGTTTTGTTCAATACGCTGAAGGTCGGCGCTCATCTTATTTATAGTATCCGCCAGCTGTCCTATTTCATCATTTCTTTTTATATATACTTGTTCCCCGAGGTGGCCGCGGGACAGCCTCCTTGAAAAGGCTATCAGTCTGTTTAGCGGCCGGTACAGGTGGTGGGCTGCGGTGAAGCTGAACAGCATTCCCAGGAAGCCCGCCAGAAGGGAGATAAGCATTACTCTCCAGCGGAGCGACCGGTAGGAGGCGTACAGGTCGCCTATATCGGCCGAAATCAGGACAGCACCGACAACCTCCAGGCTGTCCCGGCCGCCCGTGGTGACCGGAACTGCCAGCTGCAAGTTTTTTTCCCCGTTTCCGTAGACAGCCCATGAATTGCTGCCGGACAAAGCCTTCCTTACCTGCGGGTTTGTGAGCGGTTCCCCGGTATAATAATCGGCCCCGTCGGAAACCACCACCGACCGGTTGTCTATCAGCAAAAACCTGGCTCCCGTGGTTTCGGTATATTGTTCGAGTGTCCGGGATATATAGAATCCGTCGGATAGGTTTGCGGACACCAAGTTTGCCGCAATGTTTCCATAGGTGAAATAAGTAATGGTTCTTTCCTGGAGCCTTGAACGGAAATAATCGTTTAAAATGAGCGCATCCACCGCCGCTATAGTCATGAATATTATTAACGTATATACAATCATTAGCCTGGTTCTAAGGCTGCTAAACATTGTCTTTGTCGCCCTTCCTGAAATAGTAACCGCTTCCCCATTTCGTAATAATATAGACCGGGTTTGAGGGGTCGTCTTCAATTTTCTCCCGTATGTTTCTTATATGAACGTCAATTGTCCGCGTATCCAGGCCTTCCTCGCCCCACACCAGTTCAAACAGTTTTTCCCTGCTGAAAATCCTGCCCGGGTTTTTCATCAAAAGCTCCAGCAGGCTGAACTCCTTGGCGGTCAGCGGCACTTCTTTATTTCCCACCCGGATTGTCTGCAGGTCGGTATCCAATTCCAGCGGGCCTTGCACTATGCTGCCGGAGGCCTTTTTGCTTCCGTATACCCGCCGGTGTATTGCCCTTATGCGGGCTATAAGTTCCATGGTATTGAAGGGCTTGGTCACATAGTCGTCCGCCCCGGTGTCCAACCCGGCTATCCTGTCAAGGTGGTGGTCCCGGGCGGTCAGCATTATAATGGGAACATCCGACTTTTCCCTGAACATCCGGCACAGCGACATCCCGTCAATCTGCGGCAGCATAAGGTCAAGAATTATAAAATCGTATTCATTGGCATTGAATTTTTTAAAAGCTTCGCTGCCGCTAAAGGCGGTATCGACATCAAAGCCTTGGAACTCCAGGCTGCTTTTTAAGCCCTTAACCAGTGATTTTTCATCGTCTATAAGCAGAATCTTCACGGCACAACCCTCCTGGGAGCAAGGGGACGGTTCTTTTGCTTCCTTCCGCAGCCACTTGACCCCGGGTCAAAATGACGGTACTTGCGGTTTTTTGCTAAGTATATTGTAACACAGTTTACTGCAAGCAATTAACCTTTGGACAATTATTCCACTTAATAAAAAAAGCCCGCATAATGCGGCTGATAAGATTGAAGGGAAGCGCGGACTGTGCCGGAAGCCGCCGAAGGGCGGGCGGCGCTGCGGATGTGATGTGTGATATGGGAAGGGGGAGTTTACTACTAAGCCCTGGTATTTAGGCGGTTGTGTACTCTCCTTACCTCTTCCACCCTTGATACCAGTTCCTCGGCCAAGGCCGCCTCTTCCCTGTTTCTTACCCACCCGGACAGGGTTACATCACCGTTTCGCACATTGACGTCTATGTCCTGGTGGCTCAAATCCGCCGTGCTTAAGGCCTGCACCGCCCAACCGGTGAGTGTCGCGTCATCGTAAAGGCCCTCGTTCTCCACGCGCAGGTTGCTTACCACGTTTACCACGCCCCTAGTTGCCGCCGCCAAGCCCTCCGCCTGCTTGTTCTGGGCGTAATTGGCGGTGGTACCCATGAGAACCGCGCTGCCGTCCCTCACGTTTACGCTCACCCTGTCAAAATTCCCGTATCTTCCCGAATAAAGCTTGGTTTCCAGTTCCCTTTCTATATGCCTGTCGGTTATATAGCCTTCGGTCCCGATGGTGATGGAGTTTGCCACCCGTTTTACCCCCGGCACTCCGGCGGCTATCCTCTCAGCGGTTATCTTTTCGGACAGCACGTCCACAAAGCCGGTAAGCTGAACCGACTCGTCCTTTACGTATATGTTGATGTCCAGGGCGCTTTCGTGCATTTCCTCCTCCAGGGCCCTTCTAATCCGCTCGCCTAGAGCCTTATCGGTTGATTTGCTCAATTTAATCCGCACCACCTTTCACAGTTTAATATATTTTTTCCCTCAAGCAGAAAAATAACCCATTATCCGGCGGTCCTTGGCAAAAAAAATGGCGCAGTCGGCAGTATACCGCCCTATACCGAGATTAAAAAAATATATTTGTTGTATAATTAAAAGAAGGAGAAATACACCAAGGGATAGAAAATATACTATGCAAAGTTTTTCAAACAGTTTGGGGTGTACGGCATGGCTGCACAGTTGAAGGAAATAATCATGAGCATTACCCTATGGGATGTAATAGACATGGCGGTTATCGCCTATGTCTTTTACAAGCTTTTCATGCTTATCCGGGAAACCAGGGCGGAACAGCTTATAAAGGGCATTTTTGTCCTTATATTTGCCACTTGGGCCAGCGGCTTTTTCCGGCTGTACACCGTGAACTGGCTTTTGCGAAACACGATGACGGTGGGGGTTATTGCGCTGCTTATAGTATTCCAGCCCGAGCTGCGGAGAGCCCTGGAGTTCCTCGGCAGGGGCGGCATAATCCTTGGGAAGCCCTTGAACGAAGCCCTTGACAAGGAAACCAAGATGCTGATAGACGAAATAACGTCGGCGGTGCAATCCCTAGCAAAGAAGAAAACCGGCGCCCTTATAGTTCTCGAAAGGGAAACGGGCATAGGAGAGTATATGGAAACTGGCACAAAGATAGACGCTGTTGTTTCATCCCAGCTGCTGCAGACCATATTCGCCACCAATACACCGCTGCACGACGGCGCGGTGATAATCAGGGAAAAAAGGATAGCCTCGGCGAGGTGCGTGCTGCCGCTTACCGAGAGCCAGCGCCTGAGCAAGGAACTGGGCACCCGGCATAGGGCGGGCCTTGGCATTTCCGAACAATCCGACGCAATAGCCATAATAGTATCCGAAGAAACGGGTGTAATTTCTACCGCGAAGGAAGGAAGGTTGTCAAGATATCTTGACGCAAAGACATTGAAGGAGATGCTTAGAAGCCAATACAAGCCCCAGGAGCAAAAGTATCGTGGTTTCCTGAAATGGAGGGTTAAGGATGTCGTGGATGACAAACAAAAAGGTTAATACCCGTATAATATCCATCCTGTTTGCGGTGGCCCTCTGGCTGTATGTTGCCAGCGAGCAGAACCCCACCGAGTACAAGAGTATAAAAGACGTTCCGGTGCGGCTTATAAACACTGAAACCGTAGCCGCGTCGGGGCTTGTCATAAAAGACCCCCAGCAGCATAAGGTAGACGTTAATATCCAGGGCAAGCGAAGTGTCCTGGCCGAGATAAAATCAGGCGATATATTGGCCGAGGCGGACCTTAGGGGGTACACCCAAAGGGGCGTTAACAACGTGCCGGTGGAAATAAGGGGACTGCCCTCCAACATCGAACTGGTGGATTTCAGTCCAAAGACCATCAAGGTGAGCATGGAGCAGATATCCAGCATACAGGTACCGGTTACGCTGACCACCGAAGGGAAACCCATGGAGGGTTATACCGCCCTGCCGCCGGTGATTACGCCGGGAGAGGTCCTGGTAAACGGTCCCGAAAGCGTGCTCGGAAGCGTAAGGGTACTGACGGCGGTTATGAAATTGTCGGGGGCGTCTGCAGACCTCAGGGAAGTGCTGGCGGTTAAAGCGGTGGATGCCGATAACAACAGCGTTGCCGGGGTTACAGTTAACCCCAGTACCGTTGAAGTAACCATTCCGATTAGAAAAACAAAGACGGTAAGAATAGAGCCGGTAATGGTGGGACAGCCCGCCGCCGACTGGGAGATAACAGAGACCTCCCTAAGCAGGGATACCATCCTTATATACGGAGAAGAGACAGTGCTGCAGTCAATAGATTCAATAAAAACAGAACCGGTTTCGCTGGCCGGGATGGACAAAAACACCAGCATCACAGTAGGTTTAATAATGCCGGAAGGAGCCGCGCCGGTTGATAATATCAGGTCGGTAACGGTATACGTAAGGGGAGTAAAAACAATCAATAGGGATATTTCGGTGGAAAGGGTTGACTTCACCGGCATCGGTGAAGGTTTAAGACTTTCGGATGAAACAACCGTTCCTTCCGTCCGTGTTACCGTCCGGGGCAGGGAAGATATTGTAAGCAGGTTGACCGCAGACGACATAACGGTAACCGCCAACCTGGAGGGACTTGGCCAGGGGAAACACAGCATTGCACTGGAGGTTAAACTGCCGGAGGAGGTTCAGCTCATCGCCGTAACGCCGGTGCGGGTGGAGATAGAGTTGACAGTTCCGGATGGGGAGGAAAGGCAGTAGAGTTGGGGGTGAATAAATGCTTGACAGGGAACTTGAGGTTATCCTGAATTCCACCCACGATGCCATGATTGCGGTGGACAAAAACGGGGTTATTACCATATTCAACAAGGCCGCCGAAAAGCTTACCGGGGTTAAAAGGGAGGACGCCCTGGGCAAACCGGTGCTGGAGGTTATTGAAAATTCCCGCCTGCCCAACGTTTTGGAAACCGGCGTTGCAGAATTAAACAGGGAGCAGCCGCTTCGAAACACCAGGATAATAACCAACAGGATGCCGGTGAAGGACGAACAGGGGAACATAATCGGCGCTGTGGCGGTATTCAGGGATATAAGCGAAATCCTGCAGCTTGCGGAACAGATTACCAACCTCAAGGAAGTCCAGAGCATGTTGGAAGCCATTTTCAATTCCACCCAGGACGCCATATCGGTGGTGGACCAGCACGGCATGGGGGTGATGGTAAACCCAGCCTATACACGGCTTACAGGACTGTTCGGCAAGGATGTGATAGGAAAACCGGCCACGGTGGACATCGCCGAAGGGGAGAGCATCCATTTAAAGGTGCTGGAAACCGGAAAGCCTGTAAAGGGTGCAAGGCTTAAAGTTGGCCCTTCCAGGAAAGAGGTCATCGTAGACGCGGCGCCCATAGTGGTGGACGGGGAACTAAGGGGAAGCGTGGGCGTAATCCATGACATATCCGAGATAAAAAAGCTCACCGAGGAACTGAATCAGGCCAAGCAGATAATTAGGAAGCTGGAGGCCAAGTATACCTTTGAAGATATAGTAAGCATTAACCCCAGGATGAAGGAGATTATAGACAAGGCAAAAAAAGCGGCCTTGACTCCCGCCACGGTACTCCTGCAGGGGGAAAGCGGCACCGGCAAGGAACTGTTTGCCCATGCCATACACAATGCCAGCGGAAGAAAGTTCAACCAGTTTGTACGGGTAAACTGTGCCGCCCTGTCGGAATCCCTCTTGGAATCCGAGCTGTTCGGTTACGAGGAGGGAGCCTTTACCGGGGCAAAGAAGGGCGGCAAAAAGGGCCTGTTTGAGGTGGCCAGCGGCGGTACCATATTCCTTGACGAAATAGGGGAAATAAATTCAGGGATCCAGGCAAAGCTTTTAAGGGTGATTCAAGAGAAGGAAATAATCCGGGTGGGGGGGACCAATTCCATACCGGTGGACGTGCGTATAATATCCGCCACCAATATTGACCTGGAGGAGGCCATGCAGCAAGGAAAATTCAGGGAGGACCTGTATTACCGCCTTAACGTTATACCCCTTAAGATTCCTCCCCTAAGGGAAAGAAAGGAAGATATTTATCACCTGGCACTGCACATAGTACGGAAGTTCAACCAGGACTATGGCAGAAGCATACAGGACATTTCGGCCAGGGCTCAGGAAAGGCTGCTGGAATACGACTGGCCGGGCAACATAAGGGAATTGGAAAACTTCATAGGCCGTGCCATAATCAGTATGAAGTTTAACGATATCATAATTCTTGAAGAGCACCTTCCCAGGATAAGTGAAAGGAAAACCGGCAGGCCGGACGGAGATGGGGATATATATACCCCGGGAGCGGTGGATACATCCATGCCGCTTAACAAGGTACTGGACAACACCGAGCGGGAATATATAAAAAAGGTGCTACGGGAAACGAAATACAACAAAACCCGGGCGGCAAAAAAACTGGGCATATCCATAAGGAACCTTTATTACAAGATTGACAAGTACAAATTGGATATGCAATAAACTGCGCATAAACCTGCGTTGGTGCAAAAGATTGCATGCAAACTATTGCAAACAACACTATATAATTGCATGGTTATGAAGGATTACGGTCTGAAGGCTGCTTTTTCAGACCGTTTTTTATGTTCGCCCGACATGGGCAGTAGCTTGGCGGTGAAAGTCCGCTATGGGCTTGGTAGTGGGAACCATTAGCTAAACAGCAAGGGTGTTCACCGTGAGGTGAAATCTGGAGGAAGCTGCAGGCAAAGTCCCGCACCG
>DASRVG010000117.1:0-2828 GCA_035655175.1 Clostridia bacterium | reverse complement strand
GGCAGCAGACCAGGCGGCGCCAACAGGTTTTTAACCGGATTGCCGAAATGAACATACCGGTTATTGCCGCGGTAAACGGTTTCGCGCTGGGGGCGGGGCTGGAGCTGGCCGCCGCCTGTACCCTAAGAGTGGCTTGTGAGGAGGCCCGGTTCGGTTCACCGGAAGTTAACCTCGGGATAATACCGGGGGACGGCGCGACCCAGCGCCTGCCCAGGCTGGTAGGCTTTGGAAGGGCGATGGAAATGGTGCTGACCGGCGACTTCGTGGATGCGGATAGGGCGTATAGCATTGGGCTTGTAAACAGGGTGGTGCCCCGGGAGGAACTGATGGAGACCGCCAAAAAGCTTGCCTTAAAGATTGCCTCCAAGGCGCCGCTGGCGGTTCAGTGTGCCAAGGAGGCGGTAAACCGTTCCATGGAGGTGGGGATCTATGAGGGTCTGGCCCACGAATCCTATCTCCATGCCTACACCTGTGCCACCGAGGACAAAAAGGAAGGGGTTGCGGCTTTTCTGGAGAAAAGGAAACCAACTTTTACCGGAAAGTGAATAAAAGTAGACGGCGCGGCGGGTCTGCCACACGAGACCTGCGGCGCCTTTATCCACTGTCAGGAGAGAGGGTGAGGGATCCGGGCCATTTGGGTTCAGCCCTCTTTTTTTATTGACTGTTTTGCAACGGGGTGGTATAATTGATATTGAAAATCATTATCAATTACAATATCATCAGGATGATCAGGACGGCGGGGGTGGAAGCGGTTGTGACACTAGATATGGCAAAACCTGGACAGGAATATATAGTAAGGGGTATATACGGCGGCTGCAGGCTCAAAACAATGTTGCAGGAAAGGGGCCTCACCGAAGGAGTAACCATTAAGGTCATTAAAGGGGGGCAGGGAGGTCCTTTAATAATTGAATTTCGCTCCTCGAGAATTATGCTGGACAGTATGTGTGCAGCCAAAATAGTGGTAACAAAGGGGATGGATGACCCGTTTGAACCGGTTGAAGAATGCAGCGGTGCAGGGAAATGCGGCCGCCGCAGGCATAAATGGGGATGGCGGCACCGGGGCCGGAATGGACAGGAGGTGTGAAAATGTCCAGCTTAACAGTGGCGTTAGCCGGTAATCCTAATTCGGGGAAGACAACTTTGTTTAACTCTCTAACCGGGACCAGGCATTACGTGGGCAACTGGCCGGGGGTTACGGTGGAAAGGAAAGAAGGAAGGATTAAGTACAAGGGACTGGATATAAGGGTGGTGGACCTTCCCGGTATATACAGCTTAAACGCCTATTCCATGGAGGAGGCTATTGCAAAGGACTATTTGTCCAAGGACAGGCCGGATGTGGTTGTAAATATTGTGGACGGAACCAACCTGGAGAGGCACCTGTACCTTACGGTTCAGCTCCTGGAACTGGGAGCGCCGGTGGTGCTGGCTCTTAATATGATGGATGAAGTGAAGAAGAAAGGCTACAGGATAGATTACCAAAACTTAAGCCGGATGCTGGGGGTGGATGTGGTGCCCATAGCGGCAGCCAGCGGAATGGGCATTTCTTCGTTACTGGAAAGAGTGGCAAAATATCAAAGAGACACCGGCAAAGGGCCCACCGCCTTTGATGAATGCTATCAAAGTATAAAGGAAGAAAATAAGATTAACAACGCGGAAGATGGCTACGACAGGCTGATACAGGCAAGATACCGTTTTATTGACCATGTGCTTGGCCAGTGCCTGGTCAAGACAAAAAAGGAAAGCCTGTCCCTGGCCGACAGGATAGACGGGGTGGTGACAAGTCGGGTATTCGGGATACCGATATTCCTGGCATTTTTGTACCTCATGTTCCAGTTCACCTTCAGTTGGGTAGGCCAGCCGCTGGCGGACCTGCTGGATGTATTTTTTAGCGATGTGTTGTCGCCATGGGTTGAAGGAGTCTTGGAGGCCATTGGGGCGTCCGGCTGGCTGAAGTCGCTGGTTATTGACGGCATTATAGGCGGCGTAGGCGGGGTGGTTTCCTTCGTGCCCTTGATATTCGCGTTGTTTCTCTTTATAGCGGTGCTGGAGGACAGCGGTTACATGGCCAGGGCTGCGTTCATTATGGATAGGGCAATGAGGGGGATTGGCCTGTCCGGCAAGGCCTTTGTTCCGATGATAATCGGTTTTGGCTGCACGGTGCCCGCGATAATGGCCACAAGGACCTTGGAGCAAGAAAGGGACAGGAAACTTACCATGCTGATTGCTCCCTTTATGTCCTGCGGGGCAAGGCTGCCGGTTTATGCGCTGTTTGCCGCGGTGTTCTTCCCGGGCAGCGAGACCAATGTCGTGTTTTCACTGTATATACTGGGCATAGTCATTGCCGTAACAATGGGACTGATATTTAAGAATACGCTGTTCAAGGGTGAATCCGTTCCTCTTATAATGGAGCTTCCTCCCTACCGGCTGCCGGCATTAAAAAGCCTGGTGCTGCGGGTTTGGGACCGGGGAAAGGAATACCTTCAGAGGGCGGGAACCATAATATTTGCCATGTCGGTGGTGGTATGGTTTATGTCAAGCTTTAATCTCAGCGGCCCCGCCCAAATGTCGGACAGCTTGCTGGCAGGATTAGGAAGGGCCTTGGCGCCGGTTTTCGAGGCAAACGGTTTCGGCAGCTGGGAGGCATCGGTGGCTCTCCTAACAGGCCTTGCCGCCAAAGAGGTGGTGGTGGCCACCCTTGGGGTGGTGTACGGGCTGGGTGAATTGGCGGGAGAGGCTTCAGTGAAGGCTGGTACGGCGCTTTCACAGCATTTTTCAGCGCTTTCCGCCTATGCCTTCATGGTGTTCGTTTTGCTGTACACCCCCTGTCT
>DASRVG010000116.1:0-21887 GCA_035655175.1 Clostridia bacterium | reverse complement strand
AGGCCATGGCAAAGGGCGCCCGCAGGACAAAAAGCAAGCTAATGGCGGGTACCCAGCTTTTTTGCTATTGCGACTTTGTACTGTTCAAGGGAAAAACCTGGTACTATATAGACCAGGCGGAAATAATAAATACCTTTCACAAGATAAGAAACGACCTTACAAGGCTTGCCCGCTGTACATACTTAATAGAGCTTGCCAACGAGGTGGTGCAGCCCGCCCAGCCGCCGGGAAAGCTTCTTAGGATTGTGCTGGGGGCCCTGTACATGCTCGCCGGAGAGGAAGCAAATCCCGAGCTGCTGCTTAGGGCAGCCGAGCTCAAAGTGCTGGCCTGTGCCGGGTTTAAACCCAGGTTGGGGCACTGCGCGAGCTGCGGAGCCGAAACCGATGCCGGGTATTTCAGCCCGGTTTCGGGAGGGGTACTGTGCCCGGCCTGTGAGAATGTGGACCCCTACGGCTACAGGGTAAGCCCCGGCACCATAGCGGTGATGAAGCTTATGCTGAGATGGAGGCTGAAAAAACTGGCCTGCCTCAAGGTAGGAAGACATACACTAAAGGAACTGGAGACGATAATGAGGGCTTATGTGGCGGTACATATCGACAAGGACTTTTCTTCCAACAGGTTTATGGATAGTATAAAAAATAATGTAACAGGGAGGCTGGAATGATGGAGATCACACTTGAAAAAATAGACATAATAAGGGAGCGCACCGGCCTGTCGTACAAGGAGGCCAAGGAAGCCCTGGAAAAATGCGGAGGGGACGTGGTGGAAACCCTTATTGACCTGGAATCTGCCAAGAAGGGCGAAAAATGGACCGACAGCCTGTCGTCGGCGGGTAACGAGATGCTGGAAAAGTTAAAAGAGTTAATCAAGCAGGGCAATGTCACCAAGATAAGGGTTAAAAAGGACGGCAATACCATACTTGATATACCCGTTACCGCCGGGGCCATTGGCACCCTTTTGGCGCCGCAGCTTGCGGCCATAGGCGCAGTGGTTGCGCTTATTTCCAAGACAACGGTGGAGATCGAAGAACCCGGCGGGGCAGTTATAAACTTAAGCGAAATAGTCGAAAAGAAAGCTGGAGCTGCAAAGGGATTCATTGACGACCTGGCGGACGATGCAAAGGATATTATGAGCAGCAGGAGGAGAAGGGTAAGGGTAAGAAGGAAGGACCAACAGGGCGATTGACAAAACCGTATTAATTGGTTAGACTAAAAATAAATTAAGAATGGATGCGTGGAAGCAGAGGAGTAATCGGCCGATTTGGCCAAGCGAGCCGGGGAGGGTGCAAGCCCGGTGCAATAGGCCGGTGAAGGGCGTTGCGGAGCATTTTGTATCAAGGGGGTACCCGGGGGTACCAATTAGGGTGGAACCGCGGAAGATTGGCTCTTTCGTCCCTATGGTGGGGATGAAGGGGCTTTTTATTTAGCAATAAAAGCATTAATACAATTTGGCATGGGGAGGAAAAACAAATGGCAAAGGAATATTCAATGGAGAAACTGGTATCGCTGTGCAAAACAAGGGGCATAATTTTCCCCGGCTCCGAGATTTACGGGGGCCTGGCAAACGCCTGGGACTACGGTCCGCTGGGAGTGGAGCTCAAGAACAACGTAAAAAGGGCATGGTGGAAAAAATTCGTACAGGAGAGCCCATACAACGTGGGACTGGATGCGGCGATACTGATGAATCCCAGGACCTGGGTGGCATCGGGGCACGTGGGCAGCTTCAACGACCCTCTTATGGACTGCAAAAAATGCAAATCCAGGTTCAGGGCGGATAAGCTCATTGAGGACTACTACAGGGAAGCAGGAGAGGAGGTCACTGTTGACGGCTGGGATAACGAAAAGATGGAGCAATTTATTAAAGAAAAGGGTATAAAATGCCCCGACTGCGGCGAGCATGACTTCACAGGTATAAGGCAGTTTAACCTGATGTTCAAAACCTTCCAGGGGGTAACAGAGGATTCCAAGGCGGAAATATACCTGCGGCCGGAAACAGCCCAGGGTATATTCGTTAATTTCAAAAATGTAATGAGAAGTACCAGGAAAAAGGTGCCCTTCGGAATAGCCCAGATAGGCAAGGCCTTCAGGAACGAGATAACGCCGGGCAACTTCATATTCAGGACCCGGGAGTTTGAACAGATGGAACTGGAGTTTTTCTGCGCCCCCGGCGAAGACCTCAAGTGGTTTGCGTACTGGAAGGACTTTTGCAAAAACTGGCTGCTGGAGCTGGGAATGAATGAATCAAACATCAGGATGAGGGACCACAGCCCTGAGGAGCTGTCCCATTACAGCAATGCCACCACCGATATAGAGTACAAGTTCCCCTTCGGTTGGGGCGAGCTTTGGGGCATCGCCGACCGGACCGATTATGACCTAAGGCAGCACATGGAGCATTCGGGGGAGGACTTTTCCTACACCGACCCCTTCTCCGGCGAAAAGTATATCCCGTACTGCATAGAGCCATCGGTGGGGGTGGACCGGGTATTGCTGGCATTCCTTGCCGATGCCTATGACGAAGAGGACCTGGGGGACGGGGATGTAAGGACGGTACTGAAACTGCATCCCGCGCTGGCGCCGGTCAAGGCTGCGATATTCCCGCTGTCCAAAAAGCTTGGTGAGGAAGCCTACGCTATTTACACGAGGCTTCAGAGGAGTTTCACCGTCGAGTATGACGAGGCGGGCAGCATAGGCAAGCGATACCGAAGGCACGACGAAATCGGCACGCCTTTTTGTATAACCTACGATTTTGACAGCCAAAACGACAATTCGGTTACGATAAGGGAGCGGGACAGCATGGAACAGGTAAGGATACACATAGAGGACCTTGAAGCCTACCTCACTGAAAAACTTGCCTATTAAACAAGTGCCTCCGTTTTTGCGGAGGCACTTGTTTAATATCCGGTGTAAAAACGTCTTCTGCGTCGGCGCCTTCTCGTGAACAATTCCGCTAGAAGTATTACGGTTACAAGGTCCCTTAATACATCCCCCCTGTCGGAATAAAACTGCCTGCCCTCATGCATATCCCCTAGCAGTTCGTGGCTGCATCTGTCGTATACGCCTTGTATCATTTCATCGATTATTGCCCTGTTGGGGTACATATTATCCTGCAGGTGTCCCATTCTTTCCCTCCGCATTATTTCGTCCGCTGAATGCCGGTAAACTACCTGGCAGGCCCGGGGGTACATTTCAAGCATATATCTATAGTCGGCGTCATCCTGCATTGCTATCATCCTGTAGGGGCACTGGCCGTATGAATCATAATGGCCTCCGTTCATTACCAAACCTCCTCTCCTTCTCGATACATATTATTCACCATAATTGCAACAGTTGACAGTTCCGGCTTAGAGACTATTGTCCCCTGTCCCTTTATTTTGTGTAGCACAATGGCCGCGAATGATGTATACTATAGTGTATAATCAAGACTACGGGGGGTGATGGGTATCAAACTGTCCGACAGGCAAATGCAGATTGTGGAGATAGTAAAATCACAGCAGCCAATAACCAGCGAGCAGGTAGCCGAAAGGCTGAACCTTACCCGTGCCGCTCTTAGGTCCGACCTATCCATTCTCACCATGGCGGGGATTCTTGAAGCCAGGCCAAAAGTGGGATATTCGCTGACCGGGCGCATCCCCACCAACATGATAGCGGATTTCATTAACAACATACTTGTTAAGGACATAAAAACGCGACCGGTGGTGGTAAACGTCGATACCAGCGTGTACGACTGCATAGTAAGCCTGTTCCTGGAGGATGTGGGGACCATTTTTGTGCAGTCGGGGGGATACCTTGCCGGCGTGGCATCCAGGAAGGACCTTTTGAAGCATGCCATAGGAAAGACCGACCTGGATAGGATACCCATCAGCGTGGTTATGACGAGGATGCCCAATATTGTCACACTGGAAGACGAGGAAACCCTCGCCATGGCCATAGCAAAGATGGTGGAGCATGAGGTTGACTGCATACCGGTAGTAACCAGGGAGGATACCGGCGGCAGGGAAAAATTGAAAATAACCGGAAGGGTGTCAAAAACAGGCATTGTTACTGTAATACACGATATGCTTAAAGAATGATAGAGGGAGGAATGCAGCACAATGAATGTTAACGGGCCCAGGATATTCATAGTATCAGACTCAATTGGTGAAACCGCGGAGAAGGTGGTAAATGCCGTTGCGATACAGTTTAACTCGGACATCACGGAGATAAGGAAGGAAGCCTATGTCACCGACAAATCCCAGATAGTGCGGATTGTAGAGGAAGCAAAGAATTACAACAGCATAGTAGTGTACACCATAGTGCTGCCGGAACTGAAAAAGGCCCTTGAGGAGGAATGCGACAGGTACGGCATACCCAGGGTGGATATCCTGGGACCGCTTATGGAAGCGTTAAGCAAAATAGCCACCACATCCCCCAAGATGGAGGCAGGCCTTATATACAGGCTCGACGAGCAGTATTTCAAGCGGGTGGATGCGGTGGAGTTTGCCGTCAAATACGACGACGGCAAGGACCCCAGGGGGATACTTAAGGCTGACGTTGTGGTGATAGGCGTGTCGCGTACGTCCAAGACACCCCTGAGCATGTACCTGGCACACAAGAACTATAAGGTGGCAAACGTTCCACTGGTGCCGGAAATACCCCCGCCCCAGGAACTATTCGAGATTTCACCGAAGAAGATAATAGGTCTTACGGCGGACCCGGATAAGCTAAACCAGATAAGGAGGGAAAGGCTAAAGACCCTGGGGCTTAACGACAGTGCCAACTATGCCAGCATGGAACGGATACTGCAGGAACTGGAGTACGGCGATGCCCTGTTTAAAAAGCTGGGCTGTACTGTAATAGATGTATCCAAGAAAGCCGTGGAAGAAACGGCCAGCATAGTTATGCAAGTTTTAAAGGAGGCGTAAAAGATGGTCAAATACGTTTATATGTTCCGGGAAGGGCGGGCCGAAATGAAGGACTTGCTGGGGGGCAAGGGGGCCAACCTGGCCGAAATGACCAGGATAGGGCTTCCGGTGCCGCCTGGGTTCACGGTTACCACCGAGGCCTGTAACAAGTACTATTCGGAATGTGGCAGCCGGCTTGACCCCGGGCTGGTGGAGCAATTATTTACATATATGGAGGAACTTGAACGTGCTGCCGGCAAGAAATTCGGTGACTTGCAAAACCCGCTGCTGGTTTCGGTGAGGTCCGGCGCGGCAATTTCAATGCCCGGAATGATGGATACCATTTTAAACCTGGGTCTCAACGACCGATCGGTAATGGGCCTGGCAGAGTCCACCACGAACGAAAGGTTTGCCTACGACAGCTATAGAAGGTTCATACAAATGTTCGGGGACGTGGTGTCCCATATAGAGAAATACAAGTTCGAAGCCATCCTGGATGCCGTCAAGGACAAAAAGGGTGTTAAATTGGATACCGAATTGTCCGCCGCAGACCTCATGGAGGTGGTGGAGAGGTACAAGGAACTGTACAGGCAGGAAAGGTCGGAGGAGTTCCCTCAGGACCCGAAGGACCAGCTCTTGAAGGCCGTTGAAGCGGTGTTTAATTCATGGAACAATCCCCGGGCTAAAACATACAGGAACTTAAACGGTATACCCCATCATCTCGGAACGGCGGTTAACGTCCAGTCGATGGTGTTCGGCAATATGGGGGATACCTCCGGTACCGGTGTTGCCTTTACAAGAAACCCGGCAACCGGTGAAAAAGCGCTGTTTGGCGAGTTTTTGCAAAACGCCCAGGGGGAGGATGTGGTTGCGGGCATAAGGACGCCAAAGCCCATTGACAGCATGAAGGAGATGTTCCCCGATATACATGAGCAGTTCAAGAACATAGCAAACCTTTTGGAAGGGCACTACAGGGACATGCAGGATATAGAGTTTACCGTGGAGAGGGGCAAGCTTTACATACTTCAGACCCGAAACGGAAAAAGGACCGCCGCCGCTGCGGTGAGGGTGGCGGTGGACCTTGTGGAAGAAGGGCTAATAACGAGGAAAGAGGCCCTGCTTCGCGTACCGCCCGGGCAGCTTGACCAGCTGCTGCACCCCAATTTTGATATAAAGGCGCTGGAAAAGGCCGAGCTGCTGGCCCAGGGTCTCCCGGCATCGCCGGGGGCGGCCACCGGGGCGGTGTATTTTACCGCAGAGGATGCAGTTAAAGCCGCAAGGTCGGGTATCAAGGTAATACTCGTAAGGCAGGAAACCTCGCCGGAGGATATAGAGGGCATGAACGCGGCGGAAGGAATTCTCACCTCCAGGGGCGGCATGACGTCCCACGCTGCGGTGGTTGCCCGGGGCATGGGCAAATGCTGTGTCGCCGGCTGCGGCACCTTAAGGGTTGAGGAAGACCAAAAAAAGTTCACCGTTAACGGGATTACCGTAACCGAAGGGGAGTTCATATCACTGGACGGGAGTACAGGCAGGGTTTATTTGGGCAGCATACCCACCACCGAACCGGTTCTTTCGGGCAGTTTCGCAATCCTTATGGGCTGGGCGGATGAGGTCAGGAAACTGGAGGTATGGGCCAACGCGGACAACCCGAAAGACGCCGCCACTGCGGTACGGTTTGGCGCGGAAGGCATAGGCCTTTGCAGGACCGAGCACATGTTCTTTGAGGAGAACAGGATTCCGGTTGTAAGGGAAATGATACTGTCCAGGACCACTGAACAGAGAGAAAAGGCCCTGGAAAAGCTTTTGCCCATGCAGAAGGAGGACTTCAAGGGCATATTCAGGGCAATGGGGGAAAGGCCTGTTACCATTAGGCTTCTTGACCCGCCGCTGCATGAATTCCTGCCAAAGGAGGAGCGGGATATAAAAGTCTTGGCGGAGGATATGCGCATCCCGGTCCAGGACCTCAAGGGCGTGATAAATGACCTTGAGGAGTTCAACCCGATGCTGGGGCACCGGGGCTGCCGCTTGGCCATTACATACCCGGAGATTGCCAGGATGCAGACGAGGGCAATCATAGAGGCGGCGATAGAGGTGAAAAAGGAGGACGGCATAGGGGTGAAGCCTGAAATAATGGTGCCGCTGGTGGGCAGTGTCTCCGAGTTCAAGTACTTGAAGGACCTCATAGTTGGAACCGCCGACGAAATAATACGGGAGTCGGGGGTTGACCTTCATTACCTGACCGGCACCATGATAGAAGTGCCAAGGGCCGCCCTTACCGCCGACGAGGTGGCAAAGGAGGCGGAGTTTTTCTCCTTCGGCACCAACGACCTGACCCAGATGACCATGGGCTTTTCCAGGGACGATGCGGGAAAATTCCTGGAGGATTATAAAAACAAGGGCATAATAGAGGCAGACCCCTTCCAGAAACTGGACCAGGTAGGCGTGGGCAAGCTGGTGGATATGGCGGTGAGACTGGGCAGAAAAGCCCGCCCGGATATCAAGCTGGGCATATGCGGCGAACACGGCGGGGAGCCCTCTTCGATAGATTTCTTCCACCGGGTGGGCCTTGACTACGTTTCCTGCTCGCCCTTCAGGGTACCAATCGCCAGGCTGGCCGCCGCCCAGGCCGCTGTAATCAACAAAGGCCAATAGAAGTAAGGTAAAATAATAGGAAAACCTCATGGGTTTAAGGCCTTAAGGAATTCTATTAAGTAATAAAATAAGGGTACTGACACTTAATATTCTAGTGTTGGTACCCTTTTTGTTATATACAATCCGCCGTTTGACCAATTACGACCTTATTAATATAATATAAGCCATAGAGAAACCTATATATAGAAGGAGGCACATTATATGGAGATATTTAAAATAATGCAAGAATATGATTACGAACAACTGATATTATGCCAGGATAAAAGCACCGGGTTAAAAGCGATTATCGCCATTCACGATACCACGTTAGGGCCGGCCTTGGGCGGAACAAGAATCTACGATTATAAGACCGATGAAGAAGCGATCATTGACGCGTTAAGATTGGCCAGGGGCATGACGTATAAAAATGCGGCTGCGGGGTTAAACCTTGGCGGCGGGAAAGCAGTTATTATAGGCGACCCGAAGAAGATAAAAAGCGAAGCATTGTTTAGAGCTTTTGGAAGGTTTGTTGAAGGACTAAACGGCAGGTACATAACCGGTGAAGATATGAATATGACACAACAGGACGCTGCATATGTTAATTGTGAAACGGACCATATAGTGGGCTTGGAGACGGGAAGCGGCAACCCTTCTCCGATGACAGCCTATGGAGTGTTTAAAGGGATGCAGGCAGCTGTTAACGAAGTTTATGGCAGCGATGATTTAAAAGGGAAAACCGTTGCAATTCAAGGACTGGGAGCTGTCGGAAGAATCCTGGCCGAGTTGTTGTATGAAGCGGGGGCTAAATTAATAGTGACTTCAAGGGACCAAGCTAAAGTCAATAGGGCTGTAGCAGAACTGGGTGCAACTGCCGTAGGGCAGGATGAAATATACGGGGTAGAATGTGACGTGTTTTCGCCCTGCGCCATAGGCGCCATAATAAACGACAAAACAATTGAGCAGCTAAAATGCAAAATTATAGCCGGTCCGGCTAACAACCAGTTAGCCGAGCCAAGACATGGCGATATTCTTCATGAAAGAGGAATACTCTATGTACCGGATTATGTAATAAACAGCGGCGGTGTTATCAATATAATCGATGATATATCGGGACGTGAATACAGCAAGGAAAATGCCATGAAAAACACTGCAAAAATTTATGACGCCTGCAAGAAAGTTTTTGAGATAGCTGAAAGACACGGCATTCCAACATACAGGGCAGCCGATAAAATGGTTGAAGAAAGAATCGCGTCTGTAGGAAAAATTAAAACAATCTATATATGATTTCGGGGAGGCATATTATGACAATCGATAACATAAAAACCATATGCAGCCTGGGAACAGGAACTATAGGTTCAAGTTTGGCTGTCGTGTTTGCGAAGGCAGGGTATAATGTACGCATGTTCGGGCGGTCTGAAGAAAGCATCGCTCGTGGTTTTAAAAGCATAAACGAAATCTTAAAAACCTTGGAAGAATATAACCTGATTAATTCCACGCAGAATCGTGAAATAGCTTCCAGGATCCAAGGAGTAATGACAATAGAAGAGGCGGCAGCAGGAGCAGATTTTGTTATTGAAGCCGTTTCCGAGGACCTGGCAGTAAAACAAAACGTTTTCTCGGCCCTTGATAAAATCTGCCCTCCCCATACTATTTTTGCATCCAGTACATCTGGGCTTAGTCCATCTCTAATTTCTTCAGCCGTCAACCGGGCTGACCGTTTCATTGTCACTCACTTTATAAATCCGCCTCATTTTATGGAACTGGTGGAAGTTATACCAGGTGGGTTAACATCGTCCGAGACGATAGATACCGCCCTGGACTTATTGGAGAAAATCGGAAAGACGCCGGTGCTCATGAAGATGGAGGCCCCGGGCTTTATTGTGAACCGCCTTCAGATGGCATTAATGCGTGAAGCATTATACATGGTCGAACAGGGATATGCATCTGTGGAGGCTGTTGATACAGCGATAAAGCACATAAGCCGTCGGTTCTCGGCTACCGGCCTGCTGGAAGGAGCCGACCTGGGCGGACTGGATGTATTTTACAATATTGCCGATTACCTGATGAAGGACTTGTGCAGCAGCCCGCATGTTCCTGCCATGCTTTCTAAAGCAAAAGAAACCGGGAATTTGGGCGCAAAATCAGGACAGGGATTTTACAGCTGGACTGATGCCAATAGAATAGAAGAGGTCAAAAAAATACGTGACGGTATCTTGGTTTCCTGGATAAAATGAACTTCTCTTGGTGTTTTCAACCGGCCATAGTGCAAAAGGATATTTGATATTATAGTTATTGGATATTAAAGGCAAACGGGGTTTTCACATGGAATACAAATATGCGAAAAATGATAATTACGAGGACTTTTCCAGCGGCCGCGTTTTGTACCATGCAAGCGGTATGACAAACTTCCCGGTTAGACTTGCCCAGGAGATATTCGGAAGGTGCCTGCAGTACTTGCCAAAAAATAATGACATTTGCTTATACGACTGCTGCTGCGGCGGGGGATACCTGCTCACCGTCCTGGGATTCTTAAACCAGGGCATCGTTGGAAAAATAATCGGAAGTGATATAGATGATGAACTTCTTGGTATCGCGGAAAAGAATTTGTCACTGCTAAGCAGGGAAGGTATGGATAAGCGGATAGCAGAGATTGACCAAATGATAGAGAGTTTTAAGAAGAAGTCCCATGTTGAAGCAAGGGAAAGTGCGGTAACACTCAAGGGCCTGATTAGAAGCAATATCAGTTTCGAAGTTTTTCGGTCGGATGCATTAAAGAAGATTGACCTTAAAACAAAACCGGATATTATTGTTACCGATGTCCCCTATGGCAGCATGGTGGACTGGGCGGGGGATGAAGAAAAAGTTATAGACAGGCTGCTGGACGTGCTCTATGAAGTTTGCCACTGCGATACCATTATCGGCCTTTGCATGGACAAGAAACAGAAAGTTAGGAATGATAAATTCTCGCGTTTGGAAAAACAACAGGTTGGGAAAAGGAGATTTGAAGTCTTGAAAAGAAAATGAACGCTTCCCAGGCTGAACCATCCCCATTCCTTCCGCATAGGTTTATACTGGGCTTAATTAAAAGCATGGAAGAATGGGGAGTTTTTTTAAGATATGAATCTGAGTAATCGTATTCCCTTATGGGCAGCCCGGGAAGCATATTCCTGATCTCAAAAGGCACAGAAAGGGTGATTTGGGGCCGGTTTTGGGTATATACTTATATAGGGTATATATTTTCGCGGAAAAGAGGGGTTATTTGTGAAAATAAAGCTTGATGCGAAATTGGTCGAGTATTTGAACAATAAGGGAATAAAAACTATAACGCTTAAGAAAGTCGCCCCCAAGACCTGCTGAGCGGGTGCAAGCGAGCCGTTGGTTTCAACGGACAGGCCGGATAACGCCGAAAGCTTTGACAGGTACGAAGCGGACGGCATTAAGGTATACGTGCACAAGGGAATTTCCACCAGTGACGGGGTGCTTAAGTTTAGGCTGAGAAGATTCTTGTTTTTCACCGAAATTGAAGCGGTAGGGGTCAAGGTTATCTAAAGCCAGGTCAAATAACACAGGTCATAGGTTATAGTTGCTTGCGGCTAAAAGCACACTAAACGCGCGGGTTTCTTTTGATGCGTGTTTAGTGTATTATTGTATTTAAAGAAGCTTCGTTTTGAGGTGGTTTTGATGAACATAAGGGAAAAGCAGGAACAGCACGAGCTGGAAATGCTGCCGCCATACGCCTGCCCTTCGGCGAAGAGCAGGGGCAGGGAAAGGCGGGAGGAAAAATGCCCCGTAAGAACCGAGTTCCAGCGGGACCGGGACAGGATTATCCATTCCAAGGCCTTCCGTCGGCTCAAGCATAAGACCCAGGTGTTTATTTCCCAGGACAACGACCACTACAGGACAAGGCTAACCCACACGCTGGAGGTAAGCCAGATTGCCAGGACCATAGGCAATGCCCTGAGGCTAAACACCGACCTTATAGAGGCCATAGCGCTGGCCCATGATGTGGGCCACACTCCCTTTTCCCATTCCGGGGAAGAGGTGCTTGACCGCCTTATGCCCGGCGGCTTCCGGCACAACGAAAACAGTGTAAGAGTGCTGACGGTAATAGAGGAGGGCAGCAGCGGCCGGGGGTTAAACCTTACCTGGGAGGTGCTGGACGGGGTCCTTTATCACAGCGGCTTTGGCAAAAAAGTAAAAGAAGCTGGTACGCTGGAGGGACAGGTTATTAAGCTTAGCGACAAGATTGCCTATGTGCAGCACGACATTGACGACAGCATAAGGGCCGGGATATTAAAGCCCGCCGACCTGCCCCGGGACTTTATTGATGTACTGGGGGATACCCATTCAAAAAGAATTTCAACGCTGGTTAAGGATGCGATAGAGTACAGTACCTCCCTCATAGAAAAGGGGATATACTCCATAGGGCTAAGCCCGCCGGTTCAAGAGGCCCTTGTTGGACTTAGGGACTTCATGTTCCAAAACGTGTATTTTGGTCCCGCCTGCAAGCTGGAGAGGGAGGGCATAAGCCATGTGATAGAGTTCCTTTTCGGGTATTACACAAAGAACCCGGACAAAATGCCCGGATTCTATCAAAGGATAGCCGAGGAGGAGGGCCTTGAAAGGGGTGTATGCGATTACATATCCGGAATGACCGATAATTACTGCATAGACACCTTCAAAAACATTACCATCCCCAAGTCGTTCAATATATAAACCGGAAAATTTATTCCTGAAGCGCCCCGCACCTTATGAGGGCGGCCTTTACCATCTCTTTTTCGCGTACTGCCAGGGTTTTTAACGGACGCCTTGGCATACCGCCCTGGTATCCCAGCATGTCCATGGCCGCCTTCAGTGCCGGTATACCGTATTTGAATGTAACCAGGCTATTGGGCTCAAGCAGCCTTTGCTGGACGGCCTTTGCTTCTTCCATCTTTCCCTCGTTGAAAAGCTTTACTACCTGGCAGCACATCTCGGGCAGGATATTGGCGGTGGCCGCGGTGGCCCCCACTGCTCCTATGGACAGGGCGGGCAGCAAATACCCCGCATTTCCGGCAAACACCGAAAAACCTTCGGCGGTGTCCCTTACAAGCTCCGCCAGCTGTACTATGTTACCCGCGGTATCCTTTATGCCCACGATATTGGGGTGCTGCGACAGCTTGGCCACAAGGCCAACGGAAAGGTTGATGCCGGTGTTCTTCGGCATGTTGTACAGCATAACCGGTATCGGTGAATTATCCGCTACCTCCATGTAGTGGCTGTACAAGACCTCTTCGTTCATGGAGCCCTTGTAATAATGGGGAGGCAGTACCAGTGCCGCATAGGCCCCGGCTTCCGCCGCTTCCAGGCACAGCGCTATAGTGTCCCTGGTGGATTCGCATCCGGTACCGGCGATTACTTTTTTGTCCGGGTTAAAGGTCTTTACGACGAACTTGATAAGTTCCACCTTTTCTTCCATTCCAAGGTATACAAATTCGCCGTTGGTCCCCAGCACCACAATCCCGTCCAGGTCGGTTTGTCCCCACCGGTCCAGGTTGTGGGCCATTTTTGAATAGTCTACCTCCTCCAATTCATTGAAGGGAGTTACTATGGGTGTGAAGATCCCCTTAAACAATTCCCATTCCTCCTTAGGACCTAATCTTTTATCCAGAGGATAAGCTTACCAGTGATATTATACCACATTCCACAGGGTTTTGAACCGCATAAACCCAAAGAATAGCAAAAGGGGAACATGTTTTTGCAGATATTAAAACGCGGGATGAAGGAATTCTTTCACCTTTGTAGAAATACTTAATAAAAGTCGATAAGGAATATGAAATACGGCGGGCGGCGCCGTTCAACCGGAAGCCGTCCGGAAGGTATATAATGAAGTTTTATTGACAAAAATACTAAAGAAAATGGTGGCAATAAATATAAAAATATTTTGAAGGAATAACGTACATGGTGTCGAATAAACTAAAAACTATGGAGCCGGAGTGGGGGAATTTCCGTGCCGCTCCAAAAAGGTGAGTAAAATGAAATACCGTTTTCCCGAGGAATTTGTCAACAGGGTCCGCGAAGCCAACGATTTGGTAGAGGTTGCGTCCGAATACATGACGCTTACTAAGAGCGGCGACAGGTACCGGGGATTGTGTCCCTTTCACAGAGAGGATACGCCATCATTCAACATTTCAGCCGATAAGCAGCTGTATCACTGTTTTGGCTGCGGTGCCGGAGGAAATGTGATTACTTTTATTATGAACATTGAAAACTTAAGCTTTCTTGACGCCGTAAAGATGCTGGCCGACCGCTGCAGGCTGCCCATTCCCGAAAAGGGGCTGGAAAAGGGTGTCAGCGAGAGGTACAAAACGGCGGGCAGGATACTGGAAGCCAACGTTGCCGCAGCCAGGTATTACGCAAGGTGCCTCAAAGGCGCCAAAAGGGCGATGGACTACCTGGCAGGCAGGGGGCTTAATTACGAGATAATAAAGCAGTTTGGCCTGGGCTATGCCCCCGGCGACGGGGGAAGCCTTATATCTTACCTGAAAAGGGCGGGCTTTGGTCCGGACATCGTGGAAAAGGCCGGCCTCGCGAGCCGCAGCAAAGGCGGGACGCTGTATGACCGATTCAGGGACAGGATAATGTTTCCCATCATAGACGTGCGGGGCAGGGTTGTAGGCTTTGGCGGCAGGATGATGGGGGATGGAAAGGGTGCGAAGTACCTGAACTCGCCAGAGACGCCGGTGTTTTACAAGGGCGGCACTCTGTATGGGCTTAACAGGGCGAAGAAGCATATAGTAAACGGAGAGCTGATAGTGGTTGAAGGATACATGGACGTAATATCGCTGCACCGGCACGGCGTGGAAAACGCCGTTGCGTCTTTAGGTACCGCATTTACGCAGCGACAGGCGGAGATAATTAAGAGGTACAGCTCCAACGTAATAGTAGCCTACGACAGCGATGCCGCAGGCCAGGCGGCTGCCCAGAGGGGCATGGAAATACTTGAGGGAACGGGCTGCAGGGTTAGGATACTGCAGCTGCCGGAGGGCAAGGACCCGGACGAATACATCAAGGCCCATGGCAGGGAAGCATTTCTAAAGTTGGTTTCGGAAGCGATGCCGCTTACTGATTACAGGATTGCGCTGCTGGAAAAAAAGTACGATTTGAATGACATGGGCGGAAAGGTGGAATTTCTCAAAGAGGCGGCCGCGGCGCTGGCAAGGCTGGACAACGAGCTGGAAAGGACCGAATACATTAAAATGGTGGCCCAAAGGGCAAAAACCTATGAAGCGGCGCTGAGGGAAGAGGTGCTGCGGCTGGCCAAAAAGGGCAGAAAGGGCGGCAGGAATATATCTGGTAAAAATAGACATAATAATAACGGCCGGGAATATAGTTATTCTGTCAAGGCTGCCAACATAGAGGCGGAAAAAACGCTGTTAACGCTAATGTTTAATGATAAAAGGCTTAGGGATATAATAGCCGAAAGGTTAAAAAGCGAGGACTTTTCCGACCCGCTGCACGCAAGGCTGTTTGAACTGATAAACTCCGCGGGCAACGACCGGGAAATAAAGTATGCAGATATAATAAACCACTTCGAAGACCGGCAGGAAATAAGCAGGGCGGTGGCACTGATGCAGCATGATTTGCCGGCGGCGGAAGAGGGTATAGAGAAAATTGTAAGCGACTGTATTCATACCATTATTGTTCATAAATACAGGATGAGGAGTGATTTTCTAAAGGGGGAGATAAAGCGTTTGGCAGACAGGGGGACGAATAGGACAAAAGGGGAAGAGGAGCAGTACAGGGGGTATTGTGAAGAGTTTATGGATATACAGAGAAGGCTTAAGGGTTTATAATGCCAGCACGGAAGGGAGGGGATGCCAATGAAAGTCGAGAATGCATCCAAAGAGAGTTTGAATAATAAAGCCGAACAAGGCGAGGATAGGATAGACGAGGTAAAGGAGCTTATAGAAAAGGGTAAGAGCAAGGGCACACTTACCTACAAAGAAATAATGGATACCCTTGAGGAGATTGAACTGGACCCGGACCAGATAGAGAAGATTTACGACACCTTCGATGAGATGGGTATAGATATCCTCGGGGAAGATGAAATGGTAAAAGAAATAATAGAGGACGAAACAGAGCTTGAGGCGGAAGAGTTCACCGTACCCGAAGGCGTTAGTATAGACGACCCGGTGAGGATGTATCTCAAGGAGATTGGGAAGATTCCCCTTCTGACCGCCGATGAAGAGATAGAGCTTGCCCAGGCCATAGAAGAGGGCGACGAGGAAGCGAAAAGAAAGCTGGCCGAGGCGAACCTCAGGCTGGTTGTAAGCATCGCCAAAAGATACGTAGGCAGGGGCATGCTTTTCCTTGATTTGATACAGGAGGGCAACCTGGGCCTGATAAAGGCAGTGGAAAAGTTTGACTACAGAAAGGGCTTCAAATTCAGCACCTATGCCACATGGTGGATAAGGCAGGCCATAACCCGGGCCATAGCCGACCAGGCAAGGACTATAAGGATACCGGTGCACATGGTGGAGACCATAAACAAGCTCATTAGGGTCTCAAGGCAGCTTTTACAGGAGCTGGGCAGGGAGCCGCTGCCGGAGGAGATTGCAGAGGAAATGGGCCTTTCGGAGGACAAGGTGAGGGAAATCCTGAAAATTGCCCAGGAGCCGGTTTCCCTTGAAACGCCGATAGGCGAAGAGGAGGACAGCCACCTTGGCGACTTCATACCCGACGATGACGCACCGGCCCCGGCGGAGGCCGCGGCCTTCACAATGCTCAGGGAGCAGCTGGTGGACGTGCTGGATACCCTGACTCCCCGCGAGGAGAAGGTATTGAGGCTTCGTTTTGGCCTGGACGACGGAAGGGTGAGGACCCTGGAGGAAGTGGGCAGGGAGTTCAACGTGACCCGGGAAAGAATAAGGCAGATAGAAGCCAAGGCCCTGAGGAAGCTGCGGCATCCCAGCAGGAGCAAGAAGCTGAAGGATTACCTTGAATAATTTAACAGCACTTTATGGTTGACAATATAATACCGACGTGTATAATATATATTGTTAACCTTATTCCTCAGTAGCTCAACGGTGGAGCACTCGGCTGTTAACCGAGGGGTTGCTGGTTCGAATCCAGCCTGAGGAGCCATATTTGGGCCTTTAGCTCAGTTGGTAGAGCAACCGGCTCATAACCGGTCGGTCCGGGGTTCGAGTCCCTGAAGGCCCACCATTTCAGAAAAAGCACTTTTTTGTGCTTTTTTTAATATTGCCCATCCAAAGCACCATACTTAAGTTGCCAATTGTTCTAATTAAATGTAAAATTAAGATATAGAAGTCGTTAGGGAGGAAAAAAAAGTGATAAACACCGTACTATTCGACCTGGATGGAACACTGCTGTCCATTGACATGGAAGAGTTCATGCATTCGTATTTCCAGGCGGTTGCCGAGAGTTTCAAAGGCATCCTGGAGTCTAAATCCCTTCTTGAAAACATAATGAAGGCAACCGAATACATGGTCCGCAATACCGAAAAAGAAAAGACAAACCAGAGGGCCTTTGAAGAAGAGTTTAAAAGGCTTATGGGCTGTGACATCGCCCCGCTCATGTCAAGGTTTGAGGAGTTTTACCGGACCGATTTCAAGAAAATTAAGAGCATTGTCCGGCACCAGCCGTTATGCGCCAAAGTGGTGAAAACGTTAAAGGACAAGGGTTATGAAGTGGTGCTGGCCACAAACCCGCTGTTTCCAAGGATTGCCATCGAGGAGAGGATAAGGTGGGCGGGAATAGACCCGGATTCTTTCAGCCTTATCACCTCCTTTGAGGATATGCACTACTGCAAACCGCAAATTGAATATTACCGGGAAATCTTGGAAATAATCAACAAGAGGCCGGAACAGTGCCTTATGGTGGGGAACGATGCCGAGGAGGACATGATAGCCAGGATACTGGGCATGAAAACATTCCTGCTGGACGCCCACCTGATAAAAAGGGCAAAAGTGCTGCCCCCGGTGGATTACATGGGAGGGTACAGCGACCTTTACAACTTTGTGCAAAATGAGCTGCCCGACCTCGAGGAGAAGGCGGTATGAAGCTTAAACCAAGGCTTTCGGCCATTGCCGGCTTGGTGCCGGAGGGAAATACCGTGGCCGATATAGGCACCGACCATGCGTACATACCCGTATTCCTGGTCAAAAGCGGGAAAATGAAGCGGGGGATTGCAAACGATGTAAAGAAGGGCCCCCTTGAAAAGGTCAGGGAGGTAATAAAAAGGTACCGCCTGGAGGACAGGATCGAAACCCGGCTGGGGGACGGCCTGGAGGTCTTAAAAGCCGGGGAAGCGGATACGATTGTTATGGCAGGCATGGGCGGGGTGCTCATCCGGAACTTGCTTGAAGCCGGAAAGGAGGCGCTGGAGGGCGTAAAGAGGCTGGTGCTGCAGCCCATGAACGCCCAGGAAGTGGTAAGGGAGTGGCTTGCAAAAAACGGCTTTAAAATAGTGGATGAAACCCTTGCCAGGGAAAGGGAAAGGATTTACCAGGTGATTGCGGCGCAGCCGGGCCATCAGGAAACGGAGGACCCGTTTTATTATGAGATAGGTAAAGTCTTGATTGAAAAAAACCACCCGCTGCTGCCCCATCTTTTGAAAAGCAAGGAGAAGGAATACAAAAAGATAATAGCCAGCCTAAAAATTTCGGGCAAAGCCGGGGCGGCGGAAAGGCTTAAGGAGTATGAGCGCCGGCTGGCCAGGCTGCAGGGGGTGATGGAAGCTTGCAGGATGCGGGCTACCTGACGGTTAAGGGCTACGGCGAGAGCGAAATTGTAATCGAGAAGTCCCGGTTTATAGCCCAGGTGGACAGGGCGGCAAACGAGGAAGAGGCCAAGGCCTTTGTACAGCGCATAAAAAAGAGGCACTGGAACGCCACCCACAACTGCTCGGCTTACGTTATAGGCGAAGGAAACGGGGTACAGAAGGCCAATGACGACGGCGAGCCGGGGGGTACGGCGGGAGTGCCCATATTGGAAGTGCTGCTCAAAAAGGGCTTAAGGGACACGGTGGTGGTGGTAACCCGGTACTTCGGCGGAATAAAGCTGGGAGCGGGGGGCCTTATCAGGGCTTACGGCAGGGCGGCGGCGGAAGGGATTGAATCTGCCGGGATTGTGAAAAGGTCGCTTATGCGGTCCATGACCGCAGGCTTTGACTATACCTGGCTGGGCAAGATAGAAAACGAGTTGGCCGCCTCGCCTTACGTATTAAAGGAAACCAGGTATTCAGACAGGGTGGAGATGGATATATTGGTTCCGATGGGGGAAGAGGATGCTTTTGCCTCATGGGTGGCGGGCCTTACCAACGGCCAGGCCGAGATTAAGGAAGGCGAGGCCGGGTATGTTGAAACGGAAATCTAAGTACCCGGCAGGGAGGGATACGGATGAGTGCGGACGTGGGGTACATAATTGGCATAATGGAAAGGCTGGCGCCGGAGCGCATGGCGGAAGGGTGGGACAATCCAGGCCTTCACCTGGGGATGCCCTCCGCAAAGGTAAAAAGGATACTGGTTGCCCTTGACCCGGTGGAGGAAGTGGCCAGGGAAGCGGTGGACAGGAAAGCGGATTTGCTTATAACCCACCACCCCTTCTTCTTTGAGCCGGTTAAAACCCTTAGGGAGGACCATCCGGCGGGCAGGACGGCGGCCATCCTTATACGGAATGGTATTTCGCTGTACTGCGCCCATACAAACCTGGACAACACCCGGGGAGGCATAAACGATTACCTTGCAAGCCTTTTGGGCATTGGGGACGTTCGGGCCCTGGAGCAGCCGGAAAGGCTCCGCTATGAGAAAATAGTGGTGTTTGTGCCGGTGGGTTACGAGGACAAGGTGGCAACGGCCATGGCGGATGCCGGGGCGGGCTGGATAGGGAACTACAGCCACTGCACCTTCCGGGCGAGGGGCACAGGCACCTTCATGCCGGGAGAAGGCACCAACCCCTTCATAGGGGAAAGGGGCACACTGGAACGGGTGGAGGAGTACAGGTTGGAGACCATTGTGCCCGCCGAACTGACCCGACAGGTGGTAAAGGCCATGCTGGACGCGCACCCTTACGAGGAGGTTGCCTATGACGTGTATACCCTCAATAATGGGCGCAGCGACATAGGGCCGGGACGTATCGGGGTGCTGCCGGAACCGGTTTCGTTGGGGGAGTTTGTGAAAAGGGTAAAGGGTTCGCTGGACCTTGAGTGGGTGAAATGCACCGGGGACCTTAATAGGTTGGTAAAGGCGGTCGCCCTTTGCGGCGGAAGCGGCGGCAGCCTGATTGATACGGCGGCGGCAAAAGGAGCGGATGTTTTCGTAAGTGGTGATATTAAGCATCACGATGGGCTGAAATGCCGGCAGCTGGGCATGGCCCTTGTTGACGCAGGGCACCATGGTACCGAGAAGATTGCGACCGACATAATCAAGAGGCACATTGAAGGACACGTTAAGGGGACGGATATGGAAATTGAGGTAATGAAGTCAGAGACTCACACCAATCCCTTTATCCTTTTATAAGTTTTATATTCCGGGTTCGGGAGAGGAGATGAATGGTCATGAGACAGATAGACCTGCTTTGGGACCTGCAGGGTTTGGACAGCCGCATCGGTGAACTGGAAAAAGAACTGGCCGTGTACACGGGCAAGAAAAAGCTTCGTGAACTGAAAGCGAAATTCGATAGGGAAAAGGACCTGCTGAAAAAGGACGAGGCGGCGCTCATGGAGGCGATAAAATCGTCCAAAAGCAACAGGGGCAGGGTTCAGGAGCTAAAGTATAATTTCCAAAAAACCGAAGAAAAGCTTTACAGCGGTGAAGTATCCAACATGAAACAGCTGGAAGGCATGCAAAAGAACCTGGAGGAAATGCAGCGCAATATAGAAACCCTGGAAAGCGCTTATGGCACTTTCCAGGCCGAGATAGCAAGGTTGGAAGAGAGGGTTAAAAAAAGCAGGGCCAAGCTGAAAAAATATAAGAATATATTTGACCGGCTTAAAGAAGAATACTTGGAGGGAGAAAAAAAGGCCAGGGAAGAATACGACGAACTGACCAAGCAAAGGGAAGAACTAGTAAAAAAGATTGAGGACTGGGTAATGGACAGGTACAACAGGGTGAGGCTGGGCATGGATACGGCGGTGGTGACCATAGAAGACGGCAAATGCGGCGGCTGCCATATGGAGGTTTCGGTGATGTATACCGAAAGGCTCAAGGAAGATGAGATGGTTAACTGTGAAACCTGCGGCAGGATACTGTATCCAAAAAAATAAAATGGGGGTAACAATGGATAAACTGGTGATATACGCCGACGGCGGGTCCAGGGGAAATCCCGGGGACGCGGGCATAGGCGTGGCAATATTTGATGATAATGATGAATTGGTTGCGCAAATAAGCCGGTACATAGGGACCCAGACCAACAACGTGGCGGAGTATTACGCGCTGATAAGGGGCCTGGAAGAAGCAATCACCCTCGGCGCCGGCCGGGTGGACATATTTATGGACAGCGAGCTGGTGGTAAAGCAGATTAAGGGTGAGTACCAGGTGAAAAACGAGGGTCTAAAACCGCTTTATGAAATAGCAAAGGCGTATCTTGGAAGGTTTGACGGATACTCGATAAACCATATTGGAAGGAACGGCAACAAGCTGGCCGACAAACTTGCCAACGATGGAATGGACAGTAAGGACAGCCAGATAGTATAGATTGACATAGTGTAAGAACTCGTGGTAGCATAGTATTTGCGGAATCAGAAAATTAAATAGTCAGCGAGTAAGTCAGATGGTCGCGGTGGCCCAATCGGGCCAACGAGGAAAGTCCGAGCTCCATAGGGCAAAGGTGCCGGGTAATACCCGGTGGAGGCGACTCCAAGGATAGTGCAACAGAAATAAACCGCCCAGCACTTAACTAAGCATAGCAGTACAGCTATTCTTCATTAACCCGACGTTTCGGGATAGTGAAAACCGGATTGCTGTGTTCGGTTAAGTGCTGGGCAAGGGTGGAAAGGCGAGGTAAGAGCTCACCAGCGTGCAGGCGACTGCACGGCTCTGTAAACCCCACCTGGAGCAAGACCAAGTAGGGACGAGAAAGCGGCGGCCCGTCGTGTCCCGTGGTAGGTTGCTTGAGCCTGCTGGTAACAGCAGGCCTAGATAGATGACCATCCAATACAGAACTCGGCTTATAGACTTAGTCGCTGACCATTTATACAGGGTTGTGAATATTTATACATATTTACAACCCTTTTTATGTTCGCCCGACATGGGCAGTAGCTTGGCGGTGAAAGTCCGCTATGGGCTTGGTAGTGGGAACCATTAGCTAAACAGCAAGGGTGTTCACCGTGAGGTGAAATCTGGAGGAAGCTGCAGGCAAAGTCCCGCACCG
>DASRVG010000115.1:0-2752 GCA_035655175.1 Clostridia bacterium | reverse complement strand
AAGAGACCGCTGGTTGAAAGAATCAGGCTTATCAAGGCGGATATTTTGGCAGAAAGACGGAAAGCAAAACAAGCCTGATTCGGATAGGAGGGAGAAGCTATGGGCAATGGAAATCTGGTAGTTAGTTCATCACCGCACATCAGGTCGGAAGAAACAGTACAAAGAATAATGCTTGATGTGATAATTGCGCTACTGCCTGCCGCTGCCGCCTCTGTATATTTCTTTGGAATGGGGGCGCTCATGGTCATGCTGGTAAGCATTGGTGCCGCAGTGGCAGCCGAAGCGGCCATACAGAAGATAAGGAATAAGCCCGTTACAATAAACGATGGGAGCGCTGTAATAACCGGGCTCTTGCTGGCGCTCACCCTTCCGCCGTCACTGCCGTTGTGGATGGCGGCAGCAGGTGCCGTGGTAGCTATAGGAATTGGTAAACAGGTGTACGGAGGGCTGGGATGCAATCCATTTAACCCCGCCCTTGTGGGAAGAGCATTCCTGATTGTTTCTTTCCCCGTACAAATGACCACATGGACCAGCCCGTTGGATGGCGTGACCTGTGCCACCCTGCTGGGCATTAAGATATTAGATGGCGTGACCTGTGCCACCCCGCTGGGCTTGTTGAAAATGGAAGGCGTAAAAACCGGTTACATGGAGCTGTTCTTAGGAAACGTGGGAGGTTCCCTTGGGGAGACTTCGGCGCTGCTGCTTATACTGGGCGGGGCGTACCTCATATACAGGGGTGTTATTGACTGGAGAATACCGGTTTCTTACCTGGGAACAGTAGCGGTCTTAACTCTGGTTCTTGGCCACGATCCGATGTTCCATCTGCTGGCCGGAGGCCTCATGCTGGGCGCCTTCTTCATGGCGACCGACATGGTCACCACGCCGTTAACAAGGCTGGGCAGGATAATATTCGGTATTGGCGCCGGTGTACTTGTGGTTATAATAAGGCTTTACGGCGGTTATCCGGAGGGAGTGCTCTTTTCGATACTTCTTATGAATATCTTTACTCCGATTATTGACAAATTTATCCAGCCCAGAATTTATGGGGAGGTGAAGGCAAAATGAAGAATCTTACAGCGAAACTTATTATAGTGCTGGCACTGATTTCGATAGGGTCAGGGTTCTTCCTTGCACTTACCTATACCTACACCATACCCCATATAGAGGCGAATGCGGCCACCGAGCAGGAAACGGCCATACTGGAAACCCTTCCCGGCGCCGTCGGTTTTGAAGAAATATCCGGAACCGACTTCCTCATGTACAAAGGTCTGGACGTAAACGGCGGTGAAACAGGCTTTGCCTACGTGGCGGAAGGGGGAGGTTTCCAGGGTATTATTACCCTGATGGTGGGAGTAGACCCCGAACAGGAAATGATTACCGGGATAAAAATCTTAAGCCATTCGGAGACACCGGGACTTGGGGCCAGGATAGGAGAAGCGGCCTTCCAGGACCAGTTTGCGCAAAAGCCAATCAATGACAAATTTGAAGTAAATGAGGACGTTGACGGCGTTACCGGTGCTACCGTATCTTCAAGGTCAGTGTCGGCTATACTGAAACAACCCCTGCCACAAGCACTGGAACAGTATAGGGTATCGGGAGGTGCAAAATAATGAAAACCGTCTCTGCGTTTTTAAATGGCCTTTGGAAGGAGAATCCAACCTTTAGACTGGTTCTGGGGATGTGCCCCACGCTGGCTGTTACCAATGCAGCCGCAAACGGTGTATCAATGGGTCTTGCCACAACCTTTGTCCTGGTGGGATCCAACGTTATGGTGTCGGCACTTAAAAAGGTTATACCCGATGAGGTAAGGATACCGGCCTATGTAATTATAATTGCTACCTTTGTTACAATAGCAGACCTTGTGCTGGCGGCGTTTTTCCCGGAAATGTACAAGGTGCTGGGACTATTCATCCCCCTTATCGTGGTTAACTGTATAATACTTGCCAGGGCGGAAGCCTTTGCGGCAAAGAACGGCATAGGAAAGTCCGCCCTTGACGGCCTTGGTATGGGGCTTGGTTTTACCTGGGCCCTTACATTCCTTGGTATAATAAGGGAAATACTGGGAATGGGTTCGGTGTTTGGGATAAAGCTTTTCGGAGAGGGTTTTGTATCTTGGATAATTTTCATACTGCCCCCGGGAGCATTCCTAACCCTGGGCCTGATATTGGGCTTTTTCAATGCTATGCTAAGCGATAAGAAAAAGGCGAAGTGCAATTAAGGGGGGATTAATTCAATGGAACTTCTGCTGCTTTTCATAAGCACAGTGCTGATAAATAACTTCGTGCTGTCAAGGTTCTTGGGCATTTGCCCCTTCCTGGGGGTGTCCAAGAGAATTGAGGTTGCTTTCAGCATGGGGCTTGCGGCTACCTTTGTTATGACCTTGTCCGCCATAGCTACCTGGCTGGTGCAACACTATATACTGATGCCCTTCGGGATGGAGAGATTCCTGCAGTATGGTGCGTTCATACTTGTAATAGCAGCACTGGTACAGTTTGTGGAGATGTTTCTTAAGAAAACCAGCCCTGCATTGTACCAGAGCCTTGGAATATTTCTGCCGCTTATAACAACCAACTGTGCAATACTTGGTTTTGCGCTGTTGTCCGCCTTAAACGGATACGGCCTTATTACCAGCACGGTTTTCGGTTTTGGGGCGGGGATGGGTTTCACGTTGGCCATATCGCTTATGGCAGGGATTAGGGAGAACATGGAGTTTGGCGATGTGCCGGAACCCTTTAAGGGTATCCCAATAACC
>DASRVG010000114.1:0-13902 GCA_035655175.1 Clostridia bacterium | reverse complement strand
CGCCAATACCCATGCTCAGGGTTGGAGGTATAGTGTTGCCCACGTTTATATCCCTAATATCGTCCAATATATCGAACTTTTTCTCCTGCATGCGAGACAGCCATTCCTTCTCGAATACCAGTATGTATTTGCCCTCATCATACTTTTGTATGGCTCCCTTCATGCCCTCGACCCACTTGTACAGTCTTTTATCCATCTCGGCAACCAATTGGGGCCTGCTGTCGGCATCGGTGCCCCCTATTATTTCATCCAGGCTGTCCGCCTGTACCAGGGCAATAACGGGGCTCTTTTTTTGCATTGCCCGGCGCATTGTTACGCAGTCGGTTATATCCACGAAGTATACAAACCCGGTCTTTCTCTTGTGTCCCCTTACCCCTGATGTCTCTACTATATTATAAATGACCCTGTAATGTCTATCTGCATATGTTACCTTTATTTCCATGTCCTTTTTATGCTGCATTAACAAGTCAATGTCAAAGTCCTTTATGAACTCCTTTATGCTGCTGCCCAGCAGGTTTTCCCCTTTGATGATTTCCGCGAAGCCGGAATTATACCAGGTTATTACACCGGTTTCGTCCAGCATTACCATCGGCAGCGGCAGCCTGATGAGCGTGTTGGTTATGGCGTTGTCAATATCAAAGGACAGGGTTTCAACGTACTCGGTAAACTGCTCCTTTTTGCTGTGGACCGCCAGCCTGCTGTGGTAAACAAGGTAAACAAGCAATAAGGCCCCCAAAAGCCCCAGCATGATGTTGTAATAGGCCAAAAACAGCACCAGGACAAGGACGCTCCACAGGTATACGGCGGTATTCGGTTTTACCAGTTTCATAAAGTTAATATTTTTCATGTTTTCCTCCCTCCGGGCATCGCTGCCCGCAAAGGGGCTTTTTAAGCCCTGTAAAGTCCCGGCAAAAAACCTTCAGCCTGTGCCCGGGGCTAGTTTCCCCCGTCCCGGGAAAATCTTTTCCTAAAATCCAGCACTACGTCCAATACCCCGGCAAGCATTGCCGCCATGGCCAGTGCCTGGTTGAACAAAATAAATATTATTAGCAGCACTCTGAAAAGTTTGCTTACGCCCCTGCGCGACAAAAAATAGTAGGCCACTGACAGTCCCTGCACCAGGAAAACCATTTGAAATAAAAGCAGGATATTGCCTAGCACGATATCCATATTCGCCAGGCCAAGGTACCCGCCTGCAAAGGACAGCAACATGAGCAGAAGAAAACCAATGGCAAGGTGGACGGGGGCCCTCCACTCGGCAAAGGGCGGGAGAGGTTCCAACTGCAGGTCCAGCCTTTTTAATACAATCCTCGCCACCGTGTAATTCAAATAGGAATCCATAAGTGCCACCATGATAAGCAGTGCCGGCAGCATGACCTTCATCAGTTCAAAGGATGACATAAGCGCTTCCTTCATTTCCTCCGGCACACTCACTCCCATCCGGTCATAAAACTCCATTGAAAGTTCCAGCCCTTTTCCCATGGATTCAATCTGGGCTTCAAGGGGGTTAACGCCCATCAGCCGGGTTACTGCATACATAAGCAGCAGCTTGGATATTAAAGATACAATCGAGGTTATGACCAGGGTTTTTCCGGCGGTATACCCTTTTTGCACGCCATAACCTATTGACAGTCCAAGGGCCCCGTAGGAAAGTATTACATACGCCGCGTATATGGGCTCGGAAACCATTCCCACGATAAGGCCGGAAGCAATGGTGGAATAAATCCCGTACCGCAGCCCATACCTTTTTACCACGACTATAACCGGAACCGGCCAGAGCAGTGATGCAAGGGCCAGGACTGGAACAAACAAGCCAATAATAGCAATTATAACCGATAAGGCGGTAGCCAAGGCCGTATTGGCCAATGCCTTTACGCTTTTATCTCCCACCCTGTTTCACCCCTGTTTCCTGTTTCTATTCATATAACCCGCCAGTTCGGACAGGTCCTTGTACCATTTTTCAACCTCGTGCTCCTCGGTAATCCCCAGTTTTATTTTGCTTTGAATCCTAAGGTCAACCGTCGCATAGGTCATTCCCAGCCTCCGGGCCAGCAGATATGCAACCAGTATTATATTGGCGATAACATCCGCCAGGGCTTCCTGGCTGCTCCGGCTGCCCCTCTGCATAAGCTGGTAAAAGGATGCCACCCCGGTAAGCATCTCGCATTTAAGCCACTCAACAAGCCTCATATTCCTGGTTACATCCAGGTTATCCTCGGAAGATGCCAATCCCCGCTCCCCCCTTACTTGATTGCAGCAAATATTCTCCTTGTCTTATCATAATATTATAACTCTTATTGGTTAAACAATTTGTAAAAATATAGTATCTAAAACCGGTGTATTTGGCAAAGGTAATAAAAAGAGAGCGTTTAGCTCTCTTATTCTGCCGTGAAGGGCAGAAGCGCAATGTTCCTGGCTCTTTTTATTGATACCGTAAGCTGCCTCTGGTGCCGGGCACAGTTCCCGCTTATCCTTCTGGGAATTATCTTTCCCCTCTCGGTAATGTACTTTCGGAGCCTGCTTACATCTTTATAATCAATTTTTTCAATGCCGTCAATGCAAAAATTGCACACCCGTTTTTTCCCTTTTCGGGTTTTGCGTTTCACCAATATCCCTCCCTTTGCTAGAACGGCAGGTCCGGGTCTTCTTCTATCTGGTAAAAGTCATCGTCGGAGCTGCCTTCGTCGCCTTTGTATTCCTTGAACTCTCCGCCGCCTCCGCCGGCACCGGACCCCCTGTCAAGAAAGACCACTTCGTCCGCAACCACTTCGGTTATGGATCGCCTTTGGCCGGTATCATCCTCCCAGCTCCTTACCTGTATCCTGCCGGTTATCCCCACCAGCCTGCCTTTTCCCAGGTAGTTGGCACACAGCTCGGCAAGCCTTCTCCAGGTAACGATGCGGATGAAATCCGCTTCCCTTTCACCCTGCCTGTTTTTATAGTTCCTGTTCACTGCCAGCGTGAAGGTAGCAACCTGGGTTCCCGTCCCCGGCGTGACTCGCAGTTCCGGGTCCCTCGTGAGCCTTCCCACCAGGCATACTTTGTTCATCATTAACAACACCACCCCGGCTTATTCGTCTTCGTTAACAATAAGGTGCCTTATGACGCTTTCGGTAATCCCAAAGACCCTGGTTAACTCTTTAGGAACTTCGGGACCGGCCTTAAAGTTAACCCTGACGTAATACCCTTCGTTTTTCTTTTTGATTTCGTAAGCCAGTTTTCTTGTGCCCCATTCATCGACGGCTTCTACCTCTCCGGCTTCCTGTATAATCCCCTTTATCCTCTCGATAAATGACGCCCTGGCTTCCTCGTCAACGTCCGGGTCAAAGATGAATAGCAGTTCATACTTGTTCATTGTTCCACCTCCTTCTGGACTAAGCGGCCCTACCCAGGGTAGAGCAAGGATGTACTCATAGTATTCTATCACAGTGCATTTTTCAATGCAACAGAATTTAACTTCCGCCGGGCCCTTGTGCCAGTATTTTCTTGACTCTTTTCTCAAAGGTTTCCCGGGGCATCAGTACCTGCCTCCCGCATTTTTGGCATTTTATCCTTATATCCATTCCGGTTCTTACTATCTCCCACAGGTAGCCGCCGCAGGGGTGCTTTTTTTTCATCTGGACAACATCGCCCAGCTCCAGCTTAAGAGGCATATAGCTCCCCTCCCCCTATTTGTTTATTATAACCTTCCTGGGATACGGTATTTCTATACCTTCATTATGCAGCGTTTCCTTAATCCCCTTTTTGAGTTCCCGCTCGATCCTCCACTGCTCCATGTTCTTTGTCTTTGCCCATACTCTAAGCACAACCGCAGAATCCGCCAGGTCGGATACCCCCAGCACCTTCGGGCCGGCAGTAAGCTGCGGTTCCTTCTGCCTGTAGCCTTCAAAAAACTTCTCCAGGGCTTTCACCGCCCTGTCTATATCTTCCTCATAGGCAATCCTTATGTCAAACATCACCCTCATATCGCCCTTGCTGTGATTGGTAACGTTTGAAACATTTCCGTTTGGTATAATATGTAAATCGCCGTTAAAGTCCCTTATCTTTGTAATTCTTATACCAATATCCTCTACAATACCCGAATGCTTGTCCAATGAAATATAGTCCCCTACGGCATACTGGTCTTCAAAGAGTATGAAAAAACCGGTTATTACGTCCCTTACAAGGTTCTGTGCCCCAAAGCCTATTGCAAAGCCCCCGATACCGGCGGTGGCCAGCAGCGAAGAGGCCGGGATTCCCATGATTGTTATTATCATGGTAAGCCCAATAAAATAAAGGGTGTAGGTGATTATGCTCTTTGTGAGAGCTCTCATGGTTGTGACTTTCCTGGTATCCTGTATAAAACGGCTCTCAGCCTGCCTTTGGTAAAACTTGTCCGAAAGGGCCACAAGAAGCCTTATGGACAGTTTTACCGCCAGTACCACCAGCAGTATTTTCAGGATGCCCTGGCCTATTCTTACCATGACGTCTCCTTCGATATTGAACTTTTGTAACAATTCCATCATCGGTCTGTTTCTCCCCCCTTACATCTCCTGTTCCACGTAAACCGTCCTGCCCTCCTTGGCGCCGACTCTATACAACTTCACCCGGCTCCCCGGCATATCAATAAGCTCCCTAACCCTTTCAAGGCACCGGTCGGGTATTTTTATCGACAGCCCACAGCTTGCATCAACACCCCGCGGCGTGGGTATCATCTCCGCTTCCAGTTTGTGTTTCTTAAGCTGCTCCTCCGCCTTAATGGCATGATGCGTGGAATCAAACGCAAGAATATAGTATCCGCTTTTTTTCATAAATACGCCTTCCTACAAAAAAATTGTGTTCTCTCCGTTATTCATCTTTTCGGCTATGGTATACATATTGGAAACTTGGCCCACCGCCAGCTTGTCCTTTACATTGTAATAATCAAGACAGGTGCCGCAGGACAGTATCTCCACTCCCATTCCTTCCAGCTCCCGCAGGGCCTCCAGCGCTTCCGAGCCCTCCACCGACAGGTTGACCCCGCTGTTTAGGAATATTATGGTTTCGGGCAGCGGGCACACCTCCGCCAGCGTTTTAAGGTAGGCCTTCATCAATATCCGGCCGAGGGTAGTATCCCCGGTTCCCAGCGTGTCGGCGCCTATTACTATTACAAGACCGTTTTTGCCGGCAAGGTTTTCAAACTTGGGCCCCTCCAGGCTCTTTTCCTTGAAAATGCTTATGTAATAGTCCCCTCCCACCTGCTGGACGTCCACGCTGCAGGTCAGGCTGTCGGCTAGCTTTTTGACGTTCTCCCGGGCGGTCTCGGAGTTGACTATGGTTACAACCTTCCCCTCCTCCATCTCGTCAAGGGCTTTTTTTGTAAGTATAACCGGCTGTGGACAGTCCAGCCCCCTTGCATCTATCTGTTTCTCCAATTATTCCCACCTCCTAAATAATTTTGGACAATACATCCAGGGCCCACGGGACAACAAAGTTATACCTGTAAAAGTACAGCGCTGCCGCCGAACCCTCAATACCCCTTAACAGCCCTTCGACCGGAAAAATGGCCGTTACCGGGATAACAAGCGCAAAGGCCAGCATAAGAACTACAACTCCTTTAATAAACCCTGCCGCAATACCCCCCAGCTTGTTGAACTGCTTAAGCACCGGCAGTCTGACCAGGGAATTCAGCAGTGCTGCAGCTATGGCAAAGGCAATTCTTACAGCGATGAATATTAATATAATGCTTAAAAGGTTAATAATTATACCGCTAAGGGCCTGGGCAATACCTGCCAGGGCGTAGCCTTGGGCTGCCGATACCGCGCCCGAAGGCGGTATTAAACCCTCAAAGGCCTCCGGCAGGTCCCGGCCCCCGGAAAGCGCCCCCTCAAACAGGGAACTTTCGCCCTGCAGGCTGTCCAGCACCATTGCATATATTTTATTATAAAAAGCGGTATGGTCTTTTATGTACCGTGCAAGGTCCGCATAATACAGCCGGGCGGCAATTATGGCCGCAAAAAACGCCACGGTATTTATTAATGTCGTCACAAATCCCTGCAAGTACCCCTTTAAAGTAGACACTATAAGCACCGCCAGTATTATCCCATCCACCCAATTCATGACAGCACCCCTATCCGGCTACCGGCTCGAAATATATCTTGCCGGCTGAAATATAAGCCATAAAACTGTCTTCCAATAAATATACCGCCATCAGGTCCCGGTCAAACTTTTTATCAATAATGTCTCCTCCGTTTATAGGCACCACCTGCAGCTTTCTGGCCGAATACATGCCTATGCAGCCCTGGCCCTCCGCCAAGCCGATTATTTCCCCATCGTGGGCTACCCGTCCCAGGTCGTTGCCCTTCTTGTCGTACAGTACCGTTTCCTGTTCGGTTTTGCCCGGTATTTGGCTCCTGTAGTCCCCCGCCAGTGTCAGGGCGACAGTCCCGTCATCGGTAAACAAAGCCCTAAGGATATACCCGGTGATATTCCTCTGCCAGTTGATATCTCCCCCGGCGCTTAAGCTAAACAGCGCTGTTTCGGTCAGGACAAGAACGTCGCCATCATTTGTAATCTTTATCCCCATAACCAGGCTGTCCCTATAGGTCTTGGCCCAAACAATCGCCCCGTCCCTCCTGTACAGGACGACGCTGCCGGTGATGCTGCCCTCCTTGACCCCGGCGGCGGATAAAGCTATCAAAGACCCGTCCCGGGAAGCCGAAACTCCCGTCACCTCTGCCTCCCCAACCTGCAAATAGGCCGTTTCCTTTCCGTCCTTGTCCAGCACTTCAACTATTGCCAGTTCTTCATGCCGGGTCCTCATCCAAACGTGCTCCTTGTCCACCCCCATCCTTATTATACCGCCGGCCGGCTTTGTGTTCCAAAGGTTCCTGCCCATCCGGTCCAGGCCGTATATTTCCCCGCTTTTCATATCAGCCGCCACTATTGTTTCCCCAAAAGCCGCTATAAAGGGCTCCTGCAGGTTTAATTCCTTCTGCCACAAAGTTCTCCCGTCACCGGCCTGAAGCTTTAACGTGGTCCCCTGCAGGCTGACCAGGCTGCCGGACAGCACAGCAAAACCCTGCCGAGCCTCCGGGTGCCCCTCGAAATTGGAAACCCGGAACAGGTTGTTGGGATTGAACTCGGTCCTTAAAAGGGCGGAATAGAAGTAAGGGTAGGTAAAGCAGGTTATAATAACCGCCGCCGAGACAAGAAAAGCCAGGTATTTTCCCTTTCCTTCCTGCTTGAACCTTTTTTGCCTCACCGAGAGCCCCCCTTCCGCCGCTTTTTTCTTTATTCTTTAATATCGACAGGATTCCTTCCTCCGGCTTTTTACCACGTCGCCCGGTTTTCTGCTTGAGAAGTAGAGAAATATTACCATGTATTATTGAACTGCCCTTGTGAAAAACTGTAAATCGTAATAATAATTATACCACCAAAATAGACTATATTAAAAACCCTGACGGAGGATTTTGTCATGCCCCTTCCCTCCCGTGCCTATTACGGTACCGTCGACATAAATTCAAAGCTGCCCTTATCCCTGTTTTCGGAAAAGTTTACCGAATGTTTCAATACCTGTTATACCCATGACAAAAGCCCCATTATTGTACTGTGCATTGGTACCGACAGGTCCACCGGTGACTGCCTCGGGCCCCTTGTGGGTTATAAGCTTTCGGCCATGAACAGCAGCCGGTACCTGGTATACGGTACCCTGGACAGGCCGGTGCATGCAAAAAACCTGAAGGAAACCCTGGAAAAAATTAGGGATTGCTATTCCAATCCCTTTATAATTGCCGTGGATGCCAGCCTGGGTTCCATGGAAAGGATTGGACATATAACAATCGGCGAAGGACCCCTAAAACCCGGTGCGGGAGTCCAAAAAAACCTCCCCTGTGTAGGGGATATGCACGTAAGCGGAATTGTAAATTTTGGCGGTTTTATGGAATACCTTATACTGCAGAATACCCGTCTAAGCCTGGTTATGAAAATGGCAAACGTTATATCCTCCGGCATACATTACAGCTTTCAGAGGATTATAGGCGGTCCTCCTTCCGCCCGGTTTGCCCCGTAAAAAGCTCAATCACTTCGCTGTCGGAAGTTTCATGAAAGTCTTCATAAAACATCCCCACGGCATAAAAGGGATACGGACTTTCAAGGCATACAACCCTGTCCACAACCTCCAGAAGGTCCTCCACCACATCGCTCGGGGCTACCGGCACCGCAATGACTATCTCGGAGGCCCCGGCATTTTGAATGGACTTTATGGCTGCCTTTATGGTAAACCCGGTGGCTATGCCGTCATCCACCAGTATAACCCGCTTGCCCTTTATGGGCACCGGGTTCCTATCCCCCATGTACAGCTTCATTCTTCTTCTTATCTCTTCAATCTGTGCCTTCTTTTCCTTTTCGATGTATTCCTTGCTGACATTGAGGTACTTAATCATTTCCTCGTCCAGCAGCAGGGTTCCGTCCTGGGTTACCGCCCCTATGGCAATCTCCCTGTTGAAAGGCGCTCCCAGTTTCCTCGGAATTATCAGGTCCCACTGGCATTCCAGTTTTTCCCTGATCGCGCTGGCAACCAGCGCGCCCCCCCTTGGTACCGCCAGTATAACCACGTCCTCCCCGTGGTAGTCCTTAAGATGCTTGGCCAGTTCAAGTCCGGCCGCCCTTCGGTTTTCAAACATTGTATACCCCCTAGAAAAGAGAACTGTAAACGCCCCTTAGAAGTATGGCTTCTATATCGTCCACCGACCTGCCCTTGCCGTCTATCATAAGCACCCCGGTGTCCCGGGAATAATCGGTATTATGGAAGTCCCTTATGCCGTCATAATAGATACAGGCCTCGACACCGGTGTGCCCGCTGTACAGGTCCACCACCTCGTAGCCCCTTGCCCTCAAGGTCTCTATCAAATCCTGGAACCGGCTGTCCACCGCAATTGTTTTTGCCATCGTGCCACCTCCAGGATTATTTTCCTCCCGGAGTGCCGCATTTATTCCCGGGGAACTTTTACGGTAATGCATCCCGGATGTATCTCCATTTCTACCGGGCAGGACCCGATAATTTCCCCGTCGGAATTTATGTATCCTTCTTCGCATTCTATTTTGATTTTGCCGGTCCTGAAATATTCCACTTCGGGCCGCGAAAGGTGCCCGCCCGAATATATCATTGGAAAAAGCCTAAGGATTTTAAGTCTTGTCATATTCTCCACCACCACCACGTCGAACAAGCCGTCATCCGCCACAGCTTCGGGAGCAATCTTCATTCCTCCGCCGTAGTAAGCCCCGTTTGCCACTGCAACCAGAAGGGCTTGTTTTCTTATGGTTCTCTCGGCAGTTTCAATTTCCATATCAAAGGGTCTATAACCGATCAGGGCTTTAAACACACCCAGGGGATAGGCAAGGGGCCCCTGTATCCTTTTCTTGATTTTATACGTTTCCAAGACCACCTGGGCGTCAAATCCGACACTGGCTACGTTAACAAAACGTTTGCCGTTAATACAGCCTACGTCCACCGGCCGGGCCCCGCCCTGCAGTATACATTCCAGGGCCTTTTCAAAGTCATGCGGTATTCCCAGGGTCCTCGCAAAGTCGTTGCCGGAACCGGCGGGTATCACTCCCATAACAGCACCGCTTTCCGCTATGCCGTTAACCACTTCATTGACCGTCCCGTCTCCTCCTATCGCCACCACAACCTCACAGCCTTCGCCTACTGCAGCGGCAGCTTTTTTTACAGCATCCCCCGGTCCTTCGGTAATATAAAAGCAAGCTTCCTGTCCGCTTTTTTGGGCAGCCTCCTTTATCCGGGGTATCAGCTCCACCGATTTCCTTTTGCCCGCTACGGGGTTAACCACGTATCCTGTTTTCATCAGTATTCCCCCTATTTCAAGGCCCTGTTCACTGCCTCCTGCTCTTCCGCGGAGAGGACATATGAACTTTTCCCGTTAACCAGCGGTTTTGCGTACATGATGCTTTCGCTTCTGCCGTAAAGGCTGTTCAGCACCACCCCACTGCCGTCACTGTCAAGAAGGGCCAGGGAAAAGCTTAAATCACAACCGGTATCACAAAACGCGTTGTATCTCACAAGGCCGGTATTCTGTATACATCCTTTCTGTATCATCTCCAGCGCTTTTACCCTACCGTTTAAGGAACCGCCCAGGTTCTCCAACCCTTCTATCCTTTTTTTATACTCCTCGACCATTTCTTCAATATTATCACTGCTGCTGCCTTTCATGAAACGGTCCAACCTTTTGCTCAACAGGGCGATTCTTCTGGCAGTAAGCCAGAACAAAAAAATAGAACCAATACTGCTAGGACGCTTGCTGCTGTGATAATAACTGCATTTGCCTGTATCATTTGCACCATCGTATCCGGGTTCATAGATCTCCTCCTTCGCTATCGGTATAAATATTCTACGCCGCCGGGTCTTTTCCTGCTATTACTTGCGTACCCCCTTAATTATTTGTCTTTTTTTGTTTCCTTTCCTGCATCAACTACTCATTATGTACTTTAAGGCATTTATATGCTATTCTATTATCTAAGGATACATATTCGGCAATAATAGGAAATGGAGTAACAAGGAGGGTAGCCCGTGCAGCAGTACCAGAAATACGCCGTATATTTTTTCAAAACCCTGTTTGTTCTAAGCATAATCCTGCTTTTATATCTTTTTATTACAAGGTTTTTCACTTATATTTTACCCTTTATATTGGCATGGATTGTTGCACTTTTGGTAAACCCCCTGGTAAATTTTTTGGAAAGAAAAACAAGGCTGCCGCGGGGGCTGTTTTCCATATGCTCGGTACTATTGTTATATGCAATCTTATCCCTTCTTGTAATTGTGGGAACATCAAGGCTTGTTATGGAGCTGAGCAATATCCTGGAACGCCTTCCGCAGTACGCCGTGATTCTTCGAGAGGCCACCGAGGACTGGATTGCTTACGGGCAAAACATATATATAAACCTGTCCCCCGAGACAACCCAATTGGTAAGGTCAAGCCTTATTAACCTGATCAACTCCCTGGTTTCGGCAATAAGCGGTGCAATAGGAAGGTCCATGAGCCTCCTAATCATCTTCCCAAAAACTCTGCTGTTTATCATTGTGACCATGATATCCTCTTACATGATGAGCAAGGATATGTACCAGATTCGCAATGTCTTTGCTTCACAGGTCCCGGAAGACCTGACAAAAAGGATAAAAAGCGTTTATGCCGACCTGTTAACGGCTCTTGGGGGATTTATAAGGGCACAGCTGACCATTATGGGAATAACTTTTCTGATAACAATTACAGGGCTTTATCTTATCGGCGTACCCTATGCCCTGACAATGGCAATTATAATAGGAGTGGTGGATGCCCTTCCCATATTTGGCACCGGAGCGGTAATTATACCATGGGTGGTAATAAACATAATAATGAAAAACTATTCCTTGGCAGCAGCCCTGCTTGTGCTGTACGGTGTAATAGTGGTAACCAGGCAGATAATTGAACCCAAAATAATGGGAAGGAATATAGGGCTTCACCCGCTGGCAACGCTGGTTTCTCTTTATATAGGAACGCGGATATTCGGAATAATAGGAATACTGATCGGTCCCCTGACATTAATAGTAATAAAAGCCCTTCAGAAAACCAGTATAATACCCCGCTGGAAAGAAGCAAAACGGCCTTAACGGGCCGTTTCAATTTGCTAAACTATTTCTGCCGCTATTTCTTCCACCGCCCGGACGGCGGCTTCTATATCCTCCCGGGTATTGAAGTAGCCTATGCTGAATCTTACGGTGCCCTGGTCAAAGGTACCTATGGTCCTATGGGCCAACGGGGAGCAGTGCAGCCCGGAACGCGTCGCTATACCGTAGGACCTGTCAAGAATATAGCTTATTTCGCCGGAATCGCCGTCCCCTATATTTATTGACACCACCCCGGCCTGGAGCCTGGGATCGGCGGGACCGTATATTTTTACCCCTTTAATTTGCTCAAGGCCCTGCAGCAGCATGCCGGTTAGTTCCTCTTCGTGCTCTCTTATGGCGGCCGTCCCCTTTTCCAGTATGAAAGCCACCCCTTCTCCCAGCCCTACTATGCCTGCAGTGTTGGGGGTACCGCTCTCGTACCGGTCCGGCACCATTGTCGGCTGATCCAATTCCTCCGACCTGCTCCCGGTGCCTCCTTCCTTCATCTGAAGCACATCAAGGCTTTCACTGATATAAAGACCGCCGGTCCCCTGGGGACCCATCAGTCCCTTATGCCCCGGGAAAGCAAGGATGTCTATATTCATATCCCTGACGTCAATATCGTATATTCCTGCGGTCTGGGCTGCATCCAGCATAAAGGGTATACCCTTTTCCTTTGCTATGCAGCCCACCTCCTTTACCGGCATCAGGGTTCCCGTTACATTGGAGGCATGGGTTATTACAATCAGGGCGGTATTCTTTTTAATGGCCCTTTCTATGTCCTTTGGATTCAAGTACCCCTTTGAATCGCACCGGACATAGGTGACTCTCACTCCCTTCGCTTTCAGCACCGTCAGCGGTCTTGCCACCGAATTATGCTCCATTGAAGTGGTAACAACGTGGTCTCCTTCCTTAAGCAGCCCTTTAATGCCCAAGTTTAAGGCTTCGGTTGCGTTGGATGTGAACACAACTTGCATGGGGCTTTCTATATTGAAAAGCCTGCACAGCCGCTCCCGGGTTCTGTAGATGGCCCTTCCCGCTTCAAGCGCCAGCCTGTGTCCCGACCTTCCCGGGTTTGCACAGTACTGCCTCATACATTTGTCCATTTCAACATAGACTCTTTCGGGTTTTGGAAAACTGGTGGCTGCATTGTCAAGATAAATCATGTATAACCCTCCCGGCCGGGAATAATCTCATCGCTCTTAAAGTTTACAAAACGCTGCCTGCTGCCCAATTGTTTCACGTGAAACAAAAACTTACGGCCGCCCTTGCACTGCATAATATATACTATGCCCCGGGCAGCCAATAATCAACCGCTTTCAGGATTTAATCCGTTATCTGGGAAAACTGCAAACAGCTAGCTGGAGAACAAAGCTGTCATATGTCCATTTCCAAAGCCCCGGCTACTGCCGCCTCCCCGCCCACCAGCACCTTGTCTCGTTCAACCTTTACGTGAATCGCCGAGGGCTTTCCCATGCCGAATCCCTGGCCGGATACCATTTCTCCCCCAGGAAGCAGGTCCCTCTTGTATAAATAATATCCAAGGGCGCCGTTGGAAGTTCCGGTGGCTGACTCTTCGTTTATTCCCACCGCCGGGCCGAAGTTCCTGCACAGAACGGTGAATTCATCGTTTCCGGTTTCCATCGTAAACACATGGGCTCCTACCACCCCTAGTCTCCGTGAAAGGTCTGCCAGTCTTAAAAAGTCAGGGCTAAGCCGGTCCAGGGTTTCCCTGGAGGTAACCGGCACTATTATGTCCGGGAGGCCGGTACTTATAATTTCCGCCTCGCCATCGCCGCCCTCCGCCACGCCAACGTTTGCCGGGTCCAGTCCCAAGCACCGGTACAATTCCTCCAGTTCACTGCCTTCCAACTTTCCCAGGGATTTCGGCCGGGACTGTTCCATGAAAACCTTGTCCGCCCTTCCCTGCCGGAAGCTTACATAAACCGGCAGGCTGCCTTCGCCGGTCTCCTGCAGCAAGGCGACTTCTCCGTCGCCGCCCTTTATTTCGCCCAGGACCGACAGCAAGAAAAAGGCGGCTATTGTGGCGTGCCCGCAAGTCGGCACTTCACATTCCGGCGTAAAAAACCGGCTGTGGTAGCCTCCTTTAACGGGACGGATAAAAACAGTCTCAGAAAAGCCCAATGCGTTCGCCGCCTTCTGCATTGCCTTCGGCGGAGGGAAATCCCTGCAGCAGACCACCCCCGCCCCGTTGCCGCCCCTGCCCCGGTAGGTAAAGGCGTTTATCTTGTAGGCCTTCATCCCGCAAATCCTCCCAGGAT
>DASRVG010000113.1:0-5755 GCA_035655175.1 Clostridia bacterium | reverse complement strand
GGGGGACAGGTGCTACGCGTTCAGGGCGGATATGGACGCCCTCCCGGTAGAGGAGCGAACCGGTCTTCCTTTTTCTTCTGCGAAAAAAGGGATGATGCATGCCTGCGGGCATGACGGCCATATGGCGGTGCTGGCCGGCTTTGGCAGGTATCTATTACAGAACAGGGAAGGACTTATCCAAAACGTGCGTCTTATATTCCAGCCGGCGGAGGAGGGTCCGGGGGGAGCCCTGCCCCTTGTGAAGGCCGGAGTGCTGGAAAACCCAAAGGTGGACGGTATATTCGGGCTTCACCTTTATCCGGAGCTGGAGGAGGGCAGGATAGGTTCAAGGCCGGGGCCAATGATGGCCCAGACAGAGGAGGTATACATAGACGTATTCGGGCAGGGCTGTCACGGCGCACAGCCCCATAAGGGCAGGGACGCAGTGGTGGCTGCTGGGCACATAATTGTCGCCTGCCAGACCATAGTAAGCAGGTCGGTAAATCCCATGGAGCCTGCGGTATTCACCATCGGCAGGGTGGACGCAGGAGAACGCCTTAACGTGGTGGCAGGAAGCGCGCGGCTGGAGGGTACCATGCGGACCTTCAGCGAAGAGGACTACAACATTGTAAAGGATAGGATTATAACCATTACCGAAGGGATGGGCCAGGCCTTTGGCTGTGAAACCAGGGTGGTGTTTGGCAACGGGCTTCCGGCGGTGGTGAATGACAAAGGGCTGTTCGATTTATTATGTGACGCTGCCGGTGATAAGGATTTGGATAAAATAAATCCGGTAATGCTGGCGGAGGACTTTTCATACTACCAGAGGGAGGTCCCGGGCGTCTTTTTCATGCTGGGTACAAAAAACGAGAAAAGGGGATACGTGCACTCCCTCCACAGCTGTTATTTCAATTTTAACGAGGATGTATTGACCGTTGGGATAGAAATGTTTGTAAGGATACTGGAAAGGCTGGGGGCATTCAGTCAGTCTCCTCCAACTGGCTGCTGAGCTTTTTTAGCAGGATGTAAAGCAGCTTTTTTTCAAGTTCTGTCATATCGGTGGCTTCCAATAGTCCCTTTGGGCCGCCGGATAGTATGGCTGATCTTAGCTCCCGGCCTTGCCGCGTGAGGTTTATAAAGGACTTTCTTTTGTCATCCTTGGACCTTGCCCTCTCTATGAGGCCTTTTTGCTCTAAGGCATGCAAGGCTCCCGAAAGGGTGCTTTTGCTGAGGCCGGTTTCCTTTGTAATTATGGTATGGGTATAGAACAAGTCCCGGTCTATGACGGATATCACTGCCGACTGGTTGGGGGAAAGGCCCAGCGAATCAAACGCGTATTTTTCCAGGGCATCCGCCCGGATATGTATTCTTTTTATGACCTTTAGAATTTCGTCCCACATTTCCGAATCACCCATAGGGCTTGGCCTCCCTTGACAGTTCGGTCTGGAACCATTATATTTCCAATACCTGGGTTTGTCAACACTTTGAAACAACAAGCGATTTAAAGGATATGCGGACGTCTTATAGAATAATATCTAATAAAGGCTTTTGAAGGAAGGAGAAGGGTATAATTGGACAAAGAAAACCCGGTTACGCTTCTTGGCATAAACACGGTTTTCCTGGTTACGGCGGCGCTGCTTATTACGCTGGGGTACTACCTGCAGGTAAAAAACATATACGTGGGGCTGTTAATTACTGAGCTTGTAATTATCCCGCTGCCGGCTTTTATGTATATAAGATGGAAAGGAATTAGTGCAAAGGAGGCATTCCGATTTAACGGGATAAGTCTTTCCACGCTTTGGAAATGTGTTCTAATAACTCTATGCGTATACCCGGTGGGACTATTTTTGAACTTGCTGGGCAACCTACTTCTGGGAATGCTGGGGGAACCGCTGCCGCTGCCTGTACCTGTGGCGGAAACCGGAAAGGAATACGTTATAAATATACTTGTTATCGCTCTTGCCGCCGGGGTGGGCGAAGAGCTTTTTTTCAGGGGCTTTTTGTTGAAAGGATATGAATGGCTGGGCGAGAGGAAAGCTGTAATAGCCTCTGCAATACTTTTTGGTATTTTTCATTTCAACATTCAGAACTTCATAGGGCCGGCTTTTCTCGGGATTGTTTTTGCGGTTATGTCGATAAAAACCGGGTCGGTGGCTGCCCCTGTTGTCGGGCACTTTATCAACAATGCGGTTTCGGTAACTTTCATGTTTATTGCAAGCATGATGACGGATACGGCAGTGCAAGGCGCTGAGAGCAGTGTCACTGCCGGCGTGATGGCTGCAGGTGTTACATTTTGGGGTATCCTTGCCCTTGCGGGAGGGGTCGCCGCCCTACGGCTTTTCAGGGGACTGGAGGGCCGGCGCCTGGAAGTGGCGCCGGGTAAAATCTACGTTACCGATTTTATTCCAGTTATGATCACGGTGGTTGTGTTTGTCATCATTTGCGCAAGCCAGCTGATTCTTATAATGGGATAGAACCAACAGCAATTCTTTTACATATTTTTGCGCCCTTGACAGCATAATAGGGATTGAAGGAGGGATACCCATGGCATCTGCAGCAAAGTTCAAGGAAAAGAAGTCAAAGAAGAAAAAGCCGGGGGACGGACTTAAATATGAAATCGCCCGGGAACTGGGCTTGGGAGAAAAGGTGGACAGCGAGGGGTGGGGAGGCCTTACCGCCGCTGAAACGGGCAGAATCGGGGGCATAATAACCACCAGAAAAAGGGCGCAAAAAGCTCAAGAGATGCAAAAAGATGCGTAGAGGGATAGGGTTTTCTATTCCTCTATTATTGTTTTTGCGCCTGTTTCCAAAACCATACAGCCTTGCATACAGTGGCTTGCAAAAGGAAAAGTTTAAGGGCATATTAAAGAGAGCATGTGGAGAAACTAATTTTAAAAAAGTATACCTATAAAGCCCCGTACAGCCAGGTGTTTTGGAGGATGATAAAATTGGTTTTTTATGATAAATTTTGTTGATGCAGGGGATTTTGTTTGACATTGCAGAGCGCAGTGTGATAAACTCTTTGTAGTAGCTGGAAGGCTATGTTACATTCAGGTTTTTTAGGAGGAATGCATTAAATGGAAAAAGGTAAAGTAAAATGGTTCAACGCTGAGAAGGGATACGGTTTCATAGAAAGGGAAAACGGTGAAGACGTTTTTGTTCACTTCTCAGCCATCGAGATGGAGGGTTTCAAAACCCTGGAGGAAGGTCAGGAAGTAAATTTTGAGATTGTACAGGGTGCTAAGGGCCCCCAGGCTGCAAATGTTCAGAGAGTTTAACATAATGGTTAACTTTTGCATTTGATAGCGGCAATAAACCTCGTCAACCGACGGGGTTTTATCATTATCCGGGAGGGATATTGCATGGATTATGCGGTCAGAGCCATGAACAAAACGGGACATATAAGGGCCTTTGCCTCGGTAACCACCGGCTTGGTGGGGGAGGCCGCGAAACTGCACCGGTGCTCGCCGACCGCTGCGGCAGCCCTTGGCAGGTGCCTGACGGCAGCGACCATAACAGGCCTAATGTTAAAGAACGACAGCGATCGGCTGACGCTCCAGGTAACGGGGGGCGGGCCCATAGGCAGGATAGTGGTGGTGGCGAATGCCCGGGGGGAGGTTAAGGGATATGTGGATAACCCTCAGGCCGATTTGCCCCTCAGTCCCGCGGGGAAGCTTGATGTAGGCGGGGTGGTGGGCAAAAAAGGCCAGCTTATTATAATAAAGGACCTGGGTCTTAAGGAGCCCTACATAGGAAAGGTGGACCTGGTGTCGGGAGAGATTGCCGAAGACATGGCGGTGTATTTCACCTATTCGGAACAGACGCCCTCAGCCGTTGCCCTTGGAGTGCTGGTGGATACCGACCTTACGGTGCGGGCGGCGGGAGGATACTTGGTGCAGTTAATGCCTGGCGCCGGCGAAGAAGAGGCAGCCAGGATTGAAGAAAGGCTTTATAAAGCAAAACCGGTATCCACACTTATTGACGAAGGCCTAAATCCGGAGGAGATTTTGAAACATGTCCTGCAGGATAACGACTTGAAATTCCTGGAGAAAAAACCGCTCATGTTCAAATGCGACTGCTCGAGGGAGCGGCTGGAAGAGGTGTTGATAAGCCTCGGAAAGGACGATATCAGGGATTTGCTGGAAAGGGAGGGCAAGGCCGAGCTGGTGTGCCACTTTTGTAACGAAAGGTACGTGTTCGAGGCCGTAGAGCTGAAAAAAATTCTCGAAACGTTGTCGTGAAAGCGGGGTAAGGAAATGGAAGAATACAGAAGGCTTCTTGTAAACACCCAGGACAGGATAGGCATGACCCTTGACGTGCTGCAGGTGGTGTACAGGTATAACCTGAATATTGCCGCCATGGAGGTATCGCCGGGCAAAATTTTCCTTAAGATACAGCCGTGTCCCGCTGCGGTGATGGAAAGGCTTAAAAAGGATATATCAGCACTCGGGGGAGTAAAGGAACAGCATCTCATAGAACTTATGCCCTACGAGGAAAGGGAGCGCCAGTTAAAGGCGGTCATGGACTCGGTGGACGAAGGGATTGTAGCGGTGGACGCCCGGGGCAGAATAAGCATATTCAACCCATCCGCGGAAAAGATATTGAACTACCGGGCGGAGGAGGTGCTGGGCAAACCGGTATCCGAGGTGCTGACGGACGATGTAACGATGCTTAATTCCCTTAAGACCGGGCAGGGCTATGATAACGAGGAGATTATGCTTAAAACGGCCAGGGGTGTAAGTAACTATATAACCAGTGGAAGACCAATTAAGAACGAAAAAGACCAGATAGTCGGAGCCGTTGCCCTGATAAAGGATATAAAAAGGGTGCTGGAACTGGTGTACAGCATGACTTCATCGCCGGATATAACCTTTGACGATATATTGGGGGTAAGCGACGGCATTGAATACGCTAAGAAAATTGCAAGGATGGTGGCAAACAGCAATTCCACCGTCCTGATTCGGGGTGAAAGCGGTACCGGCAAGGAGTTGTTTGCCCGGTCAATACACAGGGCCAGCCGGCGTAAGGATGGTCACTTTGTTCCGGTAAACTGCGGCGCCTTGCCGGACAGTCTTTTGGAGAGCGAACTGTTCGGGTATGAAGATGGGGCTTTCACCGGTGCGCGCAGGGGAGGAAAACAGGGCCTTTTTCGGTTTGCCGACGGGGGCACCCTTTTCCTGGACGAGATAGGCGAATTGTCGCCCCATCTGCAGGTAAAGCTGCTTAGGGTTTTGCAGGAGGGGAGGATAAGAAGAATAGGGGGAACCGAAGAAGTTAAGGTGGACGTTAGGATAATAGCCGCCACCAGCCGGAACCTGGAGGAAATGCTGGAACAGGGCCTTTTCAGGGATGACCTGTATTACAGGCTGAACGTGGTGCCTCTTTTCGTGCCGCCGCTGCGGCAGAGGAAGGAAGATATCCCGATACTGGTGGACAGTTTTATTGAAAAGGTAAGCGAAAATATGGGGAAACCGGTTAAAGGGATTACCCGTCAAGCCGTTGAAAAGCTCACCTCCTATAACTGGCCGGGAAATGTAAGGGAACTGTCCAATGTGATAGAACGGGCAATAAACCTTGTGCAGGGTGGATATATTGAAGAAAGGCATATCATACTGGATACAAGGTATGCCGATAAGGAGGGCGGCGAGAGCCTGCTAAGGGACGACAGGACCCTCAGGCAGATACTCCAGGAGACCGAAAAGAGGGTTTTAAAGGAGGCGGTGGAAAGGCTAGGCAGTTCACGAAGAGTGGGTGCCGCCCTGGGACTATCCCATAC
>DASRVG010000112.1:0-7065 GCA_035655175.1 Clostridia bacterium | reverse complement strand
GTTATAAATATATAACATACCGTTCCAACTGTCAACAGAAATTTTACAGGTATCACGATTTAGTTTTGGATTCGCCCTTGTCATATTTCAGCTTCTCCAGTATTTCAATGGTAAAACCGTCTTCGCCAAGGTCCGTTCATTGTTTTTTCAGTTCCCGTCGTGGAACCAATTTTATTTATTATTCCAAACAGAGTCCCTTTTAGCTCGTATCGTTTATTCAATATAAAAAATATAATTAGCACAGCAGTGCCAAGGGCCCACCACTCCAGGGGCATCCTTGATGAACCCAGTGCCGATGCAGCCAGTATCCCCCATGGCCTGGTAATCAGCATTATTAATAAGAACCTATCCAGCTTTACCCCGCTAATCCCTGCAAGGAAGCATAGGGCGTCGTCAGGAAAAAAGGGAAGAAATAGTAAAAGGGCAAGTACCGTCTCTCCTCTTCCCGGCGTAATAAGTCCTTTATACCTGCCTGAAATCCTGGCACTTATTATTTTATCGGTAAATGGTTTTCCGAATTTTCTTGCCAAAATAAATACAATAACAGAGCCGGCTGCTATTGCCGCCCAGCTTATTATAAATGAAGCCCACATACCGAATATAGCCGCTCCCACCAGAGTACTTATATGACTGGGTACAGGCGCAAGGATTACCGATAGTAATTGAATAAGGAAAAAGACAATATAGGCATTTTTGCCAAACCCTTGAATATACCCTCTTAAAGCCTCCATCGACGTCATATTGTCCAAAATACCGCTTGATTTGTATATAATGAATACAGCCGCAAGACCGCCCATTGCCAGAACCGGATTTAAGTAAAGCCTTCTTTTGTCTTTATGCCTGTCCATATGCAGCACTCATTTTATTAATTTTTGTTTTGCCTGTATCGCCATAATTATTACAAGGCCTATACTCTTTCAAATTCCCCCGGAACACCACTTTACCTTCAACATCCAGCAGGTTCTGCGGCCTGACAAGGTTTCTAGGAACCTTTAAGTCCGAAATTCCGCTTTCCTTTAAAACATAGTATACAAATTCCGAACAGGTAAACCTGTCTTCGCAGAAAGCAGCCCTGTTGAACAGTCCATGTGCCAGGCCCAGGTAGTTATACTTAAGGATATCATCCTTTAGGATGAATTGGTCGACAAGGCTTTGAACTTTTTGATACCGGTAATGGGACACCTCAACTTCCAATATTATTCCGGGCAGTGTTTTGTGAAATTTATATATTCCCTTGTCAATTGCTTCCCGCTTGAACCTGCCAATGAAGGGGAAAAGGGTATATTTTCTTCCAAAACTGTACATACAATCGAGCCTATCATCTAGAGAAATGGCTGCATGAGTGTATTCATCCTTTTTTGCAAACTGTATGAGCCTGGATATTAAGGTGTTGGTTCTAACCAGAACTATGTATAAATGCTTCTTTTCCATGACAACGTACCCCCTTAAGCTTTTTGTTGTCTCCATTATGCAGCATAAAAATTAAAAATCCATTAGAACATGGTTAAAAGTCCATTAATTCAACCCCCTTTTACCGATAGACCATTCCGCATTAAGGAACTCTAATGGGGACATTCCTTTGAGAAGTGAGAAGTGGGATTTCACTTCCAACCTCTCACCACCCGCTTCCCAATGCGGTGTGTCCCCTTTCCTTAAAATAGACGCAAAAATCCCCGTTATCCCTTCACCGTCAAAAAAAACGTCTCTTTGTCATTTGGCGCAATAAAAAACCGGCCGTTGTGACAAATATCACCCCAACCGGCACGTATATTACCACTGTTTTTTTCTGGCCTTTTCCTTAATGAATTTCCTGGCGTTTTTTATTCCGCCGAAGCCGGAGAACATCTCGTTAATTTTCTCCTTTTCAATCATCTTGGAATTAAGCCCTTCGTACCTGGCTTCCTTCTTAAGCTTTTTATAGCTCTCAAGCCTTTCCGCCGGGAGGAAGCCTTCCCTTATCGCTTCTTGAACCGCACATCCCGGCTCGCTGTCATGAGAACAGTCGCTGAACCTGCATCCTGCTGCAAGGTCGTCGATGTCGGTAAAGGTCTTTGACAGGTCGGCATCAATAATCCCTATCTCCCGCATCCCCGGGGTATCAATCACTGCGCCACCAGGCGGCAGCACCACAAGCTGCCGCCTGGTGGTGATATGCCTTCCCCTGTCGTCATCCCTTAACCCGCCTACGGCCAGCACATCCTCACCGACCAGCCGGTTTATCAGCGTGGACTTCCCAACTCCTGAAGAGCCTATAAAGGCTACCGTCTGCCCCTTTCGGATAAATTTCTTGACCGAAGAATACCCATCATCCGAAATACTTGTCGTAATCAGCACGTCCACCCCGACTGCCGCCGCTTCCACGTCCTTAAGCCTTCCTTCCAGGTTATCGCATAGGTCGGATTTTGTAAGCACCACAACTGGGGTTGCTCCGCTATCCCAGGCAATGGAAAGGTATCGTTCCAGCCTTCGCAGGTTAAAGTCGTTGTTGAGCGCCATGCATATGAAAACCGTATCGATGTTGGCTGCGACAACCTGTGCATTCTTTGTCGTTCCGGCCGCCTTCCGTATAAAGATGCTTTTCCTGGCAAGCACATGATGAATGACTGCGCTGCCCTTTGAATTATCGACACGGTCCACCATTACAAAGTCGCCTACGGCCGGGTACCGGACCAAATCAGCCCCGGCAAGGTAATGAAATTTGCCGGAGACCTCTGCTTTAATCTCTCCTTCTGCTGTAATAACGCTGTACATATCCTTATGCTGCGAAGAAACCCGGCCTATATAAAGGCCATTATATCCTCCGGCTTCCTTAATAAACCTTTCGGTAAGCCCTATGCTTTTCATATCTATTTTTTCCAATTCATTAACCTCCTAAAGTTTGATTGTAATCCTTGGGAGGTTTTATACAATCTCCGCTGTCCTGTTGTTTTTCAAAAACACATCTCCTTTTTTAATATAGTCTTAAATATTTCAATCCTACCACAAGCCGCATCTTAATACTGTTCGGTTAAAACCAGCGGTCCGTCCTTTGTTATGGCTATAGTATGCTCGTACTGTGCCGACAGCTTGCCGTCGGCGGTCCTAGCCGTCCAACCGTTCAAGTCCACCCTGCAGGCCCACGTGCCCTCGTTCACCATGGGCTCTATCGTGATAACCATCCCTTCCACCAGCCTCGGGCCTTTCCCGGGAGGCCCGAAATGGGGTACCTGCGGGTCTTCGTGAATGGTAGGCCCTATACCGTGACCGGTAAAGTCCCTGACCACCGAGAACCCTTCCGCTTCCACGTAGGACTGTATCGCATGGCTAATATCGCCAATCCTATTGCCGGCAACGGCCTTCTTAATCCCCTTGTACAGACCTTTGCGGGTTATATCCAGCAAGCGCTTCGCCTTTTCCGAGATGTTCCCCACCGTATAGGTCCAGGCGGAATCCGCCAGGGCGCCCTCCAGGTTGACAACCATGTCTATGGTCACAATATCGCCGTCCTTCAGCGGGGTTTTCCGTGGAAACCCGTGGCATATCTCGTCGTTAATCGAGGCACAGGTGGCGTACTTATAGCCCATGTATCCTTTCTGTTCCGGTGTCGCCCCGTTTTTTCTCAGGTAGTCCTCGACAAAGCTGTCTATATCAAGGGTGCTAATACCCGGCTGTATAATTTTCCTAATCTCTTTGTGACAGGAAGCCAATAGCTTTCCGGCCTCATGCATCATGGCTATTTCCCGTTCGGATTTTAAAGTAATCATCTAAACCTATCCTTTCCTAATACAGTTATGCTGCCCGTTTCCAAAATGCTTCAGACAGTCTTGGGATTAATTCATGTTACCCTAATATTTTAACATAAAAACCGTGATCTTTTTAGTAAGCTGCAGCCATCAAAACTTACAGCCTCCGCGCCGGGGTTTGGCAGGGCTTTCAACCTGTTTCCTCCTGTGCTATAATTTCTGTAAAACAGCTTACGAGGTGCTGCAAGATGACAACAATACAGGTTAAGGAAAACTTAAACCTATTCAGATGCCCGCTGTGCGGCGGCAAAATGAGTATGGTCGGCGGAAAAAGCATTATATGCGCAAAAAATCACTGCTTTGACCTGGCCAAAAGAGGATACGTTAACCTGCTTACAAGCCCGGTGAAAACCGAATATGATAAAGAGATGCTGGAGTCAAGAAGCATAATAATTCGAAGCGGGCTGTTTGACCCCCTTACGGATAAACTGGCGGGTTTAATACTGGACCATGCCCGTGGACTAGACGCAGACGGCATAGGGATACTGGATGCCGGATGCGGCGAGGGCTCCCACCTTGCCCGGGTGATTCAAAGCATAAAAGGCCATAGCAACAGGCGGGTAGCAGGGGTTGGCATAGATATTTCAAAGGAGGGAATACAAATCGCTTCCAGGGAATATCCAAGTATTACCTGGTGTGTGGCCGACCTTGCAAAGGTGCCCTTTAAAGACGGCAGTTTTGATGTTGTACTTAATATCCTTTCCCCGGCAAATTATGCCGAGTTTAAAAGGCTTTTGACCGGTGACGGCACCCTCATAAAAGTGGTGCCCGGCAGCGGATATCTTATGGAACTCAGGGAGCTTTTCTACAGGTCAACCGGGAAAGAGAAGTATTCGAACGAGAGGGTCATCGCACATTTCGAAGAAAATTTCAATACAGCCGGTACTTGGGACATACTGTATAGTATACCGGTAGAAAAACATAACCTTGAACACCTTATCAGGATGACCCCGCTGTCCTGGGGGGCTGCGGAGAAAAATATAACCGAAGCACTGAAGAAAGGAATCGACAGCATTACCGTGGACCTTACGGTCATACTCGGCAAAAAATAAGTCGCCACCCATCAAGCTGCATTATAATCCATTCCCCCTGCAGGTCCCTTATATGGACAAAGCATGACATGTTGACCCCCGAAGTTTTGATTTAATTTTACAGGCATATTTCAACGTACGCAATACCCGGCATAAATTGTCACGGGGATGGCTGGCTTCTCTCCTTTCCTTTCCACAAAAAGGCTCCCTTCATGGCAGTTTCGGCTGTCTACCACAAAGGGAACCCTTCATTAAGGATGGACGCTTAATATGACGCTCCAGGGCATCGGTTGCAGGTTTTTTAGTTTGCCGGAATTAATATTTCCTGCCCGGGGAATATCAAGTGCGGATTGGCAAGGCTGTTATACTCCGCCAACCTCTGCCATGTAAGCCCGAACCTTTGGGCTATCTTCCAAAGCACATCATTGGGCTTTACTACATAGACATCCTGGGAAGCCGCTGCCACCTGCTCCTTGGCATCTTCCTCCGGTTCCACCGGAACGGGCTGCGGCTCTTCTGCCGGTTCAGGTTCGGACTCTGGTTCCTCTTTAATGGTTATCCGTCCTTCCGTTTGAACATTCACTACGCCCAGTTCCTGGATATAGGATTCGAGTATTTCGTTCAGCGCTGAAAACTCGCCCAACATATTACTGTCTTTGAACATGGTGTATTCATCGCCGCCGACTGCCAAAAAGTCGTTGGTGGCCAGTTTATACATTTTCTCCGCCTCTACCGGCTCACCGCCCACTATAACATCCGTAACCCTTGAACCCGCTTCCCTTGAGAGGTCTATGGCATATGTAATACCTGCCACCTGCGGAAATGCTCCCATCTGCTCCGGGTAAGCGGAGGTGCCGTGCTCCAGGGCCGCCACCAGGTCTTTCCCCTTAACCTCTATGACCACCACGAAGTTACCGAAGGGCAAAACCTTTATTATATCTCCCTTTGTGATTTTACCCGCTTCAATGGAAGCCCTGATCCCGCCTCCGTTGGTAAGCGCTGCGTCAGCCCCGGTTGCTTTTAGCATCGCGTCGGCAATGAGATTGCCAAGGTTGGTCTCTCCTGTCCTTACATTTTCCCTCTCTCCGTCAAGTTTTACGGCCGTTTCTCCTACTATGCCGGAAGTCAGGTCCTGGTTTGCCTGTTCAATTTCCGCAATTAGTGCCTTTATCTCTTCATCTTCCTGCAGGTCCGCCGCCTGGTCTTTGGTAAACAACCCGGCATTTATAGATGATACTTCGCCCTCTTTTAGCTCAACTTCGACAATACCCAGGTTTTTTGTATGCTCCCCGGTCTGGACGATAAGCGAGCCCCCGACCTGCAGGCCGCCCTCCAGCACCGAATGGCTGTGGCCGTCAACTATTAGGTCTATACCCTCCACATTTTCCGCGATCTTTCTGCTGGTGTCTTCACTGGCTTCATCAAGGCCGAGATGAACCAGCGCTATTATTAAATCCGCATTTCCTTCCTTCAATTCGTTTACTATGCTTTCGGATACTTCCATCGGGTCCTTGAATTCCAGTCCCTCAACATTTTTGGGATTTGTCTTATAAGCTGTCTCCGGAGTGGCAAGCCCAAAGATGCCTATTTTTATTCCGTCCACTTCTTCAATCACGTATGGCGTGAAAAGCGGCTCTCCGTCCTTGTACACATTGGCGCAAATCAACGGGAAATCCATGCTCTCTTTTAGCTCCAGAAGCCTTTCATAGCCGTAGTTGAAGTCGTGGTTGCCCGGCACCATCGCATCGTATCCTATGCCATTCATTATCTTGACTATACTCTCACCTTTCGAAATGGTTGCAAAGGGCAGCCCGTGAAGCGCGTCCCCGGCATCCAGCAAAATTACGTTTGAGTTTTCTTCTTTGATTGCCTTCACCCTTGCCGCCAGCTTTGCAAATCCCATCCCATCGCTGCTGCTTTCCATAACCCTGGCATGGGTGTCATTCGTATGCAGTATGACTATCTTCGTAGCTTCCGCATTTTCGGCAAATGCTAGGGAAGCGGGGAGCAATAGGGATATCAGCAAAAATAAGGTTAAGACTAGACTTGTCCGTTTATTAAAATAGCGCATTTTTAAACCTCCTTCTTTGCCCTGAAATACAGGACCGTATATTTTCCTTATTCTTGATATTCTATATATTCCTCATATTCCCTTTTTTATCTGGCAACCAATTTTCTTCAGTTTTCTTGTTTTTGTGACAAATATAGCGGCGGTATATTTTTGCGCCTGACGCTCCGGGCCGGTACTTATT
>DASRVG010000111.1:0-2212 GCA_035655175.1 Clostridia bacterium | reverse complement strand
ATATTACCCTTGCCAGGGACGTGGTGCTTTCGGGGATGCCGGAGGGCATGGAGAAGATGAAACCAAAGGTTATAAAGGTGACGTCGATTAGCCTTATGGAAAGCAGGCAGGAGAAAGGCAGAAGGATTTACCTGCCCCTTGCTGTTTATAAGCTTGGTTGAATCGGCCGGTATGCAAACCCGGTGCCGGATAAAAGAAGGAGAATGACAAAATAAGGCGAAATAATAAATTGTTGTTTCATAGTCGGCAATTGGTAGGTACTGGGATGATGCTTACGGGTCACAGGTAGCGGGCGCCAGAGGGAGGGTAAAGCCTGCGGGCTGCCGGCTACGGGTCTGTTGATTAGGGGGAGGGGAAACAATGAAGACTGATATCCTGATTAGGAACGCATCACAGATGGCAACCTGTGCGGGGTGTGACAGGCCGCGGAGGGGAAAGGAGATGTCCTATGACATAATAATGGAGGACGGCTGGGTTGCAGTTGCGGCGGGCAGGATTGTGGGAATTGGCAAGGGAGATATACCCGGGGAGATTGAAGTGGACGAAGATACCCTGGTTATTGACGCCTCGGGGAAAACGGTGCTTCCGGGTTTTGTTGACCCCCACACCCATCTAGTCCATGGCGGGTCCAGGGAAATGGAACTTGCTCTTAAACTGGAGGGAGTGCCCTACCTGGAAATATTGAAAAGGGGCGGGGGGATTCTCAGCACGGTCAGGGCAACAAGGGCGGCATCCGAGGAAGAGCTTTTGCAAAAAGCCAGGAAAAGCCTTGATATTATGCTCCTTCACGGGACTACAACCATAGAGGCAAAGAGCGGGTACGGCCTGAACATGGAGGACGAGCTGAAATGTCTTAGGGTGGCCGAAACCCTGAACCGGCAGCACCCGGTTGAGATAGTATCCACTTTTTTGGGTGCCCATGCGGTGCCCGAGGAATACCGGGACAGAAAGGAAGAATATATAGATTTTTTAATACAGGAAGTAATGCCCTTGGCCAAGCGGCTGGGCCTTGCAGAGTTTTGTGACGTGTTTTGCGAAAAGGGCGTATTTTCGGTGGAAGAAAGCAGAAAAATCCTCACCAGGGCGCGGGAAATGGGTTACAAGCTGAAGATACATGCGGATGAAATAGAATCCACGGGGGGCGCCGAACTGGCCGGCGAACTGAGGGCGGTGTCGGCAGACCATCTCCTTGCAATGTCGGGCAGGGGCCTTAAGAAGATGAAAGAGGGCGGCGTAATAGCCGTACTGCTGCCGGGTACATCCTTTAATTTGAACGTGGGAAAATACGCAAGGGCAAGGGATATCATAGACGCCGGCCTTGCAGTGGCCTTGGCCACCGATTACAACCCGGGAAGCTGCCCTACCGAGAACATCCAGCTGATACTCAGCCTGGCGTGCCTTAAAATGAAAATGACGCCGGAGGAAGTCGTGTGCGCAGCCACCATAAACAGCGCCCATGCCATAGACCGGGGGAAGGAAATCGGAAGCCTGGAAGTGGGCAAGAAAGCCGATATAGTGGTTCTTGACATTCCCAACATTGAATACCTTCCCTACCATTTCGGTATAAACCACGTGGACAAGGTTATCAAGAACGGCAGGCTGGTTGTTGATGAACAGAGGTTGGTATACCGGGATACACATTGAAAGGGAGATTAAAACATGAGCTTATATGTTTGAAAGGAGGGGCGCTTGGTATGCCCGAGAATCAATTGGTTGTTTTCAGGCTGGGCGAGGAAGAATACGGGATTGACATACTTGCGGTAAAGGAAATCATAAGATACCGTAAGACTGTAAAACTACCCGACTGCCCGGATTTTCTTGACGGAATTATCAACTACAGGGACTGTGTTGTGCCCATTTTGGATTTAAACAGGAGGTTTAAGCTGGGGGGAAAAGAAGCCGGGGATGCCACAAGGGTGATTATTGCCGGTATTGGGGGACCGGAGGGCCGCCAGGTGGGGTTCATGGTGGACCGGGTAGAAGAGGTGTTAAGGCTTGATGAGGGCTGCATTGAGGAGACGCCTGAGACGGTAGCCAAAGGCATGGACAGGCAGTACATAAAGGGTGTGGTGAAACTGCAGGACAGGCTTATAATAATCCTTGACATTGAAAAGGTGCTGTCGGATACCGAAAAGGGCCACCTGCAGGAAATGCCGGTATAAGCGTTATTAAGTTTAGGGGGTAATGGTTATGGATGTTATGCCATGGCAGG
>DASRVG010000110.1:0-13181 GCA_035655175.1 Clostridia bacterium | reverse complement strand
ATACCTAAAAAGTTTGGGTCTAAAGTCAGTATCCGAAAGATATTCATTAGTCCATTAATATCTTTTCGAACCGCCGTATGCCGGACGGCACGTACGGTGGTGTGAGAGGACGGGGGTTAATCATCCCCTCCTACTCGATTTGGAGGCCCATTGGCGGTTAAACCTGTCGATAAATGCGAATATTATTCCAGTGGAAAAACCCGGATTAATTGGCACGGATTTTGCGTGTTTAATAGTCTGAGAAATCATAAAGGAGGGAAAGGATGAAAACGGGAAAATACATTCTTACAATAAACCCTGGTTCCACGTCCACAAAGGTGGCACTCTTTATGGACAAGCAGAATGTGCACCAAAAGAATCTTTCCCACTCGGCGGAGGAATTGGAAAAGTTTGACCAAGTGGTGGACCAGTACCAGTACAGGCTGGATATCATCTTAGACTGGCTTAGGGAAACCGGCACTGACCTTGATTCCCTTGACGCCGTTGTAGGAAGGGGAGGCTTGCTGGCCCCGATACCCGGCGGGACTTACAAGGTTACCCCCACGATGATAGAAGACCTTAAGAAAGCGGCCAGGGGAGAGCATGCTTCAAACCTTGGAGCGCTGCTGGCAAAGGGCATTGCCGACCGTGCGGGGGTACAGGCATATATTGTGGACCCGGTGGCGGTGGACGAATTTGATGATATAGCAAGGATATCCGGGCTTCCGGAACTGCCAAGGAAGACCCACAGCCACGCGTTAAACATAAAGGCGGTGGCACACAGGGTAGCCAAGGAAGAGGGTAGACCCCTCACCGACCTTAGGCTAATTATGGTCCACCTGGGCGGCGGTATATCCATAGCTCCGGTTAAGGACGGAAGGATGATTGATGTAAACGGCGCAAACGACCAGGGACCCTTTTCGCCCGAAAGGGCAGGGGGCGTACCCACGGAAGCCCTTGTAAAAATCGCGTACTCAGGCAAGTATAGTCATATGGAACTTAAGAAAAAAGTTATAGGAAAGGCGGGCCTTGTAGGCTACCTTGGCACCAACGATGCAAGGGAAGTAGAAAAAATGATAGAGCAGGGCGATCAAAAGGCGGCCCTTGTGTTCAGGGCAATGGCATACCAGGTAGCGAAGGAGATAGGAGCCATGGCCACCGTGCTTAAGGGGAAAGTGGACTACATAGTGCTGACCGGCGGCCTCGCCCATTCCGAAAGATTGGTCTCGATGATTACAGGCATGATAGGTTTTATAGCCCCGGTTAAGGTCCATGCCGGGGAGGACGAAATGCGTGCCCTTGCCGAAGGCGCTTACAGGGTTCTTAGCGGCGAGGAGAAAGCCAAGATATATGAAAAAGAGGTGAAACGGGTTGATTAAAAGTTTTGCGGAGGTTATTAAGAGCGCGAGGGAAAGGGGTCCCAAAACCATTGCCGTTGCAGTGGCCCAGGATGCCGATGTACTGGCTGCAGTAAGCCGGGCGCACCGGGAAGGAATAGCCAACTCAATCCTGGTGGGGAACAAGGAAGAAATAATAAGCATAGCCGCACAGCAGGGCATTGATATTGAAGGGTTCGAAATAATGGATGAACCGGATAAGGCGAAGGCCTGCCAAAGGGCTGTGGAACTGGTGAGCTCGGGCAGGGCTGACATTGTAATGAAGGGCCTGGTGGATACATCCATTATACTAAAAGCGGTGCTGGCCGATGAGTCCCTGAGAGGCAAGAATGTACTGAGCCACGTGGGAGTGGCGGAGGTTAATGGATATGACAGGCTTTTGGTGTTCAGTGACGCGGCAATGATTATTGCCCCGGACCTTGGACAAAAAGTCCAGATACTGGAGAACGCGGTAAAGGCGGCCAGGGCGCTGGATATTATAAGTCCCAAGGTTGCAATAGTGTGCGCCGTTGAAAAGGTAAATCCCAAGATGCCGGCCACGCTGGATGCGCAGGAATTAGTAAAAATGAACCAGGAAGGCAGGATAAAGGACTGCATGGTAGGGGGACCCTTTGCGCTGGACAATGCGGTGTCGGTGGAGGCCGCAAAGCTTAAGGGAATAGACCACCCCGTTGCGGGAAGGGCCGATGTACTAATTGTTCCCGACATTGAAGCGGGCAATATACTGTACAAGTCCTTTGTGTATTTTGCCAGGGCGAAAAATGCCGGCGTGATAGTAGGCGCCAAGGTGCCCATAGTTCTTACCTCAAGGGCGGACAACGAGGAAGCGAAGCTCAACTCCATTGCCCTTGCGGTGCTTATGGCAAACAAATAAAGCGAGGTGAGAATATGAACGAGGTATTTAGACTGCTTGTGATAAATCCAGGTTCCACTTCAACCAAGATTGCCATATTTGACAATGAAAAGCCGGTTTTTGAGGAGGTAATAAGGCACAGTTCGGAGGAACTGGCTCCGTACCCCACCATATTCAGCCAGTATCAGTTCAGGAAGGAAATCATACTGGAAACCTTAAACAAGAAGGATATTAACCTTACAAAACTGAGCGCCGTGGTGGGCAGGGGAGGGCTTTTGCATCCCATTCCCAGCGGTACCTACGAGGTAAACGACAAGATGATTGAGGATTTGAGGCTGGGCCTTTTCGGCCAGCACGCGTCAAGCCTGGGGGGAGTGCTGGCAAGGGAGATTGCATCTCAGCTAAACATCCCGGCCTATATAGTGGACCCGGTGGTGGTGGACGAGTTAGAGGGCGTGGCAAGGATTTCCGGGATGCCGGAAATAGAAAGGATATCCATTTTCCATGCCCTGAACCAGAAGGCCGTGGCAAGAAGGGCTGCCAGGGACCTGGGCAAACCCTATGAAGAGCTTAACCTGGTTGTAACCCATACAGGCGGCGGCATTTCGGTAGGAGCCCATAAAAAGGGCAGGGTTGTGGACGTCAACAACGCTTTGAACGGCGAAGGGCCCTTTTCACCCGAGAGGGCGGGGACTCTGCCTGCGGAAGGGCTTATTAAACTGTGCTATTCAGGCCGGTACACGCTGGACGAGATGAAGAAAAAGATTGCCGGAAAAGGCGGCCTGGTTGCACACCTGAAAACCAACGACGCCAGGGAAGTGGAAAGGATGATCGAAGACGGCGACAAGCATGCGGAGCTTATCTACCGCGCAATGGCATACCAGATTGCCAAGGAGATAGGGAGTTGTGCGGCCGTATTGGAAGGCAAGGTGGATGCCATAGTACTCACCGGGGGCATAGCCCACAGCAAGATGCTGACCGGATGGATAATAGAAAGGGTGGAATTCATAGCACCGGTGCTTGTTTACCCGGGTGAGGACGAGATGACAGCTCTTGCCGAGGGAGGCCTCAGGGTGTTAAGAGGCGAAGAAAAGGTAAAAGTATACCAATAAAGGACTGGTAGCCCATGCTGGAAGACAAAAGAATAAGGATTGTAACCGGCCATTATGGCAGCGGCAAGACAGAGTTCGCGGTAAACTATGTAATTAACTTGGCAAAGTCCGGTAAAAAGGCCGCCATTGCGGACCTGGACATTGTGAACCCCTATTTTCGCTCCCGGGAGGAAAAGGGCCGCATGGAGAGGCTCGGGATACGGGTGGTGGCGCCGGAGGGCAAGTTTATAAATGCCGATGTACCGGCACTGCCTGCCGATATTAACACCCTTTTGCAGGATGAAAGCTACCAGGTGGTGCTGGACGTCGGAGGCGATGCGGCGGGGGCCCGGGCCCTGGGACGGTATTATCCCCACCTTAAGGATGCCGACTATGACATGTTCATAGTGGTAAACGCCAACCGGCCCAACACCGCAAGTCCCGAAGCGGTTATTGAATATATCGAGGATATAGAAAGGGCGGCCAGGATTCGCGCTACCGGCCTTGTTAACAACACCCACATGCTGCGGGAGACCACCGTGGAAGACGTGCTTAGGGGGCAGCGGGTGGTGGAAGAGGTTTCACGGCAAAAAGACCTGCCGGTGAAATATATATGCGCCATTGAAAGGATAGCCGGGCAAATCCCGGCGGGTTTGACAGGTGAAGTTTTTCCCATCAAAATGTATATGCGACCCGAGTGGTTGTAATTTTAGCGAAAAAAGGAGGGTTGTTCATGGCAAAGGTAAGAGGGAAAGTTACATTCAAGGAGCATCTCTGCAAAGGATGCGAGCTTTGCACAACGGTTTGCCCGGTGAACATAGTCAAAATGGCAAAGGACAGGATAAACGAAAAAGGGTATCACCCCGCCACCGTTTACGAGATGGAAAAATGCATAGCCTGCGGGAACTGTGCTATCACCTGTCCTGACACTGTTATCCAGGTTGAAAGGATAAGGGATAACGGTTAGTTTTTTCCAGGTAGAACAATTTAAATTAGAGGAGGGAAATTCTATGGCAAAGGTTTTAATGAAGGGGAATGAAGCGATCGGCGCCGCTGCAATTAAGGCCGGCTGCAAGTTTTTCTTCGGTTACCCAATCACGCCTCAAAGCGAACTACCCGAATACATGGCCCGGGAAATGCCGAAGGCGGGGGCAACTTTCCTGCAGGCCGAGAGTGAAGTCGCCGCCATAAACATGGTATACGGTGCTGCAGGAGCGGGAGCAAGGGTGATGACCTCGTCCTCCAGCCCCGGCATAAGCCTTAAACAGGAAGGGATCTCCTATATAGCAGGGTCGGAACTGCCCTGTGTAATAGTGAATATTATAAGAGGCGGCCCAGGCCTGGGCGGAATACAGCCGGCTCAGTCGGACTATCTCCAGGCCACCAAGGGCGGCGGCCACGGTGATTACAAGATGGTGGTGCTGGCCCCGGCGTCGGTACAGGAACTGACCGACCTTTTGATGGAAGGCTTTGACATAGCCGACCAGTACAGGAACCCCGTAATGATTATAGGGGACGGCATGCTGGGCCAGATGATGGAACCGGTGGAATTAAGGGAGCCCAAAAAACGAAACCTGCCCCCGAAGGACTGGGCCACCACCGGCACCGGAGGGAGAGGACATACTAACGTTATCAATTCATTGTTCATTGACCCCGCTGAATGCGAAAAGCACAATTTAAAGCTTAAGGCCAAGTTCGATGAAATGGAAAAGAACGAGAAGAAGTATGAAATATATAACTGCGACAATCCGGACATTATACTCGCTGCCTATGGAACCACTTCCAGGATCGTAAAAACCGTAATAGACAAGTGCAAGGACGAGGGCATAAATGTCGGTCTCATTAGGCCCATATCCCTCTGGCCCTTCCCCTATGAGGTGTTCGAGGAGTATGCCGACAGGACCAACGCATTCCTTTCGGTGGAGATGAGTATGGGCCAGATGGTGGAAGACGTGAAACTGGGCGTTAACGGCAAAAAACCGGTTTATTTCTATGGCAGGACCGGAGGAATGGTACCGGTGCCCGACGACATTGTGGCCGAGATAAAGAAAATATTAGGGGGTGCTAAATAATGGCTGAGATGGTATTCCAAAGAACCAAGGGGCTACAGAACAGGCCCTTCCATTACTGTCCGGGCTGCACCCATGGTATAATTCACCGACTGGTTGCCGAGGTCCTTGAGGAACTGGACGTTCTCGAAAAGGCCATAGGCGTTGCGCCGGTTGGATGCTCGGTTTTTGCCTATGACTACTTCAACTGCGACATGCAGGAGGCCGCCCACGGCAGGGCGCCCGCGGTCGCTACCGGCATAAAGAGGGTACACCCGGACAAAGTGGTATTCACCTACCAGGGAGACGGTGACCTTGCCTCCATAGGTACCGCCGAGATAGTACACGCAGCCATGAGGGGAGAAAAAATCACCACCATATTTGTCAACAACGCAATATACGGTATGACCGGCGGGCAGATGGCACCCACTACACTGGTGGGCCAGAAGGCTACCACATCGCCCTTTGGAAGGGACAAGAACCATGCCGGCTCGCCCATAAGGATGAGCGAGATGCTGGCAACGCTGGAGGGACCTGCTTATATAGAAAGGGTCACGGTGACCACCCCGGCTCATATAAGGAAGGCCAAAAAGGCCATCAGGAAGGCCTTCGAAGCACAGATACAGGGTAAAGGTTTCAGCATGATAGAAGTGCTGTCCACCTGCCCGACCAACTGGGGACTTTCCCCCGTTGAGGCGCTCAGGTGGCTGGAGGAAAACATGATACCCTATTACCCGCTGGGAGTCTACAAAGCACCCGAGGAGGTGAAATAGGATATGATAAACGAGCGTGTAATAATGGCCGGGTTCGGAGGCCAGGGCGTGATGTCCATGGGTCAGCTTCTCACCTACGCGGGGATGATTGAAGGCAAGAACGTGTCCTGGCTGCCGTCCTACGGGCCGGAGATGCGAGGAGGTACCGCCAACTGCAATGTTATCATATCCGACAATCCCGTGGCGTCCCCTATCGTAACGGATGCCACCGCCGTTATAGCGATGAACAGGCCGTCGCTGGACAAATTTGAACCCGCCCTGGTAAAGGACGGACTGCTGCTTATAAACAGCTCCCTCATCGACAGAGGAGCCAAGAGGGATGACGTAAGGGCTTACCAGATACCCGCCAACGAAATAGCCAATGAGCTGGGCAACAGCAGGATAGCCAACATGGTCATGCTGGGGGCATATCTGGAAGCCACCGGGGCCATTAAAATGGAAAGCGTACTGGAGGCCCTCAAAAAGGTGTTCGGGGAGAGGAAAGCCCATTTGATACCAATAAACGAGGATGCCCTGAACAGGGGCGCCGAGCTGGTCAAGGCAGAAAGCTGCGGCTGATAGGGAACAGGCTCGATAGTTTTACCGGAGAACCGGGGGCAGCCCACCTTTGGAGGCGGGCTGCCTTTTTACTCCAGTTTAAATACCTCTTCCGGGTTTACATTAACGTCCCTGGGGTAATAGGTCCCCGTTTCCCGGGAAAAGACATACCTTTTTGCCAGTTCCCCCGACCGGGCCATCGCCTTTATCTTTTCAAGGCACTCTATAAGTCGGTCTATATCCTTTTTATTATTGTAGGCTGCAAGGCTTGCCCTTACCATGCCGGGAATACCGCTTAGGTTCCCGGTCCTTTTCTTGTGTATAAGCCGGGACAGCTGCTGAGGATTAAGTCCCAATAACTGCATCATATAGGGCTGGGCGCAAAAGCATCCGTTTCTGACGGCAATACCCCCCTCCCAGGCCAGCGCGGCCGCCACCAGGCCGTGGGGCACACCGTCCAGGTTGAAGGTAATAACCCCAACCCTGTTCCCGGTCCGGTTGGGGTCGGCCTCGCCGTATACTTTGAGCCCCTTGACTTCCCCCAGCCTTTTCAGGGCATAGGAAGTAACGGCCCTTTCGTGGTTTTCAATGTTACGCATGCCCTGCCTTTGCAAGTATTGAACGGCGGCTGCCAGTGCCACCGCCCCCACAACGTTGGGGGAGCCGGCTTCTTCCCTGTCGGGCAGCCCTGCCCATTCCACCGTTTCGGGGGTCACTATATTAACGGTTCCGCCGCCGGCATACTCGGGAGCGCCCGTTAAAAAGGTCCTTTTTGGGCCTATAAGCGCCCCGGTTCCAAAGGGGGCGTACATTTTGTGGGCGGAAAAGACAAGGTAATCAATATGTTCCGGATGGTCGTCGGGTTTTACATCCACCGGTGAATGGGGCACAAGCTGGGCACCGTCCACCAGGATGGGCACCCCTGCACGGTGGGCAATGGCGGCGATACTCCCCACATCGTTCTTGAAACCGGTTACATTGGAAGCCCCCGAGACGCTTACAAGTTTTATCCTGCTCCCGTACTGCCGCAGCTTGGTTTCCAGGTCATCCAGGTCAAGGGCGCCCCGCCGGTCAACGCCGGCATACACCGTTGCCGCCTTGGACCTCCAGGGAAGGTCGTTGGAATGGTGTTCCATCATGGTTGTGAGCACCATATCCCCTTTGGCGAGTCCCAGCCGGTAGGCGACCTTGTTTACCGCTTCGGTGGCGTTTTTCACGAAAATTACGCAGTTGCTGGAAAGGTCCGCTTTTACAAAGCTGCCTACCACTTCGTGGGCCTCGTCATATACACGGGTGGAGACTTGGGACTTGAAACCGGCGCCCCTGTGTACGCTGGAGTACCAGTCCATGAACTCAATTACCTTGTCCAGCACCGGGCGCAGTACCGGGGTGCTGGCGGCATTGTCCAGGTTCACGTAAGTCTTATATCCTCCCCCGGCAAGGGGAACCTTTTTGTCTATACCCACAATATCCCTGCGGAACCTCGCCTGGTTAAACCCTTCCCTTTTCAAAAACATGTCACATTCTCCTTTAAAAAATAAGCGCTAATACCATTATATGAACGGGGCGGGGTTTTGATTCCACGGTGCCGCGACAAAAATTCGCCGGCGGCGCCTTGCAAAGGGGCTCCATAAAGCACAGGGGTTGCAGGTTGGGTTGGGGTCACATAATATAATAAGGAGGGCAGTTTTTAATGGCTATGGGATTTCCAACCAATTGAAAAGCTATATGCTGTATGATAATATTTAACCGTATCAGGCTGGCATACTATAAGGACAGGGGGAATTATATGGGGAAATTATTTGGAACCGACGGTGTCAGGGGAATAGCAAACGAGGAACTGACCTGCGACCTTGCATTCAGGCTTGCCCGGGCGGGAGCCGCAGTCTTGGGCAGCGGGATAAAAAGGCCGAAGTTTGTGCTGGGAACGGATACGCGCCTTTCTTCGGATATGCTTGAAAGCGCAATGGTTGCCGGGCTGTGTTCGGCGGGCAGCGACGCGGTGCTGGTGGGCGTGGTTCCAACGCCGGCGGTGGCCTACCTGATAAGACACCTTGGCGCCGACGGAGGTATTGTGATATCTGCTTCCCATAATCCTGCCCAGTACAACGGAATAAAATTTTTCGACCGCCGCGGCTACAAGCTGGATGACCATTTGGAAGAGGCCGTAGAAAAAATTGTGCTGGAGGGTGCCGATGGGGTATCGTGCACCGGTGGGAACTTAGGCAGGAAAATAAACGAAACAAAGGGAGTAAGGTACTACGCGGATTTTCTCAAGGGCACGGTATCGGGAAATTTTGAAGGCATGAAGGTGGCTGTTGACTGTGCCAACGGGGCGGCTTTTAAGGCGGCTCCCTTGGTATTGGAGGAATTGGGAGCCGAGGTAAGCGTAATTAACGACTGCCCCGACGGGTTAAACATAAACGTGGAGTGCGGGTCCACCCACCCGGAAGGATTGGCTTCCTTTGTGAAGGAAAAGGGCTTGGACCTGGGGCTTGCCTTTGACGGCGATGCCGACCGGTTAATCGCAGTGGACCACAGGGGCGAAATAATAGACGGCGACTATATAATGGCAGTCTGCGCCCGCCGGCTTAAGGCCCAGGGGAAACTTTCAAGGGACACCGTGGCTGCCACGGTGATGTCCAATCTGGGACTGCACCGGGCATTGGAGAAAATCGGCTGCAGGGTGGAGGAAACCAAGGTCGGGGACAAGTACGTGCTGCAGAGGATGATGGAGAAAGGATACAGCCTTGGCGGCGAGCAGTCGGGTCATATAATATTCCTGGACCTCAATACCACCGGGGACGGCCTGTTGACGGCGCTCCAGCTCCTGGAGACCATTAAGTATTTCGGCAAAAGCCTTTCGGAACTTTGCAGCACCATGCAAAAATATCCCCAGGTCCTGGTCAATGCAAGGGTGAAGAATTCGGATAAAGAAGCCTACCGCCGGGACCCGGTTATTTGCGCCGAGATTGAAAGGATACAAAACCATCTGAAGGGCAGCGGCAGGGTGCTCATAAGGCCCTCAGGAACCGAGCCGCTGGTAAGGATTATGCTGGAGGGTCAGGATACCGGCCAGCTTAAAAGGTACGCGGAAAACCTTGCAAAGCTCATTGAAAGCCGTTTATTGGGGAAGGGGATAGAGACAGGGGACGGTTCTTTGTCCCATTTGTACGTTACGCAAAGGAGGTGATGGATGAAGATTATCGTAAGGACATTAAGCGCCAGAACTCCTTTTTATGGGGGAGTTGACGAGGTCCGGGGCTTATCGAGGCCTTCGGCGGATGGCCCCGCGGTATGCTGCTACCGTAAAGGCTCTACAAATCCATCGGGCGACCGGCGGGACAAAGGGGGCCGGGCAGTCAACAATAAAGCCTAAAAGGAGAAAACACTGCTATGAATAAAACGGATAAAAAGGGTTATCCCCATTATATGCTAAAGGAGATATACGAACAGCCGGAAGTTATAGAAAACACCCTGAAGGACAGGTTAATACCGGGAAGCGAAGACATAAATCTTGGCGATATAAAGCTAACCCAAAGCGACCTTGACGGGGTGCACAGGATGGTTGTGGTTGCATGCGGCACGTCCTATCACGCGGGGCTTGCCGGCAAGCACCTTATTGAAAAATTCGCCGGGATACCGGTGGAGGTGGAAATAGCCTCCGAGTTCCGGTACCGGGACCCGGCGGTGGATAAAAACAGCCTGGTAATAGCAATAAGCCAGTCGGGGGAAACCGCCGATACCCTGGACGCAATGAGGAAGGCAAAGCAAAAAGGTGCCCGTGTCATTGTCATATCAAACGTGGAGGGAAGCACCATTCCCAGGGAGGCAGACCATTCCCTTTATACCTGTGCAGGTCCGGAGATTTCGATAGCCTCCACCAAGGCCTACACGTCGCAGCTGATCGCCCTTTACTTGCTTGCGTTGAAACTGGCCCAACTAAAGGGCGGGATGGACCGGGAAACATACCGGCAAAGGCTGGAGGCATTGAGCAGCCTGCCGGAAAAGGCGCGAAAAATGCTGGACTGTTCGGGGGAAATGAAAGAGCTGGCCGGGCGGCATAAGGATATAGAAAAGATTGTATACCTGGGCAGGGGCCTTGATTATGCATTGGCCCTGGAGGGGTCCTTGAAGCTAAAAGAGACGTGCTATATACACTCAGCTGCTTACCCGGCGGGCGAATTCAGGCACGGGCCTATCGCGCTGGTGGAAGAGGGCCTTTTTGTATTCTTTCTTGCGACCCAGGATGTACTCCTTGAAAAGTCCCTGGCTAATTTGCGGGAGATAAAGGACAGGGGAGCCTACGTGGTAGCCCTGGCCAAGGAGGACAGCCGGGAAGTCGGCGAAGCAGCCGACAGGGTAATATATATTCCGGATGTTCCGGATGAATTCACTTCAGCACCGGCGGTAATACCCCTGCAGTTGTTTGCCTATTACATGGCGGCAGCCCGGGGGCACGATGTCGACAAGCCGCGAAGCCTGGTAAAAAGCGTCACCGATTAATCACATAATCACAGGGACGGTTCTTTTGATTACATTTTATTGAATTTATAATAAAGCCGAATATTGAATAACAAAGTTGGACACTGTATGGGACGAGGGATGGGGTAAGGGACGTTCTTTGTCCCATTTGTCAATTATGTAAAGGGGGTGGTGCGGTAAAGAATGCAATTGAGAAAGGAGGAGATGATAGCGGACCTTGAAATATTAAGCGCCAGAACTCCTTAATCAATGAACGCTTGCGCGAACTGTGCGCCAAAATGCGGGCGTGCTGAAGCGCCTGTCAACCGCGCATTGCGTGCAGCGCGCTGCGGGCATTTGATAGCGGAGTTGACGAGGGTCGGGGCTTATCGAAGTTTTCGGCGGATGGCCCCGCGGTATGCTGCTACCGTAAAGGCCTTACAAATCCGCCGGGTGACCGGCGGGACAAAGTAGACCGGGCAGCAACGAAAAATCCCTAAAGGAGAATACAAGACTATGTGCGGTATAGTTGGATATATAGGCAGCAAAGACGCAACACCCATCCTGATTGAAGGCTTAAGAAGGCTTGAATACAGGGGATACGATTCGGCCGGGGTAGCCGTTTATAACGAAGGCAGGGTCCAGGTGAAAAAGTACAAGGGCAGGCTGGATGTGCTGGAGAGCCGGCTTAGGGAAAACCCCATCCTGGGAAACTTAGGGATCGGGCATACCCGGTGGGCCACCCACGGCGAACCGTCGGATGTGAATTCCCATCCCCAGACAAGTTCCGGCGGGGATATAGCCATTGTACACAATGGCATAATAGAAAACTTTATGCCCCTTAGGGAATGGTTGTGCTATGAAGGGTACGAATTCCGGTCGGATACCGATACCGAGGTGGTGGCCCACCTCATAGACCATTTCTATGAAGGGGACCTTGTGAAGGCGGTTATTGAATGTATGAAAAGGTTGAAGGGGTCCTTCGCGCTGGGGATAATAAGCTCTAACGAGCCGGATAAACTGGTGGCGGTAAGAAAGGACAGCCCGCTTATAGTAGGCATCGGAAGCGGCGAAAACTTCATAGCGTCGGACATCCCCGCCATACTTAACCATACCAAGCGGGTTTACCTGCTGAACGATATGGAAATAGCGGTTTTGAGCAAAGAGGGCGTGAAAATACTGGACCAAAATGGTGCGCCGGTACAGAAGGAAGTGTTTGAAGTTACCTGGGACGTGGCCGCTGCCGAAAAGGGAGGCTACCCTCATTTCATGCTGAAGGAAATGTTCGAGCAGCCCACCGCCCTTAGACAAACCCTCAAGTCCCGGCTTATATCCGAGAACGACGACATAATACTGGACATGATAAGGATTAACAAAGAGGACCTTGACAGGGTGGACAAAATAAACATCGTGGCCTGCGGCACCGCGTACCATGCGGGGGTTGTGGGAAAACACCTTATAGAAAGGCTGGCGAGGATTCCCGTCGAGACGGACATCGCCTCCGAGTTCCGCTACAGGGACCCGATACTTGATAAAAACAGCCTTGTAATGGTTATAAGCCAGTCGGGAGAAACCGCCGACACCCTCGCGGCCATGAGGGAAGCCAAGCGGAAAGGGGCCAGGGTTATTGCCGTTACCAACGTGGTAGGAAGTACCGTGTCCAGGGAAGCCGACGACCTATTGTATACCTGGGCGGGGCCGGAGATTGCAGTAGCCTCCACGAAGGCCTATACGACGCAGCTTCTGGCCATGTCGCTTATAGCCCTGAAACTTGCCAGCATAAAGGGTGAAATAGACGAGGAGCTTTACAGCAGTATGAGGGAGGCCGTATACAGGCTCCCGGAACAGGCGCAGCAGGTGCTGGAAAAGGCGGAGGAGATAAAGGCCCTTTCGGAGGAATACAAGGACGTTGACAAGGTGTTTTTCATAGGCCGGTCGCTGGACCATGCCGTGGCCATGGAAGGGTCGTTAAAGCTTAAGGAAATATCCTATATATTTTCCGAGGCCTATGCGGCCGGGGAACTTAAGCACGGCACCAT
>DASRVG010000109.1:0-6191 GCA_035655175.1 Clostridia bacterium | reverse complement strand
GGCCGGGGCCGGGGCAGGAGCCGGTGCCGGTGCTGCTACCGGTGCTGCCGGTCTTGGCGCCTGGACCGCCGCGCCGTCCCTTACTTCTTCCACTTCCACCTGATAGGTCTTGCCGTTTACAGTTATATTAAACTTTTTCATTCATAAGTTCCTCCTTTTGATTAATGTTTCATACTCCTTGATGCCATCAATTCAGACCTGCCGCTTAAGCCCCAAATGGGTGCGGTCTCAGGCAGGCGTACTATCCTGCGTATCACCAGATCGGAGGGAGATACGCCCATACCGGCTGCCGCAGCAGCCGCTATTACCGCCACAAGCTCCACGTCGGGCTCGGTATCGGTTGATACTGCAGCCAGCGCCGCGGCAGGTTTGGGTGCCGCGGCCGGCTGTTCCGGTGCGGCGCCCTTTATCGGGGCGGCGTCTTTCTGCTCAACCCTATACATCACCTTTTCCATTATTTTTATAATACACATGAGTAATACCAGTACAATGAACACAACTCCCATGCCCAGCACCGTTACCTGAAGACTTTCCGCAAGACTTACGGTTTCGCCAAACAATTATATCACCTCTTTTTATACCGGTAGATTGCCGTGTTTTTTCGCGGGCCTTGTTTCCCTTTTGCCCTGAAGCATATCCAGTGCCGAAATTATCCTCTGCCGTGTGGTGGAGGGTACTATTACGTCGTCCACGTATCCCCGGTTTGCCGCCACGTAGGGATTGGCAAAGCTGTCCTTGTACTCGTCTATCTTTGCCTGCCGGGTGCCCGCCGGGTCGTCGGAAGCTTCGATTTCCTTCCTGAATATTATGTTCGCCGCGCCTTCCGGGCCCATGACCGCTATCTCGGCGCTGGGCCATGCCAGTACCACGTCGGCGCCCAGGTCCTTGCTGCACATCGCCAGGTACGCACCGCCGTACGCTTTCCTGGTAATCAACGTTATCTTCGGTACCGTGGCTTCGGAATACGCGTACAGCATTTTCGCACCGTGACGTATTATACCGCCGTATTCCTGGTTTGTGCCCGGCAAAAACCCGGGTACGTCCACAATGTTTAATACCGGTATGTTGAACGCGTCGCAGGTGCGGATAAACCTGCCTGCCTTGTCGGAGGCATTTATATCAAGACAGCCGGCCAGCACCCTGGGCTGGTTCGCGATAATGCCTACGCTCCTTCCGCCAAACCGTGCAAAGCCGGTTATCATGTTGGTGGCATAGTAGGCCTGTACTTCGAAAAACTCGCCATTGTCCGCTATCAGGCGTATTATGTCCTTCATGTCGTAGGGCTTGTTCGGGTTGTCCGGTACTATTTCGTTCAGTGCTTCCTCCATGCGGTTTATATCGTCGGCAGTATCGTACACCGGCGCCGACTCCATGTTGTTGGACGGCAGAAAACTTAAAAGGGTTTTTATATCCTCTATACACTGCTTCTCGTCCGGGCTCATGAAATGAGCCACGCCGCTTATGCTGTTATGGGTCCTGGCCCCACCCAGTTCCTCATGTGAAACGTCCTCGCCGGTTACCGCCTTGATTACCTGGGGGCCGGTTATGAACATCTGGCTGGTTTTGTCCACCATGAACACAAAATCGGTCAGGGCCGGGGAATACACCGCGCCGCCCGCGCAGGGGCCCATTATTACCGATATTTGCGGTATCACCCCGGAAGCTATGGTGTTCCTGTAGAATATCTGGCCGTAGCCGGACAGCGCGTCCACGCCTTCCTGAATCCTCGCACCGCCCGAATCGTTTATGCCCACCACCGGTGCGCCTACCTTCATGGCCATGTCAAGCACCTTGCAGATTTTTTTGGCGTGCATTTCGCCAAGGGACCCGCCGAGTACCGTGAAGTCCTGGGCAAATACGTATACCAACCTGCCGTTCACCGTACCGTAGCCGGTTATCACGCCCTCGGCCGGGGCCTCGGTTTTTTCCATGCCCAGCTGGCTGCACCTGTGTTTCACAAAGGCGTCCATTTCCACAAAGCTGCCCTCGTCCATTAAAAGGCTTATCCTTTCCCGGGCGGTCATTTTGCCGCTTTGGTGCTGCTTGTCAATTCGCTTTTGACCGCCGCCCTCCTTAATCTTTTCTTTCCTGTCCTGAAGGTCCGCTAACTTGTTCCCTATCATAATCATACCTCCGTGAATATAAGTTTTACTTCCTTTCGCACAGTTCGACAAGGACTCCATGGGTGCTTTTGGGATGTAAGAATGCGATCTGCGCTCCGCCCGCACCGTACCTCGGCTGTTCGTCTATCAACCTCACTCCCTTTTGACGCATATCCTCCAAGGCGGCATGTATGTCTTCAACCCTGAAAGCAATATGCTGTATCCCTTCCCCCTTCTTTTCTATGAACTTTGCTATCGGCCCGTCCGGCTGGGTTGATTCCAAAAGCTCTATCTCGGTATCGCCTATGGGAAGAAAAGCAACTCTCACCTTTTGGTCTTCCACCACTTCAACCCCGCTAAGTTCAAGGCCTAAAATTTCCGTATACACCTTTAGCGTTTCCTCGAGATTGCTGACAGCTATGCCAATATGGTCAACCTTGGTTACCATGTTTATCCCTCCTTTTTACTTGTTAATCGCTTCCATAATATATTCTGCCGCGGAATAGATATCCATGTCCTTTGCAACTATCCGCTCCACCAGGTCGTCCACCGGTAGCTTCCTGCCGGACTCCCGCGTTATGAACTCCATCACCCTGTCCCTTACCAGGTCCATAAGCTCGTTACTTATGTTTCTTGTCCTTCTTTTTACAAGTTCCCCCGATTCGGACAGGTACATCCTGTGTTTTTGGATGTGACCCAGCAGTATATCCATACCTGAATTCTCAACGGCCACCACCTTGCACACCGGGGGACGCCAGGCCTTGTTTTCATTAAGGTCCAGCATCATTTCTATCTCTATTTTTGTCCTGTCTGCACCGTCCAGGTCTGCTTTATTGATTGCAAAAATATCCCCTATTTCCATTATTCCTGCCTTAATGGCCTGTATATCGTCTCCAAGCCCCGGCACCATTACCATTACCACCGTATCGGCCGTCTTGACTATATCTACTTCAGATTGTCCCACTCCGACCGTTTCTATGAATATATAGTCCTTACCGAAGATGTCCATAAGGCGCACCGCCGCCTGGGTAGCCTTTGAAAGACCCCCTAAATGGCCCCTGGTACCCATGCTTCTTATGAAAACTCCCGGATCGGTGAACAATTCCTGCATTCTAATCCTGTCTCCGAGAATGGCTCCCCCTGTAAAGGGGCTGGTGGGGTCCACCGCTATTATTCCCACCGTATTGCCCCGGGCCCTCAAAGTCTTGACCAGTTTATCGGTAAGGGTGCTTTTCCCCGCTCCCGGCGGTCCGGTAATGCCTATAACATATGCGCTTCCGGTTCTTCCGTAAAGGTTTTTTATTACCTCTTCGGCCTCAGGGTCGTTGTTCTCCGCAAAGGTAAGAAGCCTTGCCAGCGCCCTGACGTCTCCGGCAGCCAGCCTTTCCTGTAAATTCATAGTAGCACCACCTAAAGGTTTTTGCTGTAATACTTACTACCGTCTCTTTACGTTTTGTTTTATGAACTCAATTGCCTTGGTGGTAGGCGTGCCGGGAGTGAATATCTCTGCCACGCCGGCTTCCTTCAGCCCGGGTATGTCATCGTCGGGTATTACCCCTCCGCCAACCACAAGTACGTCATCGGCTCCCCTTTCCCTCAGCATGTTGACCACTATGGGGAACAGGTGGTTGTGCGCGCCGGATAATATGCTCATCGCAACCACCTCGACGTCCTCCTGTATGGCAGTCTCGACAATCTGTTCCGGTGTCTGCCTAAGTCCCGTATATATAACTTCCATACCGGCATCCCTGAAGGCCCTTGCGATAACCTTGGCGCCCCTGTCGTGGCCGTCCAGTCCCGGCTTGGCAACCAATACTCTTATGGGTTTATCCATTTATTTCAACCTCCTTGAATTAATGTATGGGGATAGTATTTTACAACACGACGGATTGCTTGTATTCCCCGAATACTTCCCTTAGCACACCGCATATTTCTCCCAGCGTAGCGTACTGCCTTACGGCATCCAGTATATAGGGCATCAGGTTTTGGTCGCCTGCAGCGGCCTTCTTAAGCTTTTCAAGCTCTTCATTGACCTTTGCGTTATCCCTGGTACGTCTCAGTTCCTCAAGCTTGGCCTTCTGCATCTCGCCCACCCTTGGGTCCACCTTGAGCAGTCCCTTGGGAGGCTCCTCCTCGATCTGGAACTTGTTAACTCCCACAACTACTCTCTTGCCGGATTCAATCTCCATTTGATACCTATATGCGCTGTCCTGGATTTCCTTCTGGATGTATCCCTTGTCTATTGCCTCGGGTGCTCCTCCAAGTTCGTCTATCTTGGCGATATACTCCGCAGCTTCCCTTTCAATCCTGTCGGTCATGGCTTCCACGTAATAGGAGCCCGCCAGCGGGTCCACCGTCTCCGCCACACCGCTTTCATAGGCCACAATCTGCTGGGTGCGCAGGGCAATCCTGACGGATTCTTCGCTGGGCAGCGCAAGGGCTTCATCCCTTGAATTGGTATGCAGCGACTGGGTTCCTCCCAGCACCGCCGCCAGCGTTTGAATGGCAACCCGTACTATGTTGTTGTCCGGCTGCTGGGCGGTAAGGGTGGAACCACCGGTCTGGGTATGGAATCTCAGCATCATGGACCTGGGGTTCTTTGCCTTGAACCTTTCCTTCATTATCTTGGCCCACAGCCTTCGGGCGGCCCTGAATTTCGCCACTTCCTCCAGCAGGTCGTTATGGGAATTAAAGAAGAAAGAAAGCCTCGGGGCAAATTCGTCCACTTCAAGACCGGCATTTATTGCAGCCTGCACGTAGGCGATACCGTCGGCCAGCGTGAACGCCACTTCCTGGGCTGCCGTCGACCCCGCTTCCCTTATATGGTAACCGCTTATGCTTATCGTGTTCCACTTGGGTACATGCTTTGCACAGTACTCGAAAATATCGGTTATAAGCCTCATGGAAGGTTTTGTGGGGAATATATATGTACCCCTTGCAATGTACTCCTTAAGGATATCGTTTTGAATGGTACCGTTTAATTTATCAGAAGTAACGCCCTGCTTCTCGGCCACTGCAATATACATAGCCAGCAGCACCGCAGCGGGGGCGTTTATGGTCATGGATGTGCTTACCTTGTCGAGGGGAATACCGTCAAAAAGTATTTCCATGTCCTTAAGGGAGTCTATTGCAACTCCAACCTTGCCCACTTCTCCCTCGGACAGCGGATGATCGGAATCATAGCCAATTTGCGTAGGAAGGTCAAAGGCAACACTTAAGCCCGTCTGGCCCTGCTCCAGCAGGTACTTGTACCTTTTATTGGATTCCTCCGCCGTTGCGAAACCCGCGTACTGTCTCATGGTCCACAGCCTGCCCCTGTACATGGTGGGCTGCACACCCCTGGTATAGGGATATTCTCCCGGAAAACCCAGGTCCTCAAGATAATCCAGTTGTTCAACATCAACGGGGGTGTAGAGCCTTTCCACTTCCGCATTCGAACCCGTCACGAATTTATCCTTGCGTTCCGGCCTCTTTGCCAGAAGTTTTTCCAGTTTTTGCTCTTCCCAATCCCGTTTTGCCTTTTTAATCCTGTCCCGGCTATCCATGTCCGGCATTTCATTTCCTCCTTTTCTCACCAAATATAGTATTTGTCTGTTTTGGTATTTGCCTGTGGCTGTCCATAATCCGGGTTTTTTATTTTTAATATTATTAAATCAGATGCAATAACAACTTCATTTTTCTTTAATTTTATCGCATTTCACGGTTATTTTGCAAGATAAACTTCATAAACAAACAATGTATACATAAAAACCTGTACAACGGTATACATTATTTTTTTATATTTATAAAACGAACCGGTCCTTTGGGCAATTTCCCATCACCGTTTGGACGCAGTTCTTTCCAGGAATCGCTCCACGTTTATAATAAACCTCTCGTGGCTGCCTTCACCTATTTTTTCCTTTTCGTCATAGGCTTCCACTTTAAAATGCAGCTTCCTGCCTTCAATGCCGGTAAGCTGCGCCGTCGCGTACACTTTCATCCCCACCGGGGTGGCGGCAATATGCCGCACATCAATACGAGTCCCCACCGTGGCGTAACCCTCGGGAAGGTGGAGGTCCACGGCGGAATGGGCGGCATTCTCCATAAGCC
>DASRVG010000108.1:0-9343 GCA_035655175.1 Clostridia bacterium | reverse complement strand
GCAGGTTTTTCTTCCGGCTCTGCTTGCCCTGCTTGCGGTGATGGGGGGCATCACCTCAATGGCACTGCTGCAGCCGGTCCTTGCGGTATCCATAGGTTTTTTCAGCGCCGTGTTCAAGGATATACTGCTGCCGGTTATATTCTTTTCCGCGATCCTTGCGATTGTTAACAACATGTCCGAGAAGTTCCACTTATCAAGGCTGTCATCCCTTCTTAAACAGGGGTGCGTTGCTGCAATAGGCCTTGTTCTTACTGTGTTCATTGGCATAATGACCATACAGGGGGTGACGGCTTCCACCATAGACGGGGTATCCATAAGGACCGCCAAGTTTGCAGCGGACAGTTTCATTCCGGTGGTGGGCGGCTTCCTTTCGGACGCGGTGGAGACGATAGTGGGCTGTTCCCTGCTTATTAAAAACGCGGTGGGTGCCTTTGGGCTTATATCGCTGTTTTCAATAATAGCATTCCCGGCCCTTAAGGTCATATCGCTGGTCCTTATATACAAAGTATGCGCCGCGGTTATAGAACCGGTGGCGGGAGGGCAGCTGGTCCGGTGTCTAAACGAGATGGCGGGAAGCCTGCTGCTTTTGTTTGCAACGGTGGCTTCGGTGGCGCTCATGTTTTTCATATCGGTCACGATAATAGTCGGGGCAGGTAATGCCGCCCTAATGATGAGGTGAGGGGATGGAGTTTCTGCGGGACTGGGTGGTAAACATAGTAATAACCATGATATTTGTCACCATTGTTGAGATAATGATGCCGAGCGGCAGTACCAGGAAGTACATCAGCCTGGTAATAGGGCTGATGGTTATGTTCGTTATAATAAATCCTTTGTTGACGCTGATGGCGGGGGACTTTGACTTTGGGAGCAGAGTTTATGAGACATCCAGGTCCATCGCGCTGGGCGATGTGAACTACAGGATGGGCAGATTGGAAAACAGCAGCAGGGAAGGAGTTATTAGACTTTATAAAAACAGCCTGGAGCAGCAGATAGAGAAGGATATTGAGAATAAAGGCCTTGGGGTGGTACAGGTGGAGGTAAAAATAGAAGAACGGCACGACGCCCAAGATTTTGGCAGCATTACCGGTATAAGGGTGGTGATAACGGGTACGGCGGATAAGGACACGGCGGGGGGAATTAAAAAAGTTGACAGGATAAAGGTAAAGGTGGGAGACGAAACAGGGCAGCCCGGCATCCATGATGGAAGCATGCAGCAGGAAATAGCAAAGTACCTGGCCGGTACGTACCAACTGCCGGAAGAGAGTATAGAAGTGGTATTGCCTTAAGTAACACAAATGGGGGGAGCAGGCCAAATGAATCTGAACGCTATTAAAGAAAAACTGTACAACATGGGTACAAAAAGAATGGTCCAAAACCTTGTCATAGTATCACTGGTTGCTGCCATACTGGTAATTGCTTCGAACAGTTTTTTTGGAAGCGGTGACAAGAAGAGAAATAGTATTGAAGATAAAGACATACAATTAAATAGACAGTCGATTTCCGCAGCCACCTACGAAGAGCAGCTGGAGATGAGGCTAAAGGGTATACTTGAACAAATATCCGGTGTTGGCAAGGTCTCGGTAATGGTTACGTTAAAGTCCAGCAAGGAAATAGTGCCGGCTTTAAATACGGTGGAGTCGGGGAGCGAGACCAATGAAAGGGATAGGGACGGTGGAGCGAGAACAATCATACAACAAAGTACCGACAAAAGGGTGGCACAAGGTGGCGGCAGCATTACGTCGGACCAGCCGCTTATAGTTAAAGAGGTAATGCCGGAGGTGATGGGGGTAATCGTGGTGGCGGAAGGGGCGCAAAGGCCGGAAGTGGCCGAAAGGCTCACCGATGCGGTTCAGACGGTGCTGGGGATACCTGCATTCAGGGTAAAGGTTTACCCAATGTAACATAGGTGGCACCGTCGTTTAAAAAGGCATGCGGATCGGGTGTCTCCACATAAAAAATGGGGGGAATGAGATGTGATGGTATTAAGAAGAAAGACAGTGGTGCTGTCATTGTTGGTGTTACTGTTAATTGTTATCGCAGTGGTAAATCATAACCTGGGCAGGGAGATTGCCGGCGACAACAGCCTTACTTTTGTAAAAGAAGAGGTTTCCGGGGAAGCGGATGTACCCGAGCCGGAAGGAGACCTTGCATTGGACAGCGAAGACACCGCCAGCATAGAAATAGAAGAGGGAGTGGAAACAAGCGCCGCCGGTCTTGCTACGTCCAGTTTCTTTATCCAGTCCAGGCTTGACAGGAACAAGAACAGGAGCTTCTATATAGAAACGCTAAACGGTATAGTGTCCGATCCAAACATAGACAGCGGCGTCAAGGAAATGGCCCAGACCGAAATGCTTTCGCTGATTAAGAAAAGTGAAACTGAAAGCATAATAGAGAACCTGATTAAAGCAAAAGGGTTCAAGGACGCCCTGGTAATCATGGGAGAGGATTCGGTAAATGTAATCGTGGATTCAGAAAAGCTCACCCAGGCCCAAGTGGCGCAGATAAAGGATATTGTAACCCGGGAGGCGGACGTTGAAACGGACAAAATAAAGATTATGGAAAAACAGTAGAATTATTTGTAAAGGTAAGGCCCATTTGGTATAATAAAGACTATAATTAACACGCTTGATGGGGGTGAGAACTTGTCAGATGAAGCAAGGAAGGATACCGAAGAATTCGGTACCGTGAAAATATCAGATGACGTGGTTTCCATAATATCCGGAATAGCAGCCACCGAAGTAAAGGGAGTTGCCGGCATGAGCGGAGGAATTGCAGGAGGCATCGCAGAGCTGCTGGGCAGGAAAAATCAGTCCAAGGGTGTTAAGGTTACCATAGGGGAAAAGGAAGTTAACATAGACTTGCATGTAATCATGGAGTACGGGGTAAAAATACCCGACGTTGCATGGGAGATTCAAGAGAAGGTCAAAAAAGCCGTTGAAACCATGACGGGTTTAAAGGTTGTTGAAGTGAACATACACGTACAGGGCGTGACCATGGATAAGGTAAAAGATGGAGAGGACCAGGAAAAATAAAGATTGCTTTTTCAAATAATGATAACCTCCTTTCCGGGAGGTTTGTTCTTTAGCGAAAACAGGTGGACAAGCATTTATTAAACCAGCGAACTGCCCCGGGAAGAATGACGGGCCTTATGGAAATAATATTACTGCTGCACATAGCCGGGAGTGAGACAGGAGGTTTAACGAATGAGCAGGAAAAAGACCAGGGAGCTGGTTGTACAATTCCTTTTCCTGTTGCAGGTGCGTAAGGAGGATTACACCGGACTCATGGAGGATTTTTTTGAGCAAAACCCCATGCAGGAAGAGGACAAGGAGTTTTTTAGGGAGAATATAGAGGGAACCGTACAAAACCTTGACAGGATAGACAGGCTGATTTCCGGGAAGCTGAAGAATTGGACCATTGACAGGATACCCGGGGTTGACCTTGCGGTACTCAGGAACGCCATATATGAGATTTTATACAGGGATGACATCCCGGTGAAGGTGTCGATAAATGAGGCGGTGGAACTGGCCAAGAAGTACAGTGACGAGGAATCGGGGATTTTTGTAAACGGCATACTGGGAAACCTGGTTAGAGAACACAATTTGCAGTAGGTGAGCCAATGGAAGCGTATATTGGTTTTGATACAAGCTGCTATACCACTTCAATTGCCATAGTGGACGGTTCGGGGGAGATTATCATTGACCACAGGTCGGTCCTTCGGGTCAAAAAGGGCGGCAGGGGCCTGCGGCAGTCCGAGGGGGTATTCCAGCATATAAAAAACCTTGGGGCCTTCGCCGGGTTAAAAAACAGGCTACATGGGGAGATAAAAATCGCCGCCGCAGCAGCATCGGTTAAACCAAGGCCGCTGCCGGAATCGTACATGCCGGTGTTTACGGTGGGAGAGAACGCGGCCAGGGTTGCAGCTGCAGTAGCGGGGGTGCCTTTCTTTGAAACCACCCACCAGGAAAACCACATCATGTCGGGCCTGTGGTCGGCCGGAGGGCTGAAAGAAGAAAGATTCCTGACGGTGCACCTTTCAGGGGGCACCACCGAGCTGCTGGAAACCGTAAGAAATGTTTCCGGGTTTGGAGTGCGGATAGTAGGCGGCACTGAAGACATAAGCGCCGGTCAACTGGTGGACAGGGTGGGTGTGGCAATGGGGCTTCCCTTTCCCTGCGGGCCGCACCTCGAAAGGCTGGCTAACGAGGCTGAAAAAAATGACCTGCCTGTTGAAATACGCTGTTTTGCCCGGGGTACCTCCACAAGTTTTTCAGGCCCGGAGACCTATGCAAAAAAGTTGTTGGAGGCGGGCGAAAACAGGGCAAGGGTTGCACGGGCGGTGTTTTTTTGCATAGCCCGCAGCCTGGCCGCAGTTATAGCGGAAGCCTGCAGCGTACTGGAAGTAAATGATGTATTAATGGTGGGCGGCGTATCCTCCAACAAGTACATAAGGAAATACCTGGAACAAAATCTAAGCTGCAGACTGTATTTCCCGAAAGCGGAGTACTGCAGCGACAACGCGGTAGGCACCGCTTTAATAGCCATGCAAAGGTATAAAAACATATAACAGACGGTAAAGGGTGGAATAATCCATGGAAATTAGGGCGTTTTCAGTGAGTGAGGTTAACGCTTACATTAAAAAAAGCCTGGCCGGCGATCCCATTTTGGCGGCTATTGCGGTAAAGGGAGAGCTTTCCAACTGCAAACTGTACAGTTCAGGCCACCTGTATTTTTCGCTGAAGGATAGCTTAAGCCGCATAAGATGCGTGATGTTCCGGGAAGCGGTCCAGAATCTTTCCTTTGAACCCTCCGACGGGATGAAAGTACTGGCGAGGGGAAGCGTTTCGGTGTACGAAAGGGACGGCCAGTACCAGCTTTATGTCAGGGAATTGTCCCAGGACGGGCTGGGAGAGCTTTACGAAGCCTTTGAAAGGCTGAAAAAATCGCTGGAGCAAAAGGGATATTTCGACCCGGCTAAAAAGAAAAGGATCCCATTCATGCCGTCCACCATAGGAGTAGTTACCTCGGCGAAGGGGGCGGCGGTGAAGGATATAATAACCACCATCAATCGAAGGTGGGGCAAGGCGCAAATATTTGTTTACCATTCCCTGGTACAGGGGGATAAGGCCCCGGAACAGATTTGCCGCGGCATCCGGTATTTTAACACCGTACAGCCGGTGGACGTTTTGATAATCGGTAGGGGAGGAGGGTCCATTGAAGAACTGTGGGCCTTCAACGATGAAAGGGTAGCCGAGGCGGTGTTTAAGTCCAATGTGCCTGTCGTATCCGCCGTCGGGCACCAGACGGATTACACCATTGCCGACTTTGTGGCCGACCTGCGGGCTGCTACGCCAACCGCAGCCGGCGAACTGGTGGTGCCGGAACTTAAGCAGGTGATAACAAGGCTTAATGATGCCCGCGGCAGGATGAAAGCGGCTATGGAAAAGCAAATACGGTTTGAAATTTTAAGACTTCAGCGCATAAGGGACAGCTATGCCTTCAGGCAGCCGCTGGATAGGATAATGCAGTACCGTCAGCAGGCCGACAACGGCTGCGAAAGGTTAATTAAAGGTTTCCGGCAGCACCACACCAATAAGAAACAAATGCTGCAGCAAAGGTTCGAAAGGCTTTGCGCACTTAGTCCAATGGCGGTGCTGGAAAGGGGTTACACGATTGTCAGGAACCCGGCCACCGGCCAGATTATAAGGTCAGTGGACCAGGCAAGAGCAGATGATTACCTGGACGTGATACTTAAGGACGGGAATTTGAATGTGAAGGTTCTAGATGTTAAAAGGGGGAACGCATGACTATGGACAATGAATTAAGCTTTGAAAAGGCCATGGAAAGAATGGAAGAAATAATCGCCCTGCTGGAGGACGGAGATTTGGACCTGGATAAGTCGCTGGAGGTCTTTGAAGAGGGCATAAGGCTTTACCGGCAGTTATCCCGAAAGCTAAAGGAAGCAGAGGGCAGGATTAAGGTAATCATGGAGGGGCAGGAGGGTGAGCCGGTACAACCCGGCATTGACCTGGAAGGGGATAATGACCTTGAATTTTGAAAGGGCAATGGAAGAAAAAAAGAAACGGGTGGAAGACTGCCTCAAAAAATGCATCAAGCATGAACAGGGCGTGCCCGGCATAATATACGAGGCGATGGAGTACAGCCTGTTTGCCGGTGGAAAAAGGCTTAGGCCCATACTGGTGATGGCGGGCTGTGAACTCTGTGGCGGCGATGTATCAAGGGTGATGCCATTGGCGTGCGCGGTGGAGCTAATACATACCTATTCGCTTATTCACGACGACCTTCCGGCCATGGACAACGATGATTACAGGCGGGGCAAACCGACCTGTCACAAGGTTTTCGGGGATGGCATAGCAGTTCTTGCCGGGGACGGACTTTTGAACTATGCCTTTGAAGTTATGCTGGATTTATACCCCCTTGACGGAGGAAACTTGAAAGCCGTAAAGGAAATAGCGGGGGCTGCCGGCGTGACGGGGATGATAGGGGGCCAAGTTATGGACCTTATGTACGAAGAAAGGCGGGCGGACCTTGACGAGTTAAAGGAAATGCACCTTAGGAAAACCGGTGCCCTTATATGCGCGTCCTTGCTGGCAGGTGCCTTAAGCGCGGGATGCAGCGATGAAGAATACGAAAGTATACGGAAGTTCGGAAAAAACCTGGGACTTGCATTTCAAATAAGGGACGATATCCTTGATGTTATAGGGAAAGAAGAGACCTTGGGGAAAAAGGTTGGCAGCGATGCTTCCAAGAATAAATCCACCTACGTATCGATACTTGGGCTGGAGGAATCAATGAAACTTGTTAAAAAACTGATAGATGAAGCAAAGGACAGCCTGGCAGCCTTTGGCGAAAAGGCCGAGTTCCTGAATAAGCTGGCTGACAGCCTCATTAACAGGGAGTTTTGAACAAGGGGGAGGACGCTTGAACTTTTTTTCGAAGGTATTGGAAAACAAGGTATTGATGGTAGCACTGGTATCCTGGGCGGTGGCGCAGGGGAGCAAGGTCCTAATCGAAGTTCTCAGTTACAGGAAAGTGGATTTGAAGCGCTTTGTCGGTTCGGGAGGAATGCCCAGTTCCCATTCCGCCTTTGTAATGGCGCTGTCAACCGGCATAGGCAAACTGGAGGGCTGGGAATCGCCGCTTTTTGCCATAGCCTTGTCCTTTGCCTTCGTGGTTATGTACGATGCCGCGGGAGTGCGCAGGGCTGCGGGCAAGCAAGCCGAAATACTCAATATAATTATTAAAGACGTGATTGAGCACAAAGTGCTCAAGGAAGAAAGGCTTAAGGAGCTAATAGGCCATACCCCGATAGAAGTTATAATAGGCGGTATTATTGGAGTTATAACAGCCAATATAATGGTTTAAACGGGTTTGAAGGCTGCCTGGTATCATGTTATAATATGCACATATCGAGGTGGCGCAGTATTCTAGTCAGAGGTTTCGCTCTTGAAGGCGGGGCTAAAAATCCGTCAAAGGGCACATCGATGAAGTTCCTTGGATCGGCTTTCGACGCCCAGTCGGGGGCCTTTTCAGGGAGTAAGGAGGCCGGGGCGATCTGCAACGGCATGCAGGCGTTGACCCTCCCTCCGCGGAGACCCAGATAACTGGACATAGGGTTTGGGGAGTAACCTGCAGCTAAAACTGCAGCGTAGCCTGCCTTGAGTGAAACGGGCGGATGATTGTCAGGCTAGTCCGAAGGGCCCTTCGGAGGATGCCAATGCTTTCGAAACCCCTTTTGCAAAAGAGGCTAGGGAGCGAAACCGATGCCGGGGAAAACCCCTAGACTGTTCCGAAAGAGGCATAATGAGGATTAGAGTGCGGACTAAGTGGCAATCCAGCCCTGTCGATGGCAACACGACAGAGACGGATTTAAAGGGAAACCGCCGACCTGGCGACAGGCCGGTATTCGCCTGGGAAAACCTGCTGGACCTAAGCCGCAAAATTTACTCACTGTGCCGCCACCTGGGAGCTTTGCTGATAGTGCATACTATCAGCTTTTTTATATTCTTTACCACTTCAATGGGATGATATAATTTTAATATATGTAATTATACTAATTCTATGACAAGAAAAAAGAGCGAGGTAATAAGGGTTGAAAACAAGGGCAAAATCCGGAAAGAAAAAAAAGAGCCGCTGGGTAGTCTTCATAACCCTGTGGACCTTTGTGCTGGCGCTTACTTTCAGTTTCCTTTCGGAAATGGTGGTGAGAAATTTGCCGCTTGTAGCTGCATATGTGATACTTATTGTTATAATAATTGTTGGAATCGTTTTTGATATAATAGGGATAGCCGTTACAGCCTCCGACCAAAAACCCCTCAACGGAATGGCCGCTCAAAAAATACCCGGGGCCAGGGAAGCCGTGATGCTTCATAAAAAAGCCGGGGCGGTGTCAAATTTTTGTAATGACGTAATAGGCGATATATGCGGAATATTAAGCGGGGCGGCGGGAGCGGTTATAGTTACCAGGTTTGTGGCGATATATCCCAACATAAAGGGTGCAGTGCTCGGGGTGATGCTGAGCAGCTTTATTGCGGCGGTAACCGTTGGCGGCAAGGCCATAGGCAAGAACATTGCGCTTGATAATGCAAGCGGGATAACCTATAAAGCGGGAAGGCTCTTAAACCTTTTTAATAGAAAAACAGGTATCAGGATATTGGATAATGACAAGAATACCGGTAGAAAGCGGTGATATGTAATGAATGAAATACTAAGAGGCATTAAGGGACCGGAAAGCTTGAGAGAGATGAGCGATCTGCAGCAAAAACTCCTGGCAAGGGAAATACGGCAGGTCATAGTAGAAACCGTGTCCAAGACCGGCGGGCACCTGGCATCAAACCTGGGAGTGGTGGAGCTTACCATAGCGCTGCATACCGTGTACTCCAGCCCAAGGGACAGGATAGTATGGGATGTGGGGCACCAGTCATATGTACATAAGCTTCTGACAGGGCGGTACCAGGATTTTTGTACCCTAAGACAGTTCGGGGGAATATCGGGGTTCCCCAGGATTGATGAAAGCACCCACGACGTATTCGGTACGGGACACAGCAGTACCTCCATATCCGCAGCGCTGGGTATTGCCGCGGCCAGGGACCTTAAGGGTGAAAAATTTTCGGTGGTGGCTGTTATAGGCGACGGTGCGATGACCGGAGGCATGGCCTTTGAGGCATTGAACCATGCCGGGCACCTGCAAAAGGACATTACGGTGGTGCTGAATGAAAACGAAATGTCAATAGCCCAGAACGTGGGCAGCCTGTCCAAGCACTTAAGCCGTATTAGGACCCACCCCCGGTACTTCAGGGTAAAGGAAGACATTGAGTGGCTG
>DASRVG010000107.1:0-13176 GCA_035655175.1 Clostridia bacterium | reverse complement strand
ACTTTTCAATGTGTCCTTCTTTTGCCTGTTTAATAAGTCCCGCAACCGATGCACAGGAAGCCGGCTCTGCGAATATACCTTCACCGGAAGAAAGCAGCCTGTATGCTTCTAAAATCTCTTGGTCGGTCACCTTGTCAATACGACCGCGGGATTGGGCTGCGGCATTTTCCGCGCCTTTCCAGCTGGCGGGATTGCCTATGCGAATGGCAGTGGCAACCGTTTCAGGGTTTGCTATTATCCTTCCCTCCACAATGGGCGCAGCACCTGCCGCCTGAAAACCCAACATGACGGGAAGGTTATTTATAACCCCACTTTGCTTGTATTCTATAAAGCCCTTCCAATAGGCTGTAATGTTGCCGGCGTTGCCAACCGGAATGGCAAGATAGTCGGGTGGGCTGCCGAGCTGGTCGCACAGTTCAAAGGCGGCGGTTTTCTGTCCTTCTATCCGGTCGGGATTGATGGAGTTAACCAGCGTTACCGGGTACTCCTCCGAAAGCCTTTTTACCATATCCAAGGCTTGGTCAAAGTTGCCATCCAAGGCTATTACCTTGGCTCCGTATGCGGATGCCTGTGCCAGTTTGCCCTGTGCTATTTTGCCGGCGGGTATAAGAACTATACATCCGATACCTGCCCTTGCCGCGTAGGCGGCTGCGGAGGCGGAAGTGTTTCCGGTGGAAGCGCATACTACGCATCTCGAGCCGGCTTCCACCGCCTTTGTAACCGCCATGGTCATACCCCTGTCCTTAAAGGACCCGGTCGGGTTAAGACCTTCATATTTTAAATAGACTTTAATATTGTTGCCGATTTGTTCTTCCACTGCATAACCCCTTAAAAGGGGGGTATTGCCTTCGTTTAGGCTTATGATTTTTGTACTCTCACCGACATTGAGATAATCCCTGTATCGTTCAATAAGTCCGCTGTATCTCAACTAAGCTTCCCCCTCTACGCGTAAAATGCTAAGTACATTGTCTACACAGTCGGCGGTCCCCAGCAGGTCAATTTTTTTATCAATGTCCGTTTCATATACATCATAGGCGACAAATGTAACCTGGTCTTGGTCAATGGGACTTCCGAGCTTTGCCCTCTCCGGGAATATGAATTCGAATCTACTGAAAAGGCCCGCGATCTCATTCATGGCTTCAATACGGTCTTTTACCTTGGCCCTTATTAAGAAGTCCGATTTGCAGTCCTCGGTATCAAATTTCACTGGGGCAGTTTCTTCAAGCTTGTAATCCTCCATGCTTTGGCTTGACATATTGTGCCGTACTATGTCAAAGATGTCGCTGACCACGGCGCTGGCGGTGGGAAGTTTGCCTGCGCCCCGGCCGAAGAACAGCACGTCACCCACAGCGTCTCCCTTTACGATTATGGCATTATACACATCCGACACCCTTGCCAGCGGGTCGGTGTTTCTTAATAGCACCGGTGCAACTCTTGCCATTATACCATGATCGGTTTTCCGGCTCAAAGCCAACAATTTCACTGAACACCCCAAGTACCTGGCCAAGCTTATATCATCGGCGGAGATATTGTTTATGCCTTGGACAGGTATGTCTTCATAATTAACGCTGCAGCGGAAAGCGATGGAGGATAATATGGCCAGTTTCCTGGCAGTGTCAAGTCCCAGTATGTCCGATTCAGGATTGGCTTCTGCGTACCCGCACTGCTGGGCCTCTTTAAGAGCGGCTTCAAAACCAAGCCCCGAGCTGTCCATGCGGGACAGTATATAATTGGTCGTACCGTTTACTATTCCCCTTATCTCGGTGATATTGTTGGCAGCAAGGCATTCTCTAAGGGGTTTTATTATGGGTATTCCTCCCCCGACGCTGGCCTCAAACAGCAGCTGCACCCCATTTTGGCGGGCAATCCTCTGCAATTCGTTGCCGAACTTTGCTATAAGGTCCTTGTTGGCGGTTACCACGTGCCGTCCCTTAAGCAGCGATTGCTTTACGTAAAAATACGCCGGGTCAATCCCTCCCATCACCTCAACCACGATGTCCACGTCGCTTGTTAAAATGTCGTTAAAACTGTCGGTCAGCTTACAGCCGTAAGGCTTGTTGTAATGCTTATCCTTGTTGCGTACCAAAATCTTCTCTATTGAAAGGTCATTTTTCCTGCACGAATCCCTTTCCAGAAGCTCCACTACCCCGGAACCTATGGTGCCGTACCCCAGCAGTCCTATCTTAACCATGATGATTACCTCCCTATTCTCTGGATACAATATCCAAGCTGTTGACTCCGGGGATTTTTCTTATATCGTTTAATAACTCTTCCACGTCCTTGTTAATTTCTGAAGTTTGAAAGGAGATGCTTACCATCGCCACGTCGTGTATAGGTATGTTCTGGTTTATGGTAAGGATGCTCCCTTGGGCCTTGGCGATTGTATCAAGGACCTTGGACAGTACCCCCGGAATATGCTCAAGCAGCAAAGTAATGGTTGCTATTTTCATTTTTCTTGTTTCGTAAAAAGGAAAGACATAATCCTTATATTTATAAAATGCACTTCTGCTGATGCCTGCCATCTTTACCGCCGCATTAACGTTTTTGGCCCTGCCCGTTCGAAGAAGGGCCTTTGTCTCGATTACCTTGGAAAACACCTCCGGAAGCACCGAGGAATCCACGATATAGTATACCGGCTCCTTCATACAATCACCCCCTCTATGAAAGTACACCACTGGTGGACATTTGTATTTACATGGTGGATATTATATTCTTTCTCTTATCTTTTTTCAATGCCCGTTTTGGGGCAATACGCCCGGGTATAGGGTTTCTGGGTTGATAAACGGTACATATGCTTCCTCTATCGTAAAATATTATAGGCCTAGTATTTTTGATATTATTTAGAAAAACCTTGAAAATTGTTGAAAAAAAACGACAGAATTCGTATAATAGCGGTGTAAAGGCATTTTTTTCTACTTTGGGGGTGTGTGCGTGGCTTACCTGAAAGCGGAAGAATTAAGGGCGGGAATGAGGCTGAAAAGCGATTTTATTAACGAGGAAGGCACGCTATTCCTGGCAAAAGGTACGACGCTTACTTCCAACATGATTGAAAGGATTAAGGACCTTAATATACCATATTTGAGCATCGTAACAGATACCGGCGTACAGGAGAGGCCGTCCAGGAACAAGACTACATATCAAATCAAGACTGAACAGTTTTTAAAGGTGTACGATGATTCAAACAAGGTAATCAAGGAACTTTTCGATAGTGTGCAATCGGGCAGAATGTTGGACCTGGATGGGATACGGGAAACAGTGAGCATTTTTATAGACCTAATCAATGATGATGAAAATATTGTACCCAAGCTGCAGCAAATACACATAACAGACGAGTATACCTACTATCATTCCATCAATGTAAGCCTGTTGGCAATACTCATGGGCAAATGGCTTAAAATGCCGGAAAAGGAGCTTAGAAAGCTTGGATATACAGGCGTGTTTCATGATATAGGCAAGTGCAGGGTACCCCGGGAGATATTGAACAAGCCGGACAACCTGAATGAAAGAGAATGGGACATAATGAAACAGCACCCGATATACGGTTATAATATCCTAAAAAAGAACAACATCCTGAGCAATGATGTGATGATGGGCACCCTTATGCACCACGAAAGAAAGGACGGCAGCGGGTACCCGCTGGGGCTTAAGGAAGAAAAGATACACACCTATGGCAAAATTGTCGCCGTTGCGGATATTTTCGATGCAATGATGTCGGACAGGGTTTACAGAAAGAAAAGGCCCCCCTTCCAGGTGGCGGAATATATATCGGACAGGAGTTTCGACAGCCTGGACCCGTACATATCCAGGATTTTCCTGCAGGGTATTTCCCGTTTTTTTGTGGGCAATATCGTACGGCTTAGTGACGGGCGTATAGGTAAAGTCATATACATACACCCGCAGCAGCCTACCAAACCGGTTGTATTGGCAGGAGGAGAATTCCTTGATTTTTCAAAAAAAATGGAAATTACAATTGTTGAAATTATAGGGTAGATAAAAAACTTCGGCCGGCAGGATTAATATGGAGGAACATAGAATAAAATATTAAGGCTCATGGTAGTTTGAGAATTGGGACATTTGGGGCACATTTGCCGGGGCTGGATGTCCTATTTATGTTTTTTAGATTGTGCAGGAGGGTAATGGATGGGAGGTAAAGCGGTGAACAGGATTGTGGTTAATGGACAAAACCTCACAATTGACCAGGTGGTCATGGTAGCAAGGGAAGGTTGGGCGGTGGAAATAGATTCAGCCGCTGTTGAAAGGATAAACAGGTCAAGGGAAATCGTGGAGGAGTTCGTAAGACGGGAAGAAGTGGTCTATGGGGTGACTACGGGTTTTGGCAGGTTCAGCGACGTGGCCATTTCAAAGGATGAGACCGAGACGCTGCAAAGGAACCTTATCGTGAGCCACGCCTGCGGCGTGGGCGAGAGTTTTGCAAAGGATGTAGTAAGGGCCATAATGCTGCTTAGGATAAATACCCTGTGCAGGGGATATTCCGGGGTAAAGCTGGAAACCCTTAACCTACTGGTGGAAATGCTCAATAGGGGGGTGCACCCGGTTATCTCGGAAAAGGGATCGCTGGGTGCCAGCGGCGACCTTGCGCCGCTGGCGCACATGGTACTGGTGATGTTGGGGGAAGGCAGGGCGGAATACGGGGGAGAAGTCCTGGAAGGGGCGGAGGCACTAAAAAGGGCCGGCCTTGAGCCCTGTACGCTGTCTTCCAAGGAGGGGCTTGCACTGATAAACGGCACGCAGGCCATGTCGGCGGTGGCGTCCCTTACACTGTATGACGCCATGATGCTGGTAAAAATGGCGGATATAGCAGCCTCTCTTACCCTGGAGGCACTAAACGGCATTATCGATGCCTTTGATGAAAGGATTCACAGGGTAAGGGGTCATAGGGGTCAGATTATCTCCGCCGGGAACATAAGGGACTTGGTTGCGGGAAGCACATTTATTACAAGGCAAGGCGAAAAAAGGGTGCAGGATGCCTATGCCCTGAGGTGTACATCCCAAGTACACGGGGCCTGCCGTGATGCCGTGGAATATACTGCAGGAATAATAGAAACCGAGATTAATGCGGTGACGGATAACCCGCTTATTTTCCCGGACAGCAGTGATGTCCTGTCCGGGGGCAATTTCCACGGGGAACCGGTGGCCCTTGCGATGGACTTCCTTGGCATAGCGCTGTCCGAACTTGCCAACATCTCCGAACGAAGGATAGAAAGGCTTGTAAACCCACAGCTCAGCAACGGTCTTCCACCTTTTTTGACGGCAAACGGGGGGCTGAATTCGGGGTTTATGATTACGCAATATACCGCCGCCGCATTGGTTTCGGAGAACAAGGTTCTTGCCCATCCGGCCAGCGTGGATTCGATACCCTCTTCCGCAAACCAAGAGGACCATGTGAGCATGGGTACCATTTCTGCGCGTAAAGGTGCGCAAATAAAGGAGAACCTTGCCAATGTTCTTGCCATTGAGTACCTGGCCGCGGCACAGGCGATGGACCTGCGGGGTGCCGGTAAAATGGGAAAGGGGACAAGGCCGGTTTATGACCTTTTGAGAAGCCGTGTAAAACCCTTAGGACAGGACAGGATTATGCACACGGATATGCACAGCGCCCTGGAACTGGTGCTTTCCGGCGGACCGGTCAAGGTGGCAGAAGAAGCCATTGACAGAAAATTATAGGAATATGGTGCAATAATATTTAATAACTTTAATAATTCTGGTATACTTATATAGTAACATTAAAATTTGTATAAGAGGTGTCACGGGTGCTGGGAAATAAAATTAGGGAAATAAGAATGAGCAAGGGTTTGAAACTATCCGAGCTGGCCGATAAAACCGGTCTCAGCACGAGTTATATTTCGCTTTTGGAGAGAGACCTGACCAGCCCATCAATATCTTCGCTGAGAAAAATAGCTGAGGCTCTCGAAGTGCCGTTGTTTCACTTTTTGATCGAGGAAAGCAAGAGCAGCATCCTGGTCCGCAGGGATGAACGCAAAAAACTTGCGCTGCCCAATTCAAACATAATCCACGAATACGTAACACCGATCCCCATGGGAAACCAGGTGAAACCAAAGCAGGAGATAATATACACAGAGTTGGACCCGGGATGCTGGAGCAGTGACGAGCCGATGAGCCACAGGGCCGACGAGTGCCTTCTGGTGCTGGAAGGCAAGATTGAAGTTCAGGTGGGCATGGAAACTTACGTGCTAAATGAAGGGGATAGCCTGTATATAGAGGAGATGCTGCCCCATCGTTACTATACCATGAGTGAAACCAAGGCCAAGCTGATTTCGGCACTGGTTCCGCCAAATTTCTAACTAAAAGGTGACTTTAGGGGCACAACGGGACCATGCAAGGATTTGCATTAAAAATCTATAGCGGGGAGGTCTATGATGTGGATTTTGGCTCTATTGTAAAGGTGTTCAACGAAAGGGGTTTCAAGGCCAGGGCCTTTGAAAACATTGACCAGGTTGTTAAGGTCCTTGAAAAGGAGATAGGGCCCGACCAGTCGGTTGGGGTCGGGGGGTCGGTTACCGTTAAGCAGAGCGGCATCACCGACATATTGAGGGCAAGGGGAAATACGGTATACTTCCACTGGGAAGTGGATAAATCAGAGATAGGAAAAACAAGAAAGCTTGCCTCCCAGGCGGATGTTTACCTTTGCAGTTCCAACGCGGTGACCGCCGACGGGAAGCTGGTAAACATTGACGGGATAGGGAACAGGGTTGCAAGTATGTTTTACGGCCCTGACAAGGTATACATAATATGCGGCCGGAACAAGGTGGTGGAAAATGAAGAGCAGGCGGTGGAAAGAATTAAAAATAAGGCCTGCCCGCCCAATGCAAGGCGGCTTGTTCGCAAAACGCCCTGCAGTAAGACCGGCCGGTGTCACGACTGCGATTCGCCCGATAGGATGTGCTCTGTTAAGGTGGTAATGGAGCGCTGTCCCAAGGGTAAAGAGATAAACATAATGTTCGTGGACCAGGACCTGGGATACTAAAAAAAAAGAAGCCTCCAGGCTTCTTTTTTACCGGCTGCCATTCGTGATCTATTTTTTCAACCTTTCGGGTATTATATCGTTTCTTATTACGTCCTGGTAGCTTTCACGCTTTACTATAAGGTCGGCCCTTCCGTCGCTGACAAGGACCACTGCAGGCTTTGGAAGGCGGTTATAGTTGCTTGCCATGGAATAGTTGTAGGCGCCGGTTGAAAACACCGCGATAAGGTCCCCGTTTTTTATTTCAGGAAGAATTATGTCCTTAAGCAGTATGTCACCGGATTCGCAGCATTTGCCCGCCAGGGTTATCTTTTCACCCTCCGCTTTTGCCATCCTGTTGGCTATGGTTGCTCTGTACCTTGCATGGTACAAGGCAGGGCGCGGATTATCCGCCATCCCCCCGTCCACGAATACGTATTTGCGCACTTCCGGAATGTCCTTTACAGAACCTACCCTGTACAGGGTAGTGCCGGCATCCCCTACAATATACCTGCCCGGTTCCACCATAAGTTTTGGTGCCGGGAGATTATACCTGGCAAGGGCCTCCTTTACCGAGGACGTTATGGGCTCGGAAAAGTCTTCCGGGAGCATCCGGCGGTCCTCCTTGGTGTAGTATATGCCGAATCCGCCGCCAAGGTTGAGAACATTAACCGGCGCCTCGAGTTCCGTCTTAATCCTTGCGGCAAAACCCAGCATGTTTTCCGCGGCGGTGCGAAAGGCGCTTACATCGGTTATCTGGGACCCGATATGGCAGTGCAGGCCTTCGAAGGCCAGGGCCTTGGAAGCCAATACCCGCTTTACCGCCCGGTAGGCACCGTCCCGGTACAGCGGGAATCCGAACTTGGAATCCAACTGGCCGGTCTGGATGTATTGATGCGTGTTGGCTGCAACGCCCGGTGATATCCTTACCAGGACTTTCTGCCTGACGCCCATGGAAGAGGCGGTCTTGTCCAGCATCTCCAGTTCCGAGGGGTTGTCCACAACTATACAGCCCACGCCATATTCCAAGGCCATGTTTATTTCTTCCGGCGTCTTGTTGTTGCCGTGAAAGTATACTCTATCCATGGGGAAGCCTGCGCTGTAGGCGGTATATAGTTCGCCGCCGGACACGGCATCCAGCGACAGGCCTTCGCTTTCAATAATCTTTGCCATTGCCGTGGTTAAAAAGGCTTTTCCTGCATAGACTATTTCTATATCTGGATAGCACCGGGAAAACGCCCTTACGAAGCCGCGGCAGTTTTCCCTTATTAGCTGTTCATCCATGATATACAGCGGTGTGCCGAAATCCTTCGCCAATTCGGTACAGTCGCATCCCCCGATTTCCAAGTGGAAATGGGGGTTTATCCTCATTGTGCCGTGAAGTTTCATGTGCTTTCACCCTTTGAGCTGTAGTTATTTTTATATCCTAGCAGAAGGTACCGGCTGTGTCAAGAAAAATCCGGCGCCAGAAAACGTAAGCGGTATGGCCTTGGCGGGATTGCGGTGGTTTACATTTATCCGGCACTAAGGTATTATTATTTAAGTAGGTCTGCCAAATGGAAGGAGTGGACATGCTTGAGAGAAATATACTTTGACAATGCGGCTACAACAAAGCCCTTCGAACAGGTGGTGCAGGTGATGGTCAGGTGCCTTACCGAGGAATACGGTAACCCGTCGTCGCTGCACAGAAAAGGGGTACAGGCGGAGAACATCCTGAAGGAGAGCAGGAAAGCGGTGGCTGAAGCGCTTAAGGCTAACCCTTCCGAGATACTCTTTACTTCCGGCGGCACCGAAGCCAACAATACAGCTATAAGGGGAATCGCCCGCAGCTATTCAAACAGGGGCAGACATATAATTTCCACCAAGGCGGAGCATCCGTCAGTGAAAATGACACTGGAGGATTTGAAAAAGGATGGTTTTGAAATATCCTATATAGACGTGGACGAATACGGGGTGGTGGCCCTGGACAAACTGGAGCAGGCCGTTCGAAAGGATACCATACTGGTTACGCTTATGGCAGTCAACAATGAAACGGGATGCATACAGCCTATTGAGCTTATTGGCAAACTCGTCAGGGAGAAAAACCCCCTCGCCTTTTTCCACACAGACTGCATACAGGCCTTTATGAAAATACCCCTTGACGCGGGCAAAGCGGGAGCCCATCTTATGTCAATAAGCGCTCATAAATTCCATGGGCCAAAGGGTGTGGGAGCGCTTTACTGCAAAAGGGGCATAAACTTGCGTCCGTGGCAGACCGGTGGGGGACAGGAAATAGGTTTACGTTCGGGAACCGAAAACCTGCCCGGTATTGCAGGGATGGGGAAGGCCGCCGAAATTTACAGCAGCCATTTCAGCGAATACACTGCAATAATGGCTACGCTTAAACAAAGAATCCGGGAGGGCATTGAAAAAAGTATTGATGACCTAAGGTTCAATACCCCGGAAGGGGAAAAGGGTGCTCCACACATATTGAACGTTTCATTCCGCGGAGTGAAGGGCGAGGTACTGCTCCACGCCTTGGAAAAACACGGTATATATATTTCCACGGGGTCCGCCTGCTCGTCAAAACAAGTAAAGGCAGCAGGAGTGCCGGAAGCCATAGGCCTGAGCAAAGAGGAGGCGGAGGGTACAGTGAGGATAAGCCTTTGCCCATTTAATACCACTGATGAGGCTGATATTCTCGTGGATGCACTTGTAACCGAAGTCGGGGTCTTAAGGAGAATTTCCGGGAGATGATTTTATGGAAGAATTGATACTGGTAAGATACGGTGAGATAGCGCTCAAGGGCGGAAACAGGTCCCTTTTCATAAGGCAGCTTATAAAGAACATAGGCAAGGCGCTTAAGGGGATAGACCACAGTATAATAAAGGACCGCGGCAGGATATTTATAAAACCCGTAAGCGGCCCGGAAGACACCGACAGGGCGGTGGAACGGCTAAAAAGAGTATTCGGTATTGTTTCATTAAGCAGGGTGGTTATGGTGGAAAAGGACCTGGACACCATAAAAAGAACTGCGTTGGAAATGGTTAGGAAGCGCAGCCCGGGTTCCTTCAAGGTGGAAAGCAGGAGGGCGGACAAGTCTTTCCCGGTTGGCTCCCCTGAAATCTGCCGGCTGGTTGGGGGCTTTATCCTAAAAAACAGCGAAGGAATAAAGGTGGATGTACACCGGCCGGACCTTATGATCAACATTGAGATAAGGGACAAGGCTTATATATTTGCAGGCATGGAAAAGGGAAGCGGGGGCTTGCCCACCGGAACAGGGGGAAAGGGCTTGCTGCTTCTGTCCGGCGGTATTGACAGCCCGGTGGCGGGCTGGATGGTCGCCAAAAGGGGAGTGGAACTGGAGGCGGTTCACTTTCACAGCTTTCCCTTTACCAGCGAGCGGGCGAAGCAAAAGGTCATAGACCTGGCAGGGGTGCTGGCGGGGTACATCGGTGGTGTCAGGCTTCACATGGTGTCGCTGACCGATATACAAAGCAGCATAAACATGCACTGCCCTGCCGAACAGAGCACAATACTGACCCGGCGTTTTATGATGAGAATCGCCGAAAGAATTGCGGGAGAAGTCAATGCCCTTGCCCTTGTGACGGGGGAGAGCTTGGGCCAGGTCGCAAGCCAGACCATGGAAAGCATATTTGTGACGGATTCCAGCGTGAATCTGCCGGTGTTAAGGCCGCTGGTGGGAATGGATAAGATAGAAATAACTGAAAGGGCAAGGAGCATAGGTACCTATGAACTGTCCATACTGCCCTATGAAGACTGCTGTACCCTTTTTTTGCCGCAGCACCCGGAGACAAGGCCGAGACTTGAAAGGATACTCCAGTCGGAGTCCCACCTGGAAGTACAAAGGTTGATAGATGAGGCGGTTGAAACAAGGGAGACCCTGGAGGTCTAATTACCGGTACCGCCGCATTCTCCGGCTTTGCCCTGCAGTATCAAAAGTCCGTGGGGAAGGGCAGGGAGTATCGCCTCCAGGCTTTCGGTCACCCCTTTCGGGCTGCCGGGAAGGTTGATAATGAGGGATTTTTTTCTTATACCGGCAACCGCCCTGGACAGCATTGCCTTTGGGGTGATTTGCATGCTTACAAGCCTCATGGCTTCCGGAATGCCGGGCACTTGTTTTTCTATTACGGCAAGGGTTGCTTCCGGCGTGACATCCCTCGGGGAAAACCCTGTTCCCCCCGTTGTCAGGACAAGGTCTATACCGCTATGGTCAGTCATGTTTATTATCGCATTGGAAATGCTGTCTCGTTCATCCGGGACTATTACGTAGTCTACAACCTTTCCGCCGATTGCTCTTAGCACTTCTTCTATTGCCGGGCCGCTATGGTCCTTCCTCTCCCCTGCATATCCTTTGTCGCTTACCGTTATTATACCGACCGTGAACAAAGTCACCACCTCCGGTTTTATTAAGAACGTTGTCTTTCATCCATGTCTCCAACCTGTGATGTCCACAACAATATTAACACAACGCAGAATTAAAAAAAACCTATTATATTTGTTCGAGGGGTATTTGCCGCTTCATTCAATTAAAAGGACAAAGCGGTTAATATTTATTGTGCCCATAGTGATAATATGATAAAATGTAAAAACAGTAATCGTATTATTTTTATAAAAGGAGGTATGTATAGTGAAGGAAAAGACACAAAGACAAATCAGCTTTGGAGAGGTGCTGTTTGTTCTTCTGTTTCTGATTGTTTCCCTGATGGCCACTATTATGCTCTTTGGCGGCGACCCGCATATGCCTATCCTTGTGACCGCTGCTGTTGCTTCGATAGTTGCCATAAGAGCAGGCTATAAATGGGACGACATTCAGGACGGTATTATTGACGGAATCAAGATGTCAATGCAGGCAATACTTATTCTAATGATCGTCGGTATGCTTATTGGTGTATGGATACTGGCCGGCGTAGTTCCTACAATGATTTACTACGGGCTAAAAATACTCTCTCCGGGTATATTCCTTGTTGCAACCTGCCTGATTTGCTGCATCGTTTCACTGGCCACCGGTAGCTCCTGGACAACTGCGGGTACGGTCGGTGTAGCGCTTATGGGGGTAGGCATGGGACTTGGAATGCCGCTGCCTATGGTTGCGGGGGCAATTATTTCAGGTGCATACTTTGGTGATAAAATGTCACCGCTGTCCGATACCACAAACCTGGCACCGGCCATGGCAGGTTCAGACCTGTTCGATCACGTCAAGCACATGATATACACGACAGGTCCCAGCCTATTAATTGCACTTATTTTATACGGTATTCTCGGCGCAAGATACGCAGGCAAGGAGCTGGATGTAGCACAGATAAACCAACTGCTTGACGGTTTAGCGGGACAATTTGCGATAAATCCGCTTCTGTTTATACCGCCGATAATAGTTATTCTGATGGTGGTATTCAAGGTTCCGGCGATACCCGGTCTTATCGGGGGCGTAGTACTGGGCGGCATATTCGCTGCAATTTTCCAGGGCGCCGGCATGAGCGCGATAATAGAGGCCTCCCACTACGGGTTTGTTTCCGAAACCGGAATCGCGGAAATAGACGACCTATTGAGCAGGGGTGGACTGGACAGCATGATGTGGACGGTATCCCTTATTATGATTGCGATGTCCTTTGGCGGAGTACTGGAAAGAACAGGAATGCTCAATGCGCTGCTTGAAAAAGTACTTAGGGTTGTTAACAGCACAGGTTCCCTGGTACTTGCCACAGTATTGTCCTGCTTCTTCATAAACCTAACATCCGGCGACCAGTATATGTCGCTGGTGGTACCGGGTAGGATGTTTAAGAACGCATACGCCGAGCGAGGACTGCATCCCAAGAACCTGTCAAGGGTGCTGGAGGACGCAGGGACGCTGTCATCCCCGCTTATCCCATGGAACACATGCGGGGCCTTTATGCTCTCAACCTTGGCGGTTCATCCCTTTGCATACCTGCCCTACGCTTTCCTTAACCTGCTGAACCCGATAGTATCAGTGTTCTACGGGTATACAGGAATCACGATGGAAAAACTGCCCGAGGAAGAGGCGAAAAAAACAGCATAACCGGAAATACTCTGCCTCCGTGGATTGATTTCATGGGGGCAGTTTTTTTATATATAATCCCCTTGCTATTCGACAAATACCCTTATTATCCATCCAAAGAAGGCAAAACAATACAGTTTTCATTGAAGGGAAATCAAACCTGCTGAAGAAACAATAA
>DASRVG010000106.1:0-3652 GCA_035655175.1 Clostridia bacterium | reverse complement strand
AAGCAAGATAAAAAGGCAGTAAAAGTACTGTACATAGAAGCTGATGAAGATCATGTACCACTTCAGGCTGGAGGCTACGCAGAACCAAAGCTTGTATATGTGCATGAGGGCAGGAAACAGGTTGGTAAAGACCGGTGGAAGCTAACAAATGCGAGGTATTTCAGCGGTATTTATGCAAACAGTGATGAGCTATGGGTAGAAGTTTTAGACTACATAGATAAGACTTATGATATGGATACTATTGAAAAGATATACCTATCAGGGGATGGAGCTGCATGGATAAAGAATGGACTAGGCTGGATAAAGGGAAGCATCTTTGTGCTGGACCGTTATCACTTATCAAAGTATGTAACACAAGCAACAGCGCATATGAGCTACACAACACCAATTATGTGGGATTATATAAATGCTGGAGACAAGGGAAGTGTAAAAGAGCTGTTTAAAGCAATCATAAGTACAACAGAGCCGGAAACAAAGAAGAGAGCTGTGCAGGAAGCAAGAAGATATATACTAGGCAACTGGGAAGGGATAATGCGGCAGTATGAGGCAGATTACATCGGCTGCAGTGCAGAGGGTCATGTTAGCCATATCTTGTCGTCCAGGTTAAGTTCACGGCCTCTGGGCTGGAGTAGAATGGGTGTGGACCAGATGGCCAGGTTAAGGGTCTTTGTAGCAAACGGCGGAAATGTGTATGATATATTTATGCGAAAGAAAAAAGCAGCAATAAATGAAGCAAGGGAGGTAAAAGTGGACCGTGAGATTATCCGTAAGAGAAAGCTTACAGCATCGCGCGAAACCATCGGTAACATAACCATTTTGAATATTGGTAAAAGGACTTGGGCTTCCCAGTTCCTTAAGTCAGTGAGGGACGCTTAAAGTAGCAGGTAAACAGGAGATTACTTTTATTTTTAAAACCCATAGTATCTTGACGCTATCGCCGGATAATAAGCGGTGGACTTAGGCCTTTGCTTCATACTATAATATGTGTGTGAAGGACTTGATGAAAAGAAGGGCTTACCTGAGAGTTGACAAGGGAAGAGGTGACAGGGGATGCGGGGAATGGAAAATAGACAAGAGAACCGTCCCCTTGTTTTTAGGAGGTATGAGAAATGGAGTTTGACCCGGTGCGGTTTGATTACCCGTCCAGGAGGAACGTGGTATATGCCAGAAAGGGGATGGTGGCCACGTCTCAGCAGCTTGCCGCCCAGGCGGGGCTGGACATGCTCAAAAAAGGCGGAAACGCAGTTGACGCGGCCATTGCCGCCGCAGCCTGCCTTACGGTGGTGGAGCCCACCTCCAACGGTATAGGCGGCGATGCCTTTGCCATTGTCTGGACGGATGGGAAGCTGTATGGCCTTAATGCAAGCGGCCCGGCGCCCAGGGCCATTTCGGCGGAAGTGCTGAGAAAAGCGGGGTACAAAGAGATGCCCCAATCGGGCTGGGTACCCGTTACCGTGCCCGGGGCGCCCTCGGCGTGGGCTGCCCTGTCCAAGCGTTTCGGCAGGCTGTCCCTTGCCGAGCTATTGTCCCCTGCCATCGAGTATGCCGCAGGGGGTTATCCGGTATCCCCTACCGTTGCCGATGCCTGGGCGAAGGCCTTTAACCTGTACAAGGAGACTTTTAAGGGAGAGGAGTACAAGTACTGGTTTGATACCTTTGCTCCTTTCGGCGAGCCGCCGAGGCCGGGGGAGACGTGGAAGTCGCCGGACCATGCCAGGACGCTGGAAAAAATAGCGGCAACCGGTGCGGAGGACTTTTACAGGGGAGAGCTGGCCCAGAGGATTGATGACTTCTCAAGGAGGTACGGGGGATATATTAGAAGGGAAGACCTGGAGCAGTACAGCCCCGAATGGGTGGAACCGGTTAAGGTAAACTACAGGGGCTATGATGTGTGGGAGCTGCCTCCCAACGGGCATGGAATAGTTGCCCTGATGGCGCTTAATATTCTAAAGGGTTTTGACTCTTGCGACGGGGACGCAGCCCTTTTCTGCCACAGGCAGATAGAGGCGGTAAAGCTTGCCTTTGCGGACTGCTTTGAGTATTTGTCCGACCCCCGGTACATGCAGGTATCCGTTGAAGCGCTTTTGTCGGAAGAATATGCGGCTCAAAGGAGGAAACTGATAGACAGGAGCGCGCTTTTGCCGGCGGCGGGAACTCCTCCCAGGGGAGGCACCGTTTACCTGGCGGCGGCGGACGGGGAAGGAAACATGGTTTCCTTCATACAGAGCAATTTCCGGGGCTTTGGTTCGGGGCTGGTGGTACCACATACCGGCATTAGCCTTCACAACCGGGGAAGCGGTTTCTTATTGGACGGGGCCCATGTCAACTGCATAGCGCCGGGTAAGAAGCCGTACCATACAATAATACCGGGATTTTTAACCCGGGAAGGAAAACCTATAGGCCCCTTCGGGGTTATGGGCGCCTTCATGCAGCCCCAGGGGCATGTACAGGTTATTGTCAATGCGCTGGACTATAACAGGAATCCCCAGGACGCACTGGATGCCCCGCGCTGGCAGTGGGTGGAGGGCAAAAAGGTGTACGTTGAGCCGCAGTTCCCGGAGCCTTTGGCAGAGGCCCTTAGAGGCTTTGGCCATGAGGTGCAGCGGTATGAAAACATTGCATCCTTTGGACGGGGGCAGATTATTTGGAGGATGGAGGACGGCACATTGGTCGGGGGTACCGAGCCCAGGGCGGACGGGACCGTAGCCGCATGGTAAAAAGAGGAATGGGGACACACCTCTGCTTACGCTGGTATTCCTTGCCGAGGTATGTCCCCATTTTACTGAGCCTTATGGCTCTTTTTTTATACCTGTTTCTATGATGGCTACATGTTGGGCAAGTAAAGCTTTGGGTCCTGGTGCTCCCCGTTTTTCAGCACTTCAAAATGCAGGTGGGGTACATCCCCTATCTCAAATTCCGCCGTGTTTCCCACCCCGCTTATTACTTTACCCTGTTCCACTTTCTGGCCTTCCTTTACCATATTGCCGTTTTGCAAATTGGCGTAACGGGTTACAAGACCGTTGCCATGGTCAATAGTAATCATTATTCCCAGCGTTGGATGGTTGGTAACCTCTGTAACCGTACCCGACATCACAGCCTTGACGGGGGTTCCTATTGAAGCCGATATGTCTATACCATGATGTGTGGTCCATTGTTCCAGGGTTTTGGAATAAACCAGGTTGTCCTTTCCATAGTCCATTATTATTTTTCCCAGCAGCGGAGCCCGCATCCTTTCAGCGGCTGTACCGGATGACTGTGCCTGGGACGAGACTGCGGCAGCCGCCTGTTTAGGGGCTTCGGCTGTCTCTTTTTCCGGCTGCTGGACGGCAGCGACCTCAGATTGCGGCTGTTCGGTTTCGGCATCCTGCCACTCCTGCCCGTCTTCTATTGAAACCGCCGGGCTGTTTTCCAAAGGCTCGGTCTCTTCCGGAGGGTATTCTTCCTGTATCCTGTTTTCCTCTATCGGCAACTGGTTTTGGCTGAAATACCTGATATTGTCTCTGGTTACCCAGACAGCGGTGGCTGCGAGCAAAACCAAGCACAAGAACAGTACAATATAAAAACTGTCCCTGTTAACGGCGGTAAAAAACCGGCTCCTAAAAAACCTCTTTCTTAAACTCATGGTTATTTATCACCTCCATCCGGTAGTATG
>DASRVG010000105.1:0-6890 GCA_035655175.1 Clostridia bacterium | reverse complement strand
CTCCGCAAGGGCCTTGGCGTCCGGGAACCTCTCAAAAAGCCCCGGCGTTACCTTGTTCACCTGCTTGTCGGTGGTCTGGGCCGAAAGCATGGTCGCTATTAGCAGCTCGTAGGGATTTTTATGCACCAGTTCGGTGGTGGCTTCCGGGTAGGTCTTCTCCAGGATATCCAGTACCGTCTTTCTCCTAATATCCTCTTCGTTCCTTTGTCCCATTATGGTCCTCCTGTGCCGTATTCAAACCATTTCCTTGCGGCACCGGGTTATTTCAAGCCTGCCGTCGGTCTCCACAAACCTTATAACCTCATCCAGCACCCTGTCCACCTGCGCCGCGCTGTTGGAGACGGTGGAAAAGCCGATGGACGCGGTCTGCCATTTGTCGCCTTCTCCAACTTCGGATACCGATACGTTGAACTTGTTCCTGATTCTCTGGGTTATGCTTTTTAGTATCCTTCTCCTGTCCTTTAGGCATCCCGAATCATATAGTATTATATCAAGCCTGCATATCCCGGTATACATATCGCCAATACCCCCACAGAAGTATAGTATAATTATACCAAAAGCACCGTCAAACGCCAACAGCCTTGCATTACGCTATTTTCTGCAATAACCACAAGTTACTATAACGCTGGATGCTCAACTACTTATTATTCATACCTATATAACACATTTAGAGCTTTATAACTCCTAGTGTGACAGTTTCTCAGGTTTTTCGCCCCTTGTTAATAAAATATAAAGGAATGTAATACTATTAGTGCGTTGTACATAGATTACTGCAAACCCTCAGATGTTGAAGCCTTGTTATATATAACATTATTTCTAAAAAATGTTGAATAAATGATTAAAATAAGTTATTATATATATAGAAACATGTGTTCGTATTTTGGAGGTGCTGAAATGCGACAGAGATTCGGCGGCCCCTGGACACTAATTAAACTGGAGGTATTAGAAAAGTACTTGAATTTTTACACCACAGCTTTGAAAAACCAACCATTTAAACTATGTTATATAGATGCATTTGCCGGAAGCGGTAAAATCGATATCAGGGGAGAAATAGCAATACCCGGTTCTGCCATCAGGGCATTGGATTATCCGTTTCATGAGTATTACTTTTTTGAAAAGGAACAAAGTTATATCACCGCATTAAAAAAAGAAATCTCAAAAAAACATCAACATAAAAGTGTTGTTATTATGCAGGGTGACTGCAATGAACTTTTAAAAACATTAAGCGCCGTCCAATGGAAAAAAGAGGGATGGCGAGGTGTTATATTCATAGACCCTTTTGCAATGGAATTAAGATGGGAATCCTTAAAGGTGATAGCTCAAACCGAAGCCTTTGATGTTTGGTACCTGTTCCCCTTAATGGCAATGAATAGATTGCTTCGCAGAGATAGAAGAATACCGGATAGCTACGAAGAAAAGCTTAATATACTGTTGGGCACTGACGACTGGCGCAAAGAATTATACAGAGAATCACGACAACTATCTTTTTTAGATAATAAAAACCTTGAAAAGTGTTCTATTGATTCTATACGGGAATACATTATAAGGCGTCTAAAAACTGTGTTTCCTGGCGTGTCAGACAATGCAAAGATATTGACCAATGTGGAAAAGAGAGCGCCGTTATTTTTGATCTGTTTTTGTGTCAGCAATCCTTCTGATACCGCTATTCGATTGTCTCTTAAAGCTGCCGATCACATTTTGACCCATATAGTTGAATAAGGAAAGGGGAATTAAAATGGCTCTTAAATCAAAAATAGAATGGACGGAAAATACCTGGAACCCCGTAACAGGGTGTACAAAAATCTCCGACGGCTGTCAAAATTGTTATGCTTATAGAATGGCGAAAAGACTACAAGGAATGGGGAATAGAAAATATGTCAACGGTTTTAAAGTCACTCTACATAAAAACTGCCTCACAGAACCACTGAATTGGAATAAACCATCTTTAATTTTTGTTAATTCCATGTCGGACCTTTTTCATGAAGAAGTACCAATTGGTTTTATTAAGCAAGTATTTGATATTATGAATCAGGCAACATGGCATACTTTTCAAATATTGACCAAAAGAGCCGAGCGTTTGGTTTCGATTTCAGAGCAGCTTAACTGGAGCCCTAACATCTGGCAGGGTGTAACTGTGGAAAGCGAAAAATATAAAAGCAGGATAGAGCTTCTAAAAAGAGTGCCCGCAAGAATAAAATTTGTATCTTTTGAGCCGCTTATTGGAGATGTCGGTAGTGTCAATCTTAGTAGTATAGATTGGGTTATTGTAGGAGGAGAAAGCGGATTTAATTGTAGAAAGATTGAAGAGGATTGGATTTTAAATATAAAGAACCAATGTGAACAGCAAAAAGTCTATTTTTATTTTAAACAATGGGGTGGGACAAATAAAAAGAAAAATGGCCGGAAACTTTTGGGGAAAACCTGGGATGACATGCCTGAAATAAACCCAACTGAACATGCCAATATAAAACCGCCCCGATGAAGGGCGGTATGCTTACTACAGTATTTTCATCTCTTCCCCGACCTTTTTGAACGCTTCGGCGGCGCGGTCCAGCTGCTCCCTAGTGTGCTCGGCGGTCACTATGGTCCTTACACGGGCGGTACCCCTCGGTACGGTGGGGTACGCAATACCCTGGGCAAATACCCCTTCCTCGAACAGCCTGTCGCTGAACTTCATGGCCTTGGCCTCCTCGCCTATTATAACCGGGGTTATGGGCGTTTCGCTCTTGCCGGTGTTGAAACCCAGGGCTTCCAGCTTTGCCTTGAAGTAGCGTGCATTGTCCCACAGCCTGTCGGTGTACTGGGTGGACTCCATCAGCATTTTTATCGCCTCTATGACCGCCCCCACCACCGCCGGCGGGTGGGCAGTGCTGAACAGGAAGGGCCTTCCCCGGTGCTTGAGCCAGTCAATGAGCACCCGGGTACCGGCTACATATCCCCCCATTACGCCAATTGCCTTTGAAAGGGTGCCTATTGTAAAGTCCACCCGGCCGTGGAGCCCGAAATGGTCCACCGTACCCCTGCCGCTTTCCCCCAGCACGCCGCTGGCATGGGCATCGTCTACATAGGTCATGCATTCGTATTTCTCCGCCAGCTCCACAATATCCGGCAGCTTTGCGATGTCCCCGTCCATGCTGAACACGCCGTCGGTTATTATGAGGCGGTTCCTGTACTTGTGGCAGTTCTCCTTAAGGACCCTCTCGAGGTCGTCCATGTCCGAGTGCTTGAACCGTACGGTTTTGGCCTTTGAAAGGCGGCAGCCGTCGATAATGCTTGCATGGTTCAGCTCGTCGGAGATAATAAGGTCGCCGTCCTCCATAACCGCCGGTATGGTCCCGGAATTGCAGGTAAGACCCGACTGGAATACTATGACCGCTTCCTCCCTTTTGAACTCGGCCAGTATCGACTCCATTTGGTTATGTATGTCCATGGTACCTATTATGGTCCTTACCGCACCGGCCCCGGCGCCGTATTTTTCCACCGCCTCAATGGCGGCTTTCTTAAGCCGCGGATGGTTGGCAAAACCCAGGTAGTTGTTGGAAGAAAGGTTTATTACCTCCTTCCCGTTTATAACCGACAGGGCTCCCGAAGGCCCCTGGAGCTCCGGAAGCTTCCGGTACACTCCCTGCTCCTTAAGCTGGTCAATCTTCTCCTTCAGGAAATGCATCTCGTGTACGCTAGGCGTTTTCATTTTTCCTTTTTCCCCCTCCAATACCGGGCGCAGCGCCCGGCTATTAATACTCCACTTTAATTATACTATAGGATAACCCATTTTCCTCCATAAAATTAAAGATGTGCTGCCCTGTCCTGAAACGCTGAAAAAATGCCCCTTCGCTGCCCTTTAAAATGGAAGCGGAGAACCGCCCCTTTGCTTTCTTGATTTTTCTCTGGGCCGGTTTTAGAATATAATATTAAGGGTATTTTAATACTATGTTTCGGTAATTTCCGGTAAGGAGGCAGGAAACAATGGACAATTACACACCCGGCAATCCTAATGATGACTATTACCACAGGAATTATCCCCGCCGTTCCGGCGCGTTCAAGGCCTTTGTATTCGCCCTTATTGGGGCAATAGTGGGAAGCCTTCTGACAGCCTATTATATGCCAACCATCATGGAAAAGAACATAATCCAGGTTCCCTCGGGCGACCAGCGCCAAATAGTCATAGAGCCAAGGGGCGAGGATATTACGGTAGTATCCGCGGTGGCGCAGAAAGCCACTCCGACGGTGGTGGGGGTTACCACCGTTACAATCCAAAGGGACATGTTCTTTGGTATACCCCGACGGGGCGAGGGAGTGGGTTCGGGGTTCATAGTACACCCGGATGGGTACATCCTGACCAACGACCACGTGGTTAACAGCGGACAGGCCGAAAAAATCACAGTGCTGTTCAACGACGGTACCGAAAAAGACGCCAAGGTATTGTGGAACAACAGCACGCTGGACATGGCGGTGCTTAAGGTGGACGCCAAAAACCTGCCGGTGGCCGACCTGGGCGACAGCGACAAGCTTATGGTGGGAGAGCTCGCCATTGCGATAGGAAACCCCTTGGGGCTTGACTTCCAGCGAAGCGTCACCTCGGGGATTATAAGCGGGCTGCACCGGTCCATCCAACTGTCGCAATCCGAGGTAATGGAGGACCTGATACAAACCGATGCATCCATAAACCCGGGAAACAGCGGCGGCCCCCTGCTGAACTCGAAGGGCGAGGTAATAGGAATGAACACCGCCAAAATATCATCCAACGTGGCGGAGGGACTTGGTTTTGCCATCCCCATAAACCAGGCAAAGCCAATCCTGGAGCAGATAATTGAAGAGGGTAAATTCACGATGGTATACCTAGGGATTCGCGGCATAGACGTGCAGGCGGTAAGAAGACAGCACGGCATAGAGCTGGCTGTGGAAGACGGCGTTTACGTGTTCGAGGCGGGCAATAACACGCCGGTCGGCAAGGCCGGGCTGAGAGCCGGGGATATAATAACCGCCCTTAACGACAAGAAGATAAAAGGCATGAGCCAGCTTACCAGGGAGCTTTATAAATACAGGCCGGGGGATACCATAAAAGTCACATACTACAGGGGAAAAACCCAAAACACAGTGGACGTGAAGCTGGAAGCGAGGCCTGCAAACTATTAAAAAAACCTGTATCGGCATTGACCGATACAGGTTTTTTTTAAAGGTCCACCTCGCTACAATCGTCTTTAATAAAGTACTTTTCCACCCGGCACCCGAAATGCTCGGAAAGCAGCGCCGCCAGCTTGTTTCTCGCCTCCAGCATCCTGTTGCAGTTTTCACCCCGGAAACCGTCTATCGGGAAAAATATATTTCTGCTTTCGGCGGTTATTTTGCCCCGGTCGCTCTGTCTCCAAATCCATCTCCTGGTCCTTATCCTTTTGGCATCGGCATAAACCAGTTCCCCCGGCTCCACCGCCTCTTCGCCGGTTTCGCCCAACGGGACGAACGTATCCCCCGGCACCGCAAACCTTACCGCAATTTCACCCTCCAGCGCGTCCATGTCATGGGCTCCCATCGGGAGCATGTATTGCAGCGACACCGCGTTTACAAGGTCCACCACAGGGTTTATTGAAGGCAGGTCGCCGCCCTTGGCCACCCTTTTGACCATAGCTTCAATGGAGCTTAAATACTTGTTGGGGTTAAATCCAAGCTCGGAAAAGGCCTGCCTGTAAGGAATTATATCCCTGTTTTTCTTTATGTCGGTACCGCCAATTTCCTCTCTCACCTTTTCGATTGAGTGCATTAAGAGTTCCTGTATTCTCTTGTGCTCCCCCCGGTTGTCTATCCCGTACGCCGCCACCACCGCAAAACAGACATTGGGCAGCTTCTCGAAAACTTCCGGATATACTTTGAACTTCATTAAACACCCTCCTTGTATTTTCTCATCCACATTGTCGGCGGATGCACTCCCGGCCTCTATAAACCGCCATTTTCCCCGGCCAATTTCCTTAATCTTGCTTCAACCCGGCCAGGGCGGCTGTTATTTCCTCCCTCACGTATTGGTCCCTTTCACTGTCAAGGCTTTTTTCGAGCATTTCCCTCGCCCTTTGGCCACCGATCCTTCCCACCGCCCAGGCGGCATGTCCCCTTATTACGGCGGACGGGTGTTTCAATGCCTCTTCCAAAACATCAAGCCCCGACCGGGCCCCAAGGTTGCCCAGGGCCACCACCGCGTTTCGTTTTATCACGTTAAGCCCCCTCCAGCCGAGGGCACTGTTTTTGTACAGCCTGTCAAACTCTTTCTTGTCCATCGTTACCAGCCGCTCCAGGTCCACTGCGGCCGGTCCGCTGTCTTCCAAGCCGTGCCGGTTGTGGGGACAGGCCTCGATGCAGCGGTCGCACCCGTAGAGGCTAACCCCCATTTTATCCCTTATTTCCCGGGGGATGCCCCCCCTTTTCTGGGTCAGGTAGGATATGCACCTTCGGGCGTCCAGCGTATAGGGCGCCACCAGGGCGCCGGTGGGACAGCTTTCAATGCAGCGGGCGCATTCGCCGCAGTCACCCTCAATCGTCGGGTCCGGCTCCAGTTCGAGGTTTGTAAGTATCTCCCCCAGCACCACCGCCGAGCCAAAGGAAGGGGTTATAATGGAACAATTTTTACCAAACCATCCTACCCCCGAGCGGCATGCCACCTCCCGGTCGGCCAGCGGGCCTGTATCCACCATAATTTCGTAACGAAAGCCCTCCACCCTTCGGGATATAAATTCCGCCGCCTGGCGCAGTTTTTCGCCCAGTAAACGGTGATAGTCCCCCCCTACGGCGCTGCCGCTTATGGTGCCCTTAAGGCCGGAGCCTTGGCTGTCACGGTACAGCCTGTAGGGGTATGCGGCCGAGATGATGGACCGTACCCATTCAAAGCACTCGCCGGGACGGCA
>DASRVG010000104.1:0-6996 GCA_035655175.1 Clostridia bacterium | reverse complement strand
AATTTCAGGTAGCTATAAAAAAATGATGCTCCATATACGCATCATCTTATCCGTTCCATTTTACTTATGAAGAAACCGTCGGTGCCGTGGATGTTGGGGAAAAGCTGCAGGTATCCTTTTTTCGTATCCTCCCCGGCAAGGCTTTCGGGGAGAATCATAAAAAAGTCACACAGCCTGAAGTCAGGGTTGTCCTTCAAAAACCCCATAACCACATCCCGGTTTTCCTCCGGCATTATGGTGCAGGTGCTGTATACTAAGTATCCCCCCGGCTTTAATAAAGCGGCCGCATTCCTCAGTATTTTCCCCTGCATCTGGGCCAGCGTTTTATAATGCTCCCTTTCCTTCTTCCATTTTATGTCCGGCTTCCTTCTTATAATGCCAACGCCCGAGCAGGGGGCGTCCACCAGCACGTAGTCCGCCTTGCCCTCCATGGCAGAGTCATCGTTCAGGGCATCGAAAACCTCGGTTTCCACGCAAACAACGCCAAGCCTTTTACAGTTTTCCTCCACCAGTGCCAGCTTGCTTTCGCTTATATCCCTTGCTACAATCCTGCCCTGGTCCTTCATAAGCTGGGCGGCGTAGGTGGCCTTGCCGCCCGGCGCGCTGCACACGTCCACCATAAGCCTACCCGGTTTTGGGTCCAGCACCTCCACCGCCAGCATGGAGCTCTCGTCCTGCACGTAAAATAGGCCTTCCCGGTACGCGGCTGTTTCAAATATACCGGCACTGTCTTCCACCACAAGGGCGGCATCGCTGTATCTTCCGTTTTGCACTTTAAACCCCTGCTGCTGCAGCGTATCGTAAAGATCTTTCCGGCTGGTTTTAAGCGTGTTTACCCGTATGGTCATGCCCGGCGTTTCGTTGTTGGCCCTGCAGAGGTCCTCGGTGAATTTTTCCCCGAACCTCTTTATCCAGTCCTCCACCATCCATTTAGGGTGGGAATACTTTATGCTTATATAAAGGGCCGGGTCGCTTTCCCTTGCCGGGGGCTTGGTCTTCCCCGGGTCCCTTATTATGCTTCGCAGCACCGCGTTCACAAATCCCGCGGCCTTTTTGCCGGCGTACTTTTTAGTCAGCTCCACCCCTTCGTTTACCACCGCAAAGGGGGGTATCCTGTCCATAAAAAGAAGCTGGAACACCGACAGCCTCAGGATATCGTAAACCCATGGCGATATCCTGCTCTCTTTTACCCGGGAATAGTTTTGTATCACCCAGTCAAGGTAGGCTTTGTTCTTCAGCACACCGTACACAAGGCGGGTTACAAGGGCCCTGTCCTCGGCGGCAAAATTAGAATCCGAAAGGGCGTTCCCCAGCAAAATATTCGGGTACCCGCCCTGCCGGATGGTCCTTTGTATTATTTTTAGTGCACTTTCCCTTGCGCTTGATTCCACTTTTTTTCTCCCGTTCTAGTTTCTTCTCCTGTTTGCCAGAAGCACAAACCTCAAGAGCTGCAGCACCGCTGTAAGCGCCGCCGCAACATACGTTAACGCCGCTGCGCCCAGCACCTTCCTTGCCGGGCCGACTTCATCGCTGGAAATAACGCCGCTGTCGGTCAGCATGGCTATGGCCCTGCTGCTGGCGTTAAACTCCACCGGAAGGGTTATCACCTGGAAAATCACCACCGCCAGGAAGAATATTATGCCCATCTGGATAAGCTGCAGGCTGTTCATTAAGAACCCTATCATGATTAGAAACCACGACAGGCTTGAGCCAAAGCTCGCTATCGGTGCGATGGTGTTTCGCATCATTAGCGGCACATACCCGGTGGAATGCTGCACCGCATGGCCGGCCTCATGGGCCGCCACACCCAGGGCGGCGATGGAGCTGCTGTTGTGCACCGTATCGGACAGCCTCAGCACCTGGTGCCTGGGGTCGTAATGGTCGGTCAGGTTCCCCCTTACCCTCTCTATCCTCACATTATGAAGCCCGTTCATGTCAAGGATGCGCCTGGCCACTTCGCTGGCTGTATAGCCGCTGCGGCTGGCTACCCGTGAGTACCTCTGAAAGGTACTGCTAATCTTGATCTGTGCGTACAATGAAAACAGTATTGCAGGAATAAGAAGTACAAAAGTCGGGTCTCCGTAATAAAACATAATCAATACCTCCCATCGGTAAAAAATTTCACAGCACTTGTTACTTTGCCGACATCCACCCTGGTATCCCGGCAGGGGCCGTGGGGCCTTTCGTTCAATATCCCGATAACCGGCAGCAGCCCGGTATCCCGTATGCCGCTGCACAGGTCGTTCTCGCAGGCTACCGCCACCACCGCCCTGGGCCTTGTTTCTTCTATTATCTTCCTTGCCAGGGTTCCTCCCGGCACCATCTTAATGTTTACGCCGGTTTCCCTGCCCAGCTTCACAATATCCGCCACGGTACATCTGCCGCACTGCGCACAGTTGTATATGTCCCCGGTTATACGGTGTTTGCAGCCGCTATACTGGATGCAGTGGGGCAGCAGCACCAGCACGTCTTCCGGCTTAAAGCGCTGCTTGCCGGCAAACACCACCCTGTTGTTTATACCGGCATAGGCTCTCTGTATCCTTTCCCGGCTGAGGCCTATAAGCTTCCCGAAGGCAAAGGCGGGCACAAGCATTTTGTTAAGAGTCAAAATCACCAGCCTGCCTGCGGCCTCTGTGTTTCCCTTGCCCGAGTAAAGCACCAGGACCGATACCAGGGTGGCCGCCATTGCAATCACCGCTGCAACAGCAAGCGCAAGCAGTACGATGGTGGCAAGCCTAACAAAAAGGTGCTCATTGGTCACCAGCAGGTACAGCACCGCCGTCACCGCGGCCAGGCCCGCAACCAGCATAAGGGCAAGCAGCCCGGTTAATATGCCCTTGTCCTCCTGCATGCTTTTTTCATCATACATATCGTCACTCACCCAGTATATAACCGGTCTCCAAAGAGTTGCCCCTCAAGTATTCATCAACCGTCATCACCCTGGAGGACGGCATCTGTATCATGGTAACTAGAAGGGTTCCGCTGCCCGCCTGGACAAGCATCCCCCCATGGCCTGCCTCCAGGACTTTTCCGGCTATGCCGCTGCTTTTTCGCTCCAGCACCTTTGCTTCCCAAAGCTTCATGCGCTCGCCCTTATAAACGGTATAGCAGCCCGGCCACGGATTGGTACCCCTTATTATATTATATATGCTTTTTGCATCCAAATTCCAGTCCACCCTGCCGTTTTCCCTGACCAATTGTGGTGCATAGGTCGCCGCCGAATGGTCCTGGACCTTGCGCTCCACTTCTTTTCTTTGTATCCCCTCAAGGGTTTCCAGAAGAAGGTCTGCGCCCAGTACCGCCAGCCTGTCATGGAGTTCGCCGGCAGTCTCATCCTCCCCTATTTCGGTTTCCCGCTGCAGCAGTATATCCCCGGTGTCCATGCCCTTGTCCATGTACATGGTGGTAACGCCGGTACGGCTTTCGCCGTTTATTATGCACCAGTTTATCGGCGCCGCGCCCCTGTATTTCGGCAGCAGTGATGCATGCACGTTTATGCAGCCCATGGCGGGAAGGTTAATAATCTCCTCCGGCAGTATCTGGCCGTATGCAACCACTATTATTATGTCTGGACTCAATTCTTTCAATGCCTCAATAAACCCCGAATCTTTAACACGCTCCGGCTGCAGCACCCTAATGCATGCCTCCAGCGCCCGCTCCTTCACCGGCGGCGGTGTCAGCTTTTTCCCCCTGCCCTTGGGACGGTCGGGCTGGGTAACCACCGCGGCTATCTCATATCCCCCGTCAATAAGCTTGTCAAGGCTTGCCAGTGCAAAGTCCGGGGTGCCCATAAACACAATTTTCAATCGGTTCACCTGCTTTCTTCTATAACCCTATCAATGAACAGGATGCCCTCCAGGTGATCCAACTCGTGGCACAGCGCCCGGGCGGTAAGTCCCTCGCCTATGACCTCCACCTCTTCACCCTTGCGGTTAAGACCCTTTACCTTAACCCACGTGGGCCGCTCCACGTCACCGGACCTGTCGGGTATGCTGAGACACCCCTCGGCCTTTATTTCCTTTCCCCTTTCCTCCACAAGCTGCGGGTTAATAAGCTCTATAAGGCGGTCCCCTGCGTCCACTATAATTACCGCCCTTAAAACCCCCACCTGTGGTGCCGCAAGGCCCACCCCCTGGGCATGCCTCATGGTCTCCGCCATGTCATCCAAAAGGGTAATTATCCTGTCGTCAATCCTTTCAACCCTTTTTGATTTTTTCCTGATGATTGGGTCCCCCTCCATCCTTATATTCCTGATTGCCATCTGTTTCCTCCTTTATTTATCCGAGATTTACAGGGTCCACGTCGGTTATTATACTTATACCCTTTAACTGGCTCTTTAATAATTCCATCTTTGCTTCCCTTACCGCTTCCTTTATTTCATCCAAATCCGGCGCCTTTACAATAACCTGCCACCGGTACTTGTTCTTTATTTTTGAATGCATGGCCTGGGAGGGCCCGTAAATTTCGTACTTCTTTTTCAAGTCCTGCAACCTGTCGCAAAGCCCGTTGTACATCGCCCGGGCTCCCTCTATCACTTCCCTGCGCCCTTCACCGGATACTATTATATTTATTAACCTTTCAAAGGGCGGATAACCAAATTCTTTCCTGACCTCAATTTCCTGGCCGTAAAACCCTTCAAAGTCGTGGGTCTTTGCCGCCTGTATGCTGTAGTGCCCTGGGTTGTAGGTCTGGATAACCACCTTCCCCGGCCGGTCTCCCCTGCCCGCCCTGCCGGATACCTGGGTCAGCAGTTGGAACGTCCGCTCCGCCGCCCTGAAATCCGGCAAGTTCAGCGAAAAGTCCGCCAGCACCACGCCAACAAGCGTAACTCCGGGAAAGTCCAGTCCCTTGGCTATCATCTGGGTGCCCAGCAGTATGTCCGCCTCCCTGTCCTTGAAGGCTTTAAGAATGCTGTAATGGGCGCCCTTTCCCCTTGTGGTGTCCATGTCCATCCGCAGCACCCGGGCATCGCCGAAAGATTCATTAACCACCCTCTCCAGTTTTTCGGTACCGGAGCCTAGGTGCCTAATCCTGTCACTGCCGCATACTTCGCACCTTTTGGGAAGCCTTCTCCTGTAACCGCAGTAATGGCATACCAGGAAATTTTCTCCCCGGTGGTATGTAAGCGATATGTCGCACTTTTTGCATTTTATCACGCTGCCGCAGTTCCTGCAGCTTACAAAGGCGGAATAGCCGCGCCGGTTAAGGAAAAGCACCGCCTGCTCGCCCCTTTGCAGCACAGTCTCAATCCCTTCCCGCAGCTTCTTGCTGAACACCGACCGGTTGCCCTCCTTCAGTTCCTCCCGCATGTCCGCTATTTCCACCGCCGGCAGGGTCCTGCCGCTCACCCTTTCGGTAAGCCGCACAAGGCCGGTGCCGCCCTGTCCGGCCCTGTAATAGGTTTCTATGGACGGCGTGGCCGAGCCCAGCACCAGCAGGGCGTCGCAGAATTCGCATCTTTTTCTGGCCACTGTGTGGGTAACATACCGGGGTGAGCTTTCCGACTTGTACGTGTGCTCGTGCTCCTCGTCTATTATAATAAGTCCCAGGTTGTCAAAGGGCGCAAAAACCGCCGACCTTGCCCCAATGGTCACGTCATAGTCGCCCCGTTTTATACCTTCCCACTGGTCGTACCTTTCCCCGGCGGACAGCCTGCTGTGAATCACGGCGGCCCTGCTGCCAAACCTTTTGTAATACCATTCCACCATCTGGGGTGTAAGGGAAATTTCCGGTACAAGCACAATGGCCTGTTTTCCTTCTTCCAGCGCATCTCCGATAAGCCTTAAATAGATTTCGGTCTTCCCGCTGCCGGTAACGCCGTGCAGTAGTATTTCCCTTCTGCCCTGGCGGTGCATTGTCCGTATGGTGTCAAGGGCTTCCCGCTGCGAAGAGGTTAACCGCTCCACGTTATCCCTTACAAGGCCGGTGGGCATTTCGGGGGACCTAATCACCCTCTTGTCGAACACCTCGACCAGCCCTTTTTTCTCCAGCGCCCTCAGGGTCTGCATACTGCAGCCGGTCTCGTCCATCAGCGTACCGCAGCAGGCTTCGCTCAATGCCGTTTCTTCGAAATAGTCCATTACCGCCCGCATCCTCACTGCGTTCCCGGGTATGGCGCCCTTCGCCGCCGGCACCGGCCGCACCCACAGCCGGTACTTGCCGGGTTTTTTGGTGTCAATGGACTGCCTTGTAGCAGCAGGCATTACACAGCCCAGGGCCTCCTGCCAGGTACATAGGTATTCATCCCTCATCCATTCCGCCAGCATTACCAGCTCCTCCGACAGGGCCGGGCCGTCCCCCACCCGTCGCAACACGGGTTTTATCTTGTCTACATGGTCGGGGCATTCTTCAGACATGCCAACCACGCAGCCTTCAACGGGCTTATTTGAAAGGCCGAAGGGCACCACCACCCTGCAGCCTGTTTTTATCTCGTCCCGAAGTTTTTCCGGTATGGAATAATGGAAGGGTTTATCCAGCATGGGACTTGGATTGTCAACCACTACCAACGCATACAACCTCGCACATCCTCCCTTCCCTATTAAGCGGGTAAAGACAGTCATCAACTGTCTTTACCTAACAATATAGCCACCCTATCCAGTATTATGTCAGCCATCCGGGCCTTTGTCATGGCCGGAAGCTGCTGTATACCGCCCTTTGCATCCAGCAGGTAACCCTGGTTGGTATCGCCGGCAAACCCGGCCCCCTCCCGGGTTATGTCGTTGGCCACTATCAAGTCCAGGTTCTTACTTTTCAGCTTACCCCTTGCATAGTCAATGACGTTGGTGCTTTCCGCAGCAAAGCCCACCAAAATCTGGCCTTTCTTTTTGCCGCCCAGCTCGGCCAGTATGTCGGGGTTCCTCACCATTTCAATGGTAAAACGTCCCTCGGTCTTTTTAATTTTTTCCCCGGAATAAACCGCCGGGCGGTAGTCCGACACCGCCGCCGTCTTTATAACAACGTCACAGTCCGGGAAGTAGTGCATGACCTTTTCATACA
>DASRVG010000103.1:0-6035 GCA_035655175.1 Clostridia bacterium | reverse complement strand
ATTAGGAATAGCCCTCGGCTATGGGGTGGCCAAGGTACTTATAATTCCATATTTTGCACAAGACCAGGAGGATGCGGCCGGGACGTCGAACGGGCAAAAGTCTCCTACAGGACCCTCCGAGCCGGCAGAGACCGGGGCCACGGATGATGCCGACCCACAAAGCCCGGCCGAGGACGAGCAGGCGGCTCATGCGTTCCAACAGGCATTCAGAGTGGAGGGCTTCGACCTCTATCGTATCCAGGTGGGTGCATTTTCCAGCCAGCAAAACGCGCTGAAGCTGGCGGAGGAATTGAACGGCAAAGGAATGGCGGCGGCGGTGGACGAGGACGGTATGCATAAGGTTTACACCCTTTACTCCTTTTCCAGGGAGTTGGCGGAGGCGGCCATCGAGAAGGTAAGGGTGCATTATAGTGATGCCCATATTTCCAAGGCAAGTTTTCCATCGGTGGAGATAAACTTTTCGCAGTCTTTCTCCCGGGAAGCAAGCATGTTGAGGGACCAACTCGAGGAATGCAAAGACATGCTTAAGCAAGTATCGGCGGCGGAAGCGGCAGGGAAAAGCATAGAGGACATAGTTGAGGAGCATAAAAACCGCATTGGGCTGTTCGAGGCCCAAATATCCCAGGCCGAATGGCCCGCTTCCATGGGGCGCTACAAGGACGAAATATTGACGTTGTATACCGCGATGCTGGAGAGCTACTCGGAATACAACAGTAGGACCGCGGTACCGGGCCAGGTTTCCATGGAGCTTATCAACTGTTATGCAGAGGTGTTGAAAAGAATAAGCCTGGTAATATAGGGCATGGTCAAAAAATATGTAAAGAGGGAGGTTAATATGTATCTTTATGAGATAAGGGACATCCTCGATGCAGAGGTAATAACAGGGAAGTCCAGGATGGACAGGGAAGTGGACTTTGCCTTTGGAGCGGACCTCATGAGCGATGTTTTAGCCTTCGTCAACGAAAGGACGGTGCTGCTCACCGGGTTAACCAATCCGCAGGTGATAAGAACAGCAGAAATGATGGACCTTGCTGCCATTATTTATGTTAGGGGTAAAAGGCCCGATGCTGCTTCCCTGAAACTGGCGGAGGAGAACGGCATGACCATTATGTGTACGCCCTATACCTTGTATACCACCAGCGGCATTTTGTACAATGCCGGTCTTAAGGGTATAGATGAACTGGGAGTAATAAAATGAGCCAAAAAGACATGGTAAGCTTGAACTACAGGGTAAACGCGGAGGACTTTGCAAAGGCCGGGGATGCTTCCAGCAACACCAAAAAGGTTCTAAAAAAGCTGGGGATACCTTCGGATATAACAAGGCGTGCAGCGGTGGTTACCTACGAGGCGGAAATGAATATCATTATCCATTCCAACGGAGGAGAAATCATTGTAAACATTGATACAACCAAGATTCAAATAATAGCGAGGGACTATGGCCCGGGTATTCCGGATATTGACAAGGCAATGCAAAAGGGATACTCCACCGCTTCCGATCATGTGCGGGAGATGGGCTTTGGCGCAGGGATGGGACTGCCCAACATGAAACGGTGCAGCGATGAGTTTGAGATAGAATCAAAAAAAGGCGAAGGTACTACGGTAACCAGCATAATACACATTCCTGATTAAGAGGGTGGTCAAAAATGGGAGATTATTTTCATTCGGTTGTATTATCCGAGGACAGCTGCAAAGGGTGCACTCACTGCATAAAAAGATGCCCCACCGAGGCAATAAGGGTAGGGAGCGGAAACGCGAGCATTATTGGTGAGAGGTGCATAGACTGCGGCGAGTGCATAAGGGTTTGTCCCTATCATGCGCAAAAGGCTGTTACCGACGATTTGGAAGATATAAAGAAATACAAATACAGGATAGCCCTTGTGCCTCCGGCGCTGCACGGCCAGTTTGACACTAATGTCGGGCTGGGTAAAATATTGAAAGCGGTTGAAATGCTGGGCTTTGATGAAGTCTTTGATATTTCACCCTACTGCGATATTGCCTCTGCAATCATAAAAAAGCACTACTTGCAAGGGGAAAAGATAACAAGGCCGGCGATTTACAGTGACTGTCCGGTAATAATCCGCATTATTCAGCTTAGATACCCCGACCTGCTGGAAAACGTAATACCGATGGTCTCCCCGATGGAGATTGCTGCAAGGCTTATCAAAACAGATATAGTAGAAAGGAAGAACTTCCGGCAGGGAGACATTGGGGTATTTTGTCTTACGCCGTGCCCTGCAAGGGTGACCAGCATACGGGTACCGATAGGTATAAGTCTTCTCTACACCGACGGGCTAATATCCATAAGAAAAGTATTCGCACACCTGTCAAAGAATCTGAGGGAATTACAGAGCCTGGAGAGAGTGGAGGGCTATGAGTTTTCGGGCAGGGGGCTTAAATGGGGCACTATAGGTGGACAGAGCCATTCAATCGGTATTAAGAACTATCTTGCGGTTGACGGTATAGAAAACGTTATAAATATCCTTGAGGAACTGGAACTGGGTAAAATAAGGGATATGGAATTCCTTGAGGCCTATGCCTGCACCGGCGGGTGTGTTGGGGGGCCGCTTCTCGTGGAGAATGCCTTTGTTGCAAAAACTAGAATAAAGCACCTGGCCGCTACCACCCCTTCACCCAAGCTAATAGGAAAAGAAAAGGTGGAAAAGTATATTGAAACGGGACTGTTTAACTGGACCGAGAAGATAAAACCCAAGAAAATGGTGAGCCTGGACCCGAATATAGGAAAGGCTATCCAAAAGATGGAAAAGGCCGAGGAGATATTGAAAAAACTGCCCGGTATAGACTGCGGGTCCTGCGGCGCACCCACATGCAGAGCCCTGGCGGAGGACATAGTAAACGGCAGGGCCAGGGAAGTGGATTGCATATTCAGGCTTAAGGAAATAATTAGTAGAATGGACAGGGGGTAAAATGAATGAATGTGAGGGAACTATGCCGGAGCCTGGGATTAAACCCGGTGGCAGGGGAAAAAGGCTTGGACAGGAAAGTTGACGGGGCCTATGCAGGGGACTTGCTAAGCTTTGTAATGGCCAACGCTTCCAAGGGAAACGTCTGGATAACCATCCAGGCCCATTCCAATATTGTTGCCGTTGCCTGCCTGGTGGAGATGGCGTGTATAATAGTTGCAGCCGGCGTGCAGGTGGACGGCGATACGCTGGAAAAAGCCGATAAGGAAGGGATACCGATACTGGCTGCAGATTTGGACGTGTACACCCTTTGCTGCAAACTGCACAGTCTCGGTATATAGCAGCCTATGAATTTGACGCTGGATTTGCATATACATTCAGCACTGTCCCCCTGCGGCGACAACGATATGACGCCCAACAATATAGTAAACATGGCTCTTCTGAAAGGGCTGGATGCTATAGCTGTAACCGACCACAACTCCGCGGAAAACGTTGAAGCGGTTATGAAACTGGGCCTTGAAAAGGGAATAGTCGTGGTGCCCGGAATGGAGGTGCAGTCCAGGGAAGAGGTGCACCTGCTCTGCTATTTCCCCGACCTTGACCGGGCATTGGGTTTCCAGCAAAGGGTATACGATAACCTGAAAGGAGAAAACAACCCGGACTATTTCGGCGAGCAGCTTATAATGGACGAAATGGACAGGGTGGTTGGGCATAACCGGAGGCTGCTTATTGGATCTACCGACCTCTCGGTGGAAAGAATAGTAGACCTGGTGGTCCGGGAAGGGGGAAGGGTGGTGCCGGCCCACGTGGACAAAAAAGCCTACAGCATAATTTCAAACCTTGGCTTTATTCCACCGGACCTTGATATTAAAAGCGTTGAAGTGAGCAGGCCGGAGAACACCACCGGGCTTTTGCACCAATACGGCCGGCTGAAAGGATACGTGATAATACATTCTTCCGATGCCCACCGACTGGAGGATATACTGGAAAGGGAGTTTTTCATGGAAGTTGGAGAGAAAAGCATATCGGGAATACTGGCACGGCTTTAATTCGGGTTACAAGATTTAGTTTGTAATGTCCGGGTTATGAACTGCAGGCCAAGAATCACTTGGAAGCAAAAGAACCGTCCCTTTGCTTCCTGGAAGGAGCGGGGTCATGAGGGATATTTCGCTGCATGTACTTGATATAGCCAACAATTCGTTGGAAGCGGACGCAAGCCTGATTGAAATTTTGGTGGAAGAGGATATCGCGGGCAATATGCTGCGGGTGAAGATAAAGGATAACGGGCGGGGGATGGACGAAGAAACCGCAAGAAAAGCTGTTGACCCTTTTTATACCTCCAGGAAAACGAGGAGGGTGGGACTGGGTCTTCCACTTCTTAAGGCGTCCTGCGAAAGGTGCGGCGGTACTTTTTCCATAAAATCTAAACCGGGAGAGGGCACCGAGATTTATGCCGGCTTCCGGTACGACAACATTGACAGGCCTCCGCTTGGGGATATGCCGGAGACCATATTCAGCTTAGTTGTACTAAACCCTTACATAGATTTCATATACCGTCACTCCCGCAACGGACATGTCTTTACCATGGATACCAGGGAACTGAAGGAAGTACTAAAGGGGCTTCCGCTTAACACCCCCGAGGTCGCCGGCTGGCTGAGCCGGCACCTGAAAGAGGGCATATCAAATCTTGGCTCCACCGAGTTATAATTCGCACTGCCAAAACCCCGCATACAATTCATCACCGTGTTAATTGTTAAACATTATTATGTAAAATATGATTACTATTGTCTTTCCAATAATATTTTGTTATAATTATATCAACCAAATAAAGATTCTCTTCGAGTTTGACGGCCTAAAGGGTTAGACCAAGGGCTTCAAACCGATAGGGTATATCTGGAAACGGATATGCCTCCCGGCGTGGAAAGAAGAGGAGCAGAGCGTTACGTAAAAAACCGCTCCCGTATTTCCATGGGACGGCTTTGTTTTTTTAACATTAGATGCTAAATTTATACTCTATTATTTATATTTTGAACCAAAGGATAACAAAGGAAAATAAATATTAAATAAAAACATTTATTACTTAAGAAAATTGTGTTAAAATATTAACCTAAAGATAGATAATTATACAACAAAAAATGGGAGGGAGACCAATGACGGTAAAAGATGTCCGGCGGGATACAGTGGACATACCGGAAAACTTTGAAAGGCTCCGGGAGGTGATTGAAGAGTACAGGGACAAGAAAGGTGCTCTTATACCCGTCCTGCAGAAAGCCCAGGACATATTCGGCTATTTACCCCTGGAGGTACAAAGATTCATAGCCGAGGGCTTGGATGTACCCTTGCAGAAGATCTTCGGAATAGTTACGTTTTACGCACAGTTTTATTTGGAGCCGAAGGGCGATCACACAATAGGACTGTGTATGGGTACTGCCTGTTATGTAAGAGGCTCGCAGGTCATTCTTGAAAAAATAAAAGAGGAATTGGGTATTGATGTAGGACAGACAACCGAAGATTTAAAATTTACGCTAGAGGCTACCCGGTGCTTGGGATGCTGCGGACTGGCCCCGGTTATGATGATTGATGACGATGTATATGGTAGATTAACTCCCGACAGGATACCCGAGATACTGAAGAAATACTAATAACATAGAACAATTATGGGGGTGTTATATAGTGAAGACCATTCAGGAACTTGAAGAAATAAGAAAAAGTACCCTTGAGAGGATAAGCATCAGGAAGGAAAGGGAAGGCACAAGGGTGGTTGTGGGCATGGCCACCTGCGGCATATCGGCCGGTGCAAGGCCGGTTTTGAAAGCCCTGGTTGAGGAAGTAAACAAGCGAGGTCTCCAGGACGTTATAGTGTCTCAAACAGGGTGCATAGGCATATGCGAATATGAACCCATAGTAGAAGTATACAGGCCTGGGGAAGAGAAGGTAACCTATGTAAAAATGACTCCTGAAAAGGTTGTAAGGGTTGTTGCGGAACACATTGTCAACGGTAATGTGGTTACCGAATACGCCATAGGCAACAGGGACAAATAGAGAACGGTGTAAGAATAAGTATTCGGAGAGGTCAAGAGGGAGGTAGAATAATGGACATATATCGTTCACACG
>DASRVG010000102.1:0-7208 GCA_035655175.1 Clostridia bacterium | reverse complement strand
TATTCCAACCGCTTTCCGCCTGGCGGCCTTCATTGTTCCTTTCTCTTTCTGCCATGTTTCACACTCCTTTTTGAGATTGTGCATTTTTAGTATGCTATGTATCCAAGTAAATATTCATGGATTTTAGCTTATAATTTCCTGTAAAACAAAAAAACTGCCGGAGGACGGACGTTCCTCCGACAATTTCAATGACGGTTGACAGTTTGGTTTAGCATTTAATGTATTCTAAATTAGCTGCCGTTAAATTTGTTGGTCTATCATTATGTCCTCCAGTTTTATAAGGCCGCGGTTGCCCATGTTAAGGCCCGACAGGCCCTGCCTTGAGGCAATGGCCCACTGCGGGTGCAAAAGGAATATCCATGGTGCGTCGTCCACTATCAGCCTTTGTATCTCGTGGTAGTACTTTGCCCTTTTACCGGGGTGCACCATGCCCTGGGCCAGGTCAAGTTTTTCATTCACAACCGGGTTATTATACCTTGTCCCGTTGGATACACTGTCGGGGCTGAAAAGGGGGCGTAAAAAGTTGTCCGGGTCCCCGGTGTCCGCCATCCAGCGGCTTATGTACATGTCGCACTTTTGCAGGATATCCAGCCGGAGCGTTTCTGCATGGGAGTACCGCTCAACGGTGCATTCAATTCCTACTTTTGCGAGGTCTTCAATTACATATTCCCCCATCCGGTTGAACAACTTAACCAGCGCCGAATCTTCGTCTTTTCGCAAGTGGAATAACAGTTTCCTGCTGCGGGAGTATTTTTTTAGAATGCTTGCCGCAAGGTCCGGGTCGTAACGATATCCATTGATTCCTCTATTATCAAGAATGGTTGGGGGCAGCGGGCAAACCGCTTCCACCGCCATTCCTCCAAATATATCTTCAATAATCCTTTTCTTGTTTACCGCCATGTTGAGGGCTTTTCTTACTTCCTTTTCCCTGACGATGCTGTCCGGGGAATTTAGGTTGAAACCCACGTAGTAGGAACCGGAGATGCTGCGAGATTTGATTGAGATGTCTTTCTTGTCCTTGACCCTGCTCATCAGTTCCTTGGTGTCAACTATCATATAATCATATTTGCCGTCCAATAGGTTAGTCGCCGCATCTCTGGGAGCGATGTCTATTTCGAATCGGTCCACGTAGGGCTGTCCGTTGAAATATTCCTCGTGGGCCTCCAGGACGCATCTTGTATCGGAAGTCTCGACAATTTTATAAGGACCGCAGCCCACTATATTTCCATTTTCCATTTCTTCTTTATCGACTATGCAGCATATATACTGCCCCAGGTTTAGCAAAAAGCCGGTGTAGGGGTATTTGAGCCTGATGGATATGCGGTGGTTGTCTATTACCTTGATACCGGTCACCTCTTGGGCATTTCCCTGCATGTATTCTTCGGCGCCCTCGACATACAGCAGGCACCAGCTGTTTGGTGAATTAACGCTTGGGTTCAAAAGTCTTTCGAAGCTGTATTTAACATCCCATGCGGTTACCTCCCTGCCGCTGTGAAACTTTGCCCCTTTGCGGAGATTGAATATCCAGGTAAGGTTATCCTCCTTAAGGCTCCAGCTTTTTGCAATGGCTGGGGATACTTCGCCGTCATTTCCAATGGACAAAAGTCCGTTATGCACGTTTTCCAGCACCAGCCCGGTAACAAAGTCACAGGAAAGGAACGGGTCATAGGTGGCAATCCTGCTGGGTATACAGGTGCGCAGGGTTTGACGCTCATAGGGTTTTGTTTCCAGCACCTTAAGCAGCCGGCCGGTAACCGATTGCAGGTCCTTTGATATGCTGTGAAGGGACTGCAGCGATGTCTTTGTGTACTGGGTTCCCGAAGAGGCGGTTTCCACCAAAGACAGCAGTTTCTCGAAAGTACGGCTCATATCGTCGATGGACCGGACAATGTTTTCAAGGCTGTTGGTTTGCTGGGATATGGCTTCGGAAATCTCCTGGGATATGTCGTTGTTTCGTTTAATTGCATCAATTATGGCCTGAAAAGTTTTCCTGGTATTGTCGGCTATTTTGGTTCCTTCCTGTACCCTTTCAATGGTCCTATCCATGGATGATATGGTGTCTTGAATATACTTATTTATTTCCTCAACGGTTTTGCTTATGTACTCGGTGGATTGAACGCTGTGTTGGGCCAGTTTTTTTACTTCCTGGGCCACTACCGCAAAGCCCCTTCCCGCTTCGCCTGCGCGGGCCGCCTCTATGGAGGCATTAAGCGACAGCAGGTTTGTGCTGCTTGCAATATCCTTAATCACATTCAGCATTTCGTATATGCTGTCGGCTTTTTCACTTAGGTTCTGTATGAACTGCTTGGTTTCTTGCACCGAGCTTTCTATATCATTCATGGCCCGGATGGAGTTTTCAACCGCCAGGTCCCCCTGCTGAGCCGCTTCCGCGGTCTGGGCGGAGATCTGCCTTGAATTGTCGGTGTTGGCGTATACCTCCTGGGCAAGGGCGGAATAGCCGCTCATCTCGCCGGTTACCTTTTCAATGACGTTTACCTGGAACTCTACGTATTTATTTATATCACCAATCATTCCAATGAGGCTTTCGGAAATGTTTCCCGCCTCTTCGATTTTATTGATAAGGCGGTTCACAATGCACTGCTGGTTATGCTTCATAAGCGAAAGCCGGTGGTCGCTGGGGTATGCTCCGTTGTCCACCGCCGTGGGCTTTTGCTGTTCCGCCCGGTCATTGTGGTATCCGGATACTTTCCTGAAAAACATTACCCTACCATCCCCTTTCCTGGTCTTGTTGTAAGGATTCACCGCTGTATATACATAATATTTCTTCCAACGTGTGCTATTTTCCTTCATAAAAAGCATATTAGCGACACGATAATTTATTTGCCGCGCTTAAAGGGGGATGTAAAGGCAGCCCGATTTTATGGCATGAAATAGGGCGGCTGTTCTGGTATAATAAAAAAAGAGTCATGAAAAGAAAAAGGACCAGGAGAGGCGTTTTGTGACAGATTCTGGGACTTCCGTATGAATTATCTTACAGTGTAGGAAGGAAACAAAAATGGGACACGGAATAAAAAGATTCCTAAGGCTTTTGGAAAACGGTATCCACCTGCCGCCGCAGCTTCTGGCGTCGGAGGAGTTTAAGGTGCTGCATATAAGCGACACCCCTTCAGCCATATACAGTGCTGTAACCGGTATGATGGAGCAGATTAGACCGGATTTGATTGTCCATACCGGGGACCTTGCCGATGATATAAAGCTGGGCGAAAACCCCGGGTGCCTTGACCAATACCGGCGCACCGCCGGCCCTTTTTTGGAAAGTCTTGCATTAGGTGCGCCGAGGTTCGTCGTGGTGCCGGGCAACCATGATTTTGTCCCCTTCGTTAAAAATAACGTCCCTACAGGCAGCGTTGTTTCTTCCGGTTCGGTTATAAAGGCCGGTGAGGAGGATATTGGAGTTGCGCACACTCTTTCTGACCTGCCGGCTGGGGCGAGGTACAACCTGTATGGCCATAATTTTGACGTGCCCGTACATGAGTGGGGAACGATGTTTTTGAACGGTGTGGCAAGCATCAACGTAATCCTGCTGCCGTCGGGTGAAATATTCAGGCTGCCCTATCCCCATGGGACCAACCGTTACCGAAAATACAAGGAAAACCCGCCGACTCTTATATAAGGAGGATGGCCATGATATTTATACGGATGAGTTCAAGGCTGCTGTTCTTGCGGACCGACCGGTACCGCGAGTTGGAGGAATACCTGGTAAAAAGCCTGGGCGGCAGGCCGATTACGATGGAAAACGCCCTGACGGAGGCTTCGGAGGACAGTTCGCTGGTGTTTTTAACCCCCACCGGCCTTAAGGCCACGAGGGTGGAGGATGCCCTGTCGGTACTGCATATACCTTTCAGCTCATCGGTTATCCTCATGCGCATAATAAATGACGGCAAAGCCGGCCTCCTGGAGAGGGCGCAGCTTGGGCCTGGACTTTTGATTATGCGCATCCCGCAGGAGGGACAGTCGATAATTGACCGGATTAAGGAGGAATACGACGGCAGCATTCTTTCCTTAAGCGAAGGCATAAGTCGCGGGGAAAGCGAGGATACTATTATCTTCTTTACTACCAGGTCAATAAACAGGTATACCGCCTATGTTTCAAATAACCTGCCTGTTTTGCTTGTTAATGTGCCGGTAAACGAAATGCAGAGAAACATTCGGCGGGACGCGGTAAGGTACATCACCCAAAGCCTCGCCGATACCGAATGGTATGAATACAGGATCAACATATATGATACCGAAGGGCGCTACATGCAGCACCTGGAGCGGCTGATGCTTGTCATTTCGGACCTGGAGCTTGGGTTTGCACTGGGCGAGCGGTGGACCCGGGACCATGCGCTGGCACTGTACTCGGTTACAGCGTACCAGGTAAGGATATTCAGCCTGCTGCCGCCGCAGCGGGTAAAAATGCTGCTAATCGGGCTCGAGTTCGATCAGCAGGGCAGGCGTTTTGCCGATATGGACCTATACTACAGGAACAGGAAGGTTGAGTTCAACACGCTGGATGCGGAAGCGAAAAAGATGGGCCGGGCAAAGCTTGCAGCAGAAATGAGAGACAAGATATTGGCCGGGTTGTCCGAGGAATCCCGGCGCAAGTTCCTGGATATGGAAGAAAAATTAAGCCGCCGGGAGTGATAGGCCCCAAGCGGCTTAACCGTTCTTTATTATTCAACCCTGATTAGTTCATAGTTTCCGGAACCCAGCCCCAGGCTTTCAGCATGCTTTATCTGGACGCTGTAATCATTTTCGGGCCACAAGTTTCTTAATATGTCTTTTCCGGACTTTTCAATCAAAAGGTCCACGGTGGCCTTGTCTATGGCTACCGGGTCGTAGGACGCCAGTATGCCAATGTCGCCGGTTATTTTGTCCTGGGCCTTGTCCATGCAGTCGCATTCCTTGGTAACGTGGGTAATGAAGTTGAAGAAGCAGCATTTTCCTTTCTTGTCCTTTACAGCGCCCAGGGCGTATTCGGCCATCATTTCCTGCAGCAGTACGCTTGTATTTTTGAAGGAGTATTTAATTGCGTGATACCGGCAGGTGGCGATGCACTCGCCGCAGCCGTAGCATTTTTCAACGTCTATCCGGGCGGCCCCGTCATAAATCTGTATTGCATCCCTGGGGCACCATTTAATGCACAGCCCGCATGCCCTGCATTTTTTCTCGTTTACCCTGGGCCTTACGTCCGCATGCTGGACCTGCTTGCCGCTCCTTGGCGCACAGCCCATTGCAAGGTTCTTTATCGCCGCCCCCATGCCGGTGAGGATGTGACCGGTCACGTGGGTCAAAACCATTAGCGAGCGGCTGTGCAGAATGTCGTTGGCTATCTTGACCGATTTAAGGTGCTTTCCGGGGATTGGAACCTCGGAATGGTTCTTTGAAAGAAGGCCGTCGGCTATTATTACCGGCACGCCAAGGTTTTCAATGCTAAACCCATGGGCATAGGCTTGCATCAGGTGGTCAATGGAGTTTTGGCGCTCACCCCGGTACAGCGTGTTGGTGTCGGTCAGGAAAGGTTTGCATTCCTTTTCTTTCACTGCGTCAAGAAGCGGTCTTATCCACTGCGGTTTAATGTGTCCCGTATTGTTTTTTTCGCCGAAATGGATTTTTACCGCCACAAACTCGTTCTTTTCAAATATTTTTTCAAAGCCTGCGGCCCTGTATAGCTTTAACACCTTTTGCGATATTACATCCGGTAACGAATTGTCCCCAAGGGGACTAAACCATACTCTGCTCATTACAATACCTCCATGTGTAGACTATTTTGCCCAGGCAGCCGCTGTGCGTTGAGGGTGCCTGCCATATATTACAGTATACAGGTAAACCGGAAAATTTTCTATAATCAAGTACAATCAAGGAGACGGTTCTTCTGATTGGATTGCTAAATGACCCGCAAGGCGTTATAATAAAGACTATGACAAAGGAGGGGATGAAGCATGGGAAAAAGCAGACGGTATATGAAATCGTATAAGGCAGTACTTGCAGCAATGTTGTTAACGGTAGCCCTGGCTGGGACTTCCTGTTCCGCCGGCAAAGACGTGGTTGCCAACGTGAACGGCGAAGCTATAACAAAGGACCAACTGTATGACGCCATGGTAAAACAGAGCGGCAAGCAGACCCTTGACATGCTTATTATGGAGAAGGTAATTGAAATGGAGGCCAAAAAGCAGAATATCCAGGTTACCGAGCAGGATGTGGATAAGGAAATAGACAAGATGGCGGAGCAATACGGGGGCCGGGAGGCTTTCGAACGGATTATCGGGATGTATGGCTATAACATGGACGGCATGAAGGAAGACATCGGTATGAGCCTGAAAATTAAAGAAATTATGCGTCCAAGCATTACAATCACCGAGGAGGAAATGAAGGAGTATTTCGAGGAGAACAAGGAAACCTTTGCCGTTGAGGAGCAGATTAAGGTAAGCCATATCCTGACCGAAACCGAAGAGGCGGCAGCCGAGGTCAAAGAAAAGCTGGATGCCGGCGAAGACTTCGCGGAACTGGCGAAGGAGTACTCCACCGATGAATCAAACAAGGACTTTGGCGGAGACCTTGGGATAGTGAAAAGGGGAGAAATGGTTTCAGAGTTTGAAGAGGCTGCATTTTCTGTGGAGGCGGGCAGCATAAGCGGGCCGGTTAAAACCCAGTTCGGGTACCATATTATAAAAGTGGATGATAAAAAGGAAGCCCGGGAGGCAGACTTCGAACAAAGCAAGGAGCAGATTGAAGAAATACTGTTTGAAGACAAGGTACAGGATGAGTTTAATACCTGGTACCAGGGAAAGCTTGAAGAATACGAAATAGAAAACTTCCTGAATAAATAAGAGACACGGGGACGGTTCTCGGAGAAAGACGCGGGGACGGTTCTCGTGTCTTACCGCAAATCAGGATCTGCGGGGACGGCTATTGAAACCACAGGGACGGTTGTGCTGAAGTTTAAGCATACCGTCCCTATTCTTAATTGTCATAACTAAACTTCAGGTTCTCTTTTTTGGTCCAGGCTGTCCAACCCCCAGCAAGACTGTAATAAATTTTGTGTTTGATGAAAAATTAAGCTCCTTCTTGGCAAGAATCAAATAACTAAGCCAAGGAGGAGTTTTTTATGGGACTATTGCCAAGGGAACAATTAAGGCAGCTAATCAAGGAAAATGACATCAAGGATGTAAACGGTATCTACGACACACTAAAGGATATGTTTA
>DASRVG010000101.1:0-10573 GCA_035655175.1 Clostridia bacterium | reverse complement strand
TTGGAGATTGAAGGCATGGGCCGGGTGGATAGGGTATTGTTTATAGAGAACAAAACCAACTATATAGACTACATTTCCAAGGGGAAAGGCCGAGACGAGCTGGTTATATTTCATGGCGGTTTTTATAGCCCGGTTAAGGGTAAATTTTTCGCGAAAGTTTACGATGCAGGCCATAGGGCGGGCGCAAAGTTTTACCACTGGGGCGATATTGACATAGGGGGCTTCAGGATGTTTAAGAGGCTTAAGGAGAACATTATACCCAGCCTTAAGCCCTATCTAATGGACAAGGAAGCCTTTTTGTCAAAGAAAAAGTATTGGCTGCCCTTTGGCGGGAAATACCAAAAGGCCCTGGAGAGCATGCTCTATGACAAGGGCTATTCGGAATTCCACGACGTTATTGAAGCCATGCTCCGGGCAGGTGCCCGGCTGGAGCAGGAGGCATTTCTCTAAAATTTGCTATAAGCTACTTCCTAATATTAACCACTTCCATAACCCTTTGGTCCGCCAGGTACCGGGCATTGTAGGAAAATGAAGGTACCCCGCCGCAGGGGTATCCCGTTTTCTCGAGGATTTCCTCCACCGATGCAGGCCGCGGCTAAGTCTCTATCCAAGTCTATGAATATGCAGTCGGCGTTAGCCACTTTTAACTATCAAATCCAGTCATAAATCAGGCCGCATAATAGGTTGAATTTATGACAACACTAGCATATAATATCATTAAAGGGAGGTAGAAATATGTTAAAATCAGTTGGTGAGAGGTTCAGTGAGTTGCGTAACAGGAGCGGGCTAACGCAAAGCCAAATTGCTGATTATTTAAATGTTGATCAAAGCTATATTTCAAAATATGAAAAAAATGAGCGCCAATTCAGCGTAGATATCCTTGAAAAAGCTGCAGCCCTTTTTGGGTGCCCTATTGAATATTTCACTGATGAAACAAGCGAATATGAGCCAATGCACATTGCTTTTAGGGCTAAGTCCGTAACTGTTGAGGATTTGGAAACTATAGCGGCAATAAACAAGATTGCTTTAAACTTACGTTATATGGAAGGCCTGCTTGAGGGGGGGAAAGAATGAAAGAGAATATAGAATTAAATGCGGAAGCTATAAGCCTACGGAAACAGTTCGGAGAAGATGCGGGTTCTCCGATAGAAATCTTTTCCTTACTTCAAAACAACGAGGATTTAACGACTGTTTTTTACCCAATGAGCGATAGAATAAGCGGAATGTGTATAAGGGATGGGAATAACAAGATTATCGGTGTCAACTCCACTTCAACCTATGGCAGGCAGCGGTATACAATAGCCCATGAATTATACCACCTCTTTTTTCAAGAGGACTTTAATAGCATAATATGTCCAATGGATTTGGAAACAGATAAGGACCCCCAGGAAAAAGAAGCGAATATGTTTGCCTCCTATTTTCTAGCACCTTATGAAGCTTTGACACATTTTATAAGGAACAAGCTGGGGAAGAAAAAATATTCCCTAGAAATAAACGATGTAGTAAGGATAGAGCAATATTTTGGGTTGAGCAGGCAGGCAACTTTGTGGAGGCTAATTAACGATGGTTATTTAACTCGCTATAAGGCGGACACGATGAAAACAAAAATTATATCATCCGCGCTAAGGTTAGGTTTTGATAGTAAACTATATTTACCCACACCGGAGGAAAATCAGTATATAACTTTTGGGAAATACATTAATCTAGTTGAGGAGCTAAAGAACAGGGAACTAATTTCAACCGGCAAGTATGAAGAATTATTATTAGATGGGTTTAGAGGCGATATCGTATACGGATTTAGTACTCAAGAGGATGAGAAGTATGATTAATAAGTTGTTTTTTGATAATGACTGCATATCCTCTTTTTTGTGGGTGAATGAGGAGCACATTTTATTCAAACTATATCCCGGAAGAATAGTGCTACCTTCGCAAGTTTATTATGAGCTTTGCAATCCCAGTATCCGGCACTTAAAACATAGGATTGACCAGTTATGTTTAAGCGGTGAACTTTCTATAAAAGAAATATTACTAAACACGGAAGAATATCGCTTGTATCATGGATTGGCAATTGCACCTCTAGTGGGCGTGAAAAGAATTGGTAAGGGTGAAGCAGCTGCCATTGCCCTCGCAAAAACATATAACGGGATTTTGGCTAGTAATAATTTAAAGGATATATCAAGGTATGTGAAAAAATATAAACTTAAGCATGTTACTACCGGAAAGATCCTGGTAGCTGCACTACAGGCAAGCTACATTGATGAAACTACCGGAAATCAGATATGGCACAATATGATTGCTAGAAAGAGAATACTGCCAACTAAATCGTTTACTGATTATCTAAAGACGATTGATAGCTGATAAGACACAATAGTATCCTGGGAGTAATTGCTTATGGGCACGCCGCAGCTATCGCCCACCGCCAATAAGTCCTACACCCTGATAATCATTTTGCCGTCAATTTCACTTCTTTTACAGGTACTATGCGCTGCCCATCCATTTTTACCTATCGGCTTGTCATGTTTTACGCCTCTTTACAATATCAATATAAATAGGGACAAGAAAAAAATGGAGGTGTAAATGAAATGAAAACCAAGCTGGTATTTTTGCTTGTAGGGATTATGCTGGTGGCTGTGTTTTTCACCGGCTGTACCCCCGCAGAGCAGCCAACGGATGTTGAAGAGCCCGAAGCTGACGGGGCGACGGAAAGCATCGAAACGGTTAAAATAGGCGCGATACTGCCCCTAACCGGCAGTGCCGCCGCTACCGGGGTTAAACTGCAGGCAGCCATGGAAGTTGCCCAAGAGATAATAAACGGTGAATACCCGGATATAGCCATCCCGCTGGCCAAAGAGGCCGGGCTGCCAAACCTAGGCAATGCCAAGCTGGAAATCGTATTTGCCGACCACCAGGGCAACCCAGAAATGGCCAAGTCGGAGGCGGAGCGGCTTATTGATGAAGGAGTGGTGGGACTGGTTGGATGCTACCACAGCTCGGCCACCAAGCCGGCCAGCCAGGCAGCCGAGCAGTACGGCATACCCTTTGTGGCCGGGTCTTCGTCATCGGCGGCGCTGACCGAGCGCGGGCTTAATTACTTTGTCCGGGTTGCTCCCAATGATGATATCGAGACGGAGATGTTTTTCGACTACCTGATATACCTGAATGAAAACTACGACGCCGATATAAAAACGGTGGCGGTTGCCTATGTGGACAACGAATTCGGTGTTCATGCAAAGGAAATGGTGGAAAAGTGGGTGAAAGAAAAATACGAAGCCCTTGGCTTCGAGCTGGTGGGCACGGTGGCATATGCCGCCGATGTGACCAACGTTGATACCGAGGTGCAGCAGATAAGCAGCCTGAACGCCGACGCCGTATTCCACGCCTCGTATATAGCCGACATAACCATGTTTGTTAACAAGTACAAGGAATTCGGTATCGCGCCCAAGGCTGTCTTAAACTACTGCGGCGGGTTCCAGGATACCCAGTTTGTTGTAAACCTTGGCAACGACGCCGACTACTTTGCCGGCGGCGCCGCGTTCTCGGCGGAAAAGCTGGGTGACATGCCCGAGCTTGCGGCGATAAATGCCATGTACAAGGCCAAGACAAACGCGGACCTTGACGGACCTGCCCTGGAGGAATTCTCATCGGTAATGGTGCTTGCCGAGGCGATAAACATTGCCAAGAGCCTTGACGGCGATGATATTATGAACGTTATTAAGAGCACCACCTTTGATGCGCCCTATTACGCCGCCGGTGCGATAAGATTTGACGACAGCGGCCAGAACGAGATATTGGCTTCCTACATGGTGCAGACCCAGGGTGGGAAATACCATGCGGTATATCCGGCTGACATTGCCACGGCCGAGCCGGTGGTGCCAATCCCGGCCTGGGATAGAAGGTAATCAAGCAAAAGCTTACGCTGCGGCAGGCAAAGCTATATGCCGGGTCAGCCGTAAAAATACTGTGGGGAGCGGTGCGGCGCTTCCGTTCCGCTCCCGTCTTACCGTTATCGGTAACTGCCCCGGGACTTGGCCGGCGGCGTAAGGAAGGAGGACGTTATGGTTATAGGGCAGATAATAGCCAACGGAATACTCATGGGTTTTATATACGCCCTGGTGGCGGTGGGGCTTACCCTTACCTGGGGAGTTATGGACATCATAAACTTCGCCCACGGTGAGTTCCTGATGATAAGCATGTATACCGCCTTCTGGATGTTTTCGCTGTTTGCGCTGGACCCATTGGCGGCCCTTCCGGTCTGTATAGCTATTATATTTGTGCTGGGGATTATAACCTATTCCGGAATTATAAAAAGGGTAATAAACGCCCCGGGTCTTACCGCACTCCTTGCCACCTTTGGGTTCAGCATGTTCCTAAAAAACCTTGCCCAGTACCTTTGGACACCCAACTACAGGTACATAAACGACGCCTTTGTTTCGGGAAAGTCCATATCGCTGGGCGGCATTGTAATCGGCATGCCGCAGGTTGTGGCGGCGGCGGCAAGCATTATCCTTACGATAGTAATAATGGCCTTTATGGACCGGACCCGGACCGGTAAGGCCATCCAGGCCACCGCCCTCAACAAGAACACCGCCCTTTTGATGGGCATCAATACCGAGAAAATGTACGCCATCACCTTTGGCCTTTCCGGCGCCTGCGTGGGGGCGGCCGGTGCGCTGATGGCCACCTTTTTCCCCATATACCCGGCCTCCGGTGCCCTGTACAGCGTTATTGCCTTTGTGATTGTGGCCCTGGGCGGGTTTGGCAATATTAAGGGTGCGCTGTTCGGAGGACTTATTATCGGTCTTACCGAAGCCCTGGGCGGGTTTTTCCTGGGCACCCAATTCAAATATGCCCTTGTATTTCTCATCTATCTAGTAGTAATACAAGTTCGGCCAAAGGGGTTGTTCGGATGGTAAAGAACAAAATAACGCTGTTTGTTATAACCCTTGTTTTTGCGCTGCTGCCGCTGTTTACCAGGGCGAAGGCGGTGCATAACGCGATAATTCTTCTCCTTATTTTCGCCACGCTGGGTGAAGCCTGGAACCTTATAACCGGTTTTGCCGGGCAGACTTCCTTCGGCCATGCGGCCTTTTTTGGCATAGGCGCGTATACGTCGGCGGTTATGTTCTACCGCTATGGTGTCACCCCCTGGCTGGGTATGATTCTGGGCGGCCTTATTGCATCGGCGGTTGCGGCGGTCATGTCCTACCCCTGCTTCCGGCTCAAAGGGCACTACTTTGCCATTGCCACGCTGGCGGTGGCGGAGATAATAAAGCAGGTTTTTGTAAGCTGGAGCTACGTGGAGGGTGCCACCGGCATATCCATACCGATAATACCCCGCTCATCGGGATTTTTAACGAGGCTTTTTTACCTGCAGTTTACTGACAAGCTGCCCTGGGTGTATATCTGCCTTGTGCTTTTTACGGGGGTGATTTTTCTTTGCAGCTTTATTGAAAACTCCAAGATGGGGTATTATTTGAAAGCTATAAGGGAAAGCCACGAGGTGGCGGAGGCCATAGGCATAAACCCCGCCAACTATAAACTATATGCAATGATAATCTCCGCTTTCATATCGGCACTGTGCGGCTCCATATACGCCCAGTACATACTCTATATCGACCCCTTCATGATGTTTTCATTGGATATATCAATGAAGATAGTGCTGCTGACTGTCTTAGGCGGTATCGGCAGTGTTTACGGTCCCATTATCGGCGCGGCCATCTTTATTCCGCTGTCCGAGTTTACCAGGATAAGGCTGGGGGGTTCCGGGACCGGCATAGACCTTATGATATACGGCCTTTTGATAGTGCTCATTACCTGCTTCCAGCCCAAGGGGGTAATCGGGATAGCCGGCAGAATAGCCGAAAAGTTTGGACGCAAACCAACGGGAGGTGAGGGCGGCGTTGAAACCGTTTCTTGAAATAAAAAACATCACAATGAAATTCGGAAGCCTTGCAGCAAACGAGGATGTGTCCTTCACCATTCACGAGAATGAAATTGTAAGCCTTATCGGGCCAAACGGCGCCGGCAAGACTACGCTGTTTAACTGTATAACCGGGTTTTACAAGCCCTTTGCCGGCCGCGTGATATATAGGGGCAGGGATATCACCGGGATGGCTCCCCATGAGATTTGCAGGCTGGGGATTACCCGTACCTTTCAGATAGTAAAAACGCTTAATGAAATGACGGTGGAGGAAAACGTTATGACCGGCGCCTTTCTCCATACCAGGAGCCGTAAGGAAGCGGCCGGCATAACAAGGGAGATACTCGACCTCACCGACCTATGGGGCAAAAAGGACATGCTCGGGGCCAACCTTACCATTGCCGACAGGAAAAGGGTGGAGATTGCAAGGGCCCTTGCCACAAAGCCTCAAATACTCATGCTGGACGAATGCATGGCGGGCTTAAACCAGACCGAGATAAAGGACGTGATGAATCTATGCCTGAGGCTTAAAGGGCAGGGGTTGTCCCTTTTAATAGTCGAGCACATAATGGAGGCGATAATGCCCATATCCGACAACATCGTGGTCCTAAACGCCGGCAGAAAGATAACCGAAGGGGCGCCGCAGGATGTTGTCAACAATGAAGAGGTCATAAAAGCCTATTTGGGGGATAGATATCATGCTAAAAGTAAAAAATCTTAAGGTAGGATATGGAAACGTGCCGGTAATATTCGACCTCTCCTTTGAGGTAAGGCAGGGCGAGGTGGTGGCCATTGTGGGCTCCAACGGCGCCGGTAAGTCAACACTGCTTAAGACCATATCCGGTATACTAAGGCCCAGCGCCGGTGAGATTCTATTCTGCGACAAGCGTATTGACAACATACCTGCGTACCGGATCGTTGAAATGGGCATATCCCACGTGCCGGAGGGTCGGCAGGTCTTCGGAAAGATGAGCATAAAGGACAACCTGATGCTGGGCGCCTATGTGCTGCGTTCCGAAAGCGAGAAAGCCGCCCGGCTCAGGGAGGTATACGAGCTGTTTCCTATACTGCGGGACAGGGAGAACCAGAAGGCGGAAACCCTTTCAGGCGGCGAGCAGCAGATGCTGGCCATTGCCCGGGGGCTTATGTCAAATCCAAGGCTTTTGATGGTGGACGAAATGTCGCTGGGGCTGGCGCCCTTCCTGGTGGACCGGGTAATGGACACGCTTAAGGTTATAAGGAACAAGGTGACGGTGCTGCTGGTGGAGCAAAAGGTTCAGGAGGCGCTGGAGATAGCCGACCGCGGTTACGTGCTGCAGAACGGCCGGCTTGCGATGGAGGGCAGCGGGGCGGAACTGCTGGAGTCCGACATAGTAAAGAAAGCATACCTCGGCCTCTAGGCAGCAAAAAGGGACAGGGGACGTTTATTTGTCCCATTATGCAGGGCTGCGGTTTGCCGGGGAAGTGGGGGTTTCGTGTCCTTGCTTCTTTTTAAGAAGGATTATCTCCGGGATAATCCTTTTTTTTACTGAACATGGTATACTTATGGTAGAGTATCCTGAGAGGGGGTGCTGCACTTGTTGCTATGGTTTTTTATTATTTCACTAATAGTAATAATCATACAACTGGCGGTAATCAATCAAAAGGCAGAAAAAATAGCCGGAATGATTGCAGGTAAAGAAAGAAGCGAACTGGCAAACCTTATTAGACTAAGAGATGCAGGGATTTTGACGGAAGAAGAATTCCAGCAAAAGAGAAAAGAGTATGAGAGCTGGATAGCCGAAAAAGGCCACAGTGACGAGAGGAAGGCGTTGGAAGACCTGCACGAAAAGGGCCTCTTAAGCGATGAAGAGCTCAATAAGAAGCTGGAGGCCTTGGAGAAGGTCAAAGGCCGGGGGGAAGGCATTAGCGGCATAGACCTGGCCGAAATTAAGCGAAGGACATCTTACAAGGATGCGATATGCTACGCCGAACGGACACCGGATTCGTGGATATGCATTTGCGGGACTGAGAATAAACTTTCGGTAAGGAACTGCAGAAAGTGTTTCAGCAATCAAGGATATGTATTGGAGAACTTTACAAAGGAAACCCTGTGGCGGTAAGAAGCAAAAGCACTGTCATACAGTGCTTCCTTCTGCGGGAAAGGACAAACACATGATAACAACTATAGAGATATCCGGAGAAAAAAATAAAGCAAGGTTCATAAAAAGGCTCAACCGGTTTGAGGTCTTGGCGGAATGCGGCGGAGAAACGGTGCTGTGCCACGTTGCCAATACCGGCAGGATGAAGGAACTGCTTGTGCCCGGCAGGGAAGTGGTACTGCGAAGGGCCGCCAATCCCGAACGCAAGACCAAGTGGGACCTAATAATAGCCCATACCATAGACGGCGTACCGGTGCTTTTGGAATCCGTCATGGCAAACCGGCTGATTCTGAAAGCCTTGAAGGAAGGCAGCCTGAAAGAATTTGACGGCTGGACCGACATAAAACGGGAGGCGGCTTACGGAAACAGTCGGTTCGACGTACGTCTCTCCGACAGCGGACTTGGAAGCGATGGAACTGTTCCTCCGCTCGCTAGCTGTTTCTTGGAAATAAAATGCGTGACACTGGTGCAGGACGGTGTCGCCAAGTTTCCCGACGCTCCCACCGAGAGGGGCACAAAGCACGTGCTGGAGCTGATGAAGGCAAAGGCCGCAGGGCTAAGTGCAGCAGTTATCGTGGTAGCCCAGAGGGAGGATGCAAAAAGCTTTACCCCCAACCGGGAAACCGACCCCGTTTTTTCAGAGGCAATAACCACGGCCGCAAAGGCAGGGGTTAAGGTTTACGCCTATAGGTGCAGCGTAACGACGGGTCAAATAAGCTTACTGGACAGAATTCCCGTTCACCTTGACCCGGCCGGCCTGCAGGGGGTTTGACTTAATATTGGCAATGTGATATTATCATATTAACATTAAGGGGAGTGGATATTCCAAGTGGACGATTCGCCCTTGCCTGATGGTTGTTGTATAAACTTCATATTTAAGAACCTCGGTGCGGCGCGTATTTTTCGATAGATGGTTTCATCTATTTTTTTCGTGCCCTTTTTTTATCCGCAATAATACTTTAATAACTGTTCAAGGAGGTTGTTCGGTTGTCGGAAGGGGAATCTATGTTATGGCCGCTGCTGCTGCAGCTTGGCCTTATTCTCACCAACGCTGTCTTTGCCTGTGCCGAGATTGCGATTATCTCAATCAATGACAACAAGCTCGCAAAGCTCACCGCTACCGGTGACAAACGAGCAAAAAGGCTTACAAGGTTAACCAGTCAGCCCGCCCGCTTCCTGGCCACAATACAGGTTGGCATTACACTGGCCGGCTTTCTTGCCAGTGCCTTTGCGGCTAATAATTTTTCGGACAGGCTGGCAAACTGGCTGGTAAACCAAGGGGTAAAAGCTAAACTGTCTACACTGGATACCATATCCGTCATAGCAATAACCTTCGTGCTGTCATATTTCACCCTTGTATTGGGAGAACTGGTGCCCAAGAGGGTGGCCATGAAGTATTCCGAAAAGCTTGCCCTTGGCCTGTCCGGGCTGGTACAGTTTGTTTCAAGCATATTCTCGCCTATAGTTTGGCTTCTGACGGTGTCCACAAACGGGCTCCTGCAGCTTGTGGGAGTTGACCCCCATGCCGCTGATGACGATATTACCGAGGAAGAAATCCGGATGATGGTAGACAGGGGCAGTGAAAAGGGTGCGATAAACCATACCGAAAAGGAAATGATACAAAACGTATTCGAGTTTGACGACAAAAACGCCGAGGACGTTATGATACACAGGACGGATGTGGTGGTGTTGTGGCTTGACGAGACCCCCGAGCAGTGGGAGAAAACCATAATTGAAAGCAGGTATTCCATTTACCCCGTGTGCGACGAGACCACCGACAACATAGTAGGGGTGCTGAAAGCGAAGGACTTCTTCCGCTTAAAGGATAAGACCCGCGAGAACATCCTGGAGTATGCCGTTAAACCCGCATATTTTGTGCCGGAAACGGTGCGTACCGATGTATTGTTCCACAACATGAAGCAGAGCCGGAACCACTTTGCCATCGTGCTGGACGAATACGGCGGCATGAGCGGAATAATAACCATGAAGGACCTGCTGGAGGAACTTGTGGGGGACCTGGAGGACGACGATACGCTTCCCAGGCAGCGGCCCCTTATTGAACGCATCGATACGCGGACCTGGAGGGTACAGGGAGTGGCGCCGCTGGAATTGGTTTCCCGGCAGATTGGGGTAAAACTGCCGGAGGAAGAATATGAAACCTTTGCCGGGCTGGTTTTCGGCCTGCTGGGGTATATCCCCGATGACGGCAGTACACCGGAACTGGAGGAATTCGGGCTTGTGATAAAGGTCACCGAGATAAAGGACCACCAGTTGGAAAGGGCCATAGTATACCTTGAACAAAAACCCGAAAGCGAAAACCTGGAAAACTAAAGGCTCTCTATAGAAGAGGGCCGTTTTTTATAGAAAGTCATCGCTGTCCTTTAGTTTCATTTTAAAGGCTTCGTACTGCTTCATTACGTCGGGGTTTTCGCGCAGAACCCGGTTGAGCGTATACAAGCCCTGGAGGCTACTAAGGCTTACGTCATGTTCCATCATTTCGGTATCCTTAAGC
>DASRVG010000100.1:0-2230 GCA_035655175.1 Clostridia bacterium | reverse complement strand
GAATAATCAACAGCTATTTCAAATTATTTTGCGATTACCCTATAATTAAGGCATTGACATAATGTTTGATATCCCTTCCTTAAGGTACCCGTTCAGCCAGCCGGCTACCTCGGGAGTATTGAGGGGAAGCCCCTTAAGGATTTTTTTTAGTTCCCTGGTATCCATGGTAAAGACTTGTCCGTTATAGGAATGGCTATACACGAAATCTATTGAAGGGTTAAGTATCACAAGGCTGAAAACCGTCTCCGGCATATCACCTATAGGAGGACGGTCTATATTATCATACTGGAAGCTGGCATCTATCTCGGTACCCTTTCCCGGCTCCGATTTAATAGAAAAATAGCCACCGCATCTTTCGCAGGAAGCCTTTAGAAGGGGAAGGCCCAGCCCCACCTTTCTTGTTTTTCTTGAAGTATAAAAAGGGTCCGCCGCCTTTTTGGCGGTTTCCCTGTCCATACCCCTGCCATCATCTTTAATCCGTACCCGCAAAACATTATTCACAGTATCCTCTTCCACCGATATTTCAACCAGGGCTGCCTCCGCCTCCAGCGAATTATTGACGATGTCAAGGACATGCAGTGAAATATCCCTCATAACAATACTCCTTTCGGAAGCAAGGGGACGGTTCTTTTATAGCTGCGCCAGTATTCCCGAGACGCTTACCTCCTTAACTTCCACAAAAAACTCCCGCTCAAGTATATCCCCAAGCCGGTGGGCGTCGGAAGAATGTATTATCCTGTACCCCTTCAACTGGCTGTATTGGCGCAAAAGCCCGGCTACACTTCCCCGTTTGCTTACCTCCACGCTCTTAATATCAAGCCCCGGCGGAATAAACCCAAGGTTTGATATGATGCTGTACGTCTTCCTGTCGATGTGGGCGGGCACCACCCTACCTCCCAGGGAGGTGGCCATATTGACTATTTGCTCAACCGAAAGCTCCACCGAGCCGATAAGCAGCCGGTCGTTAAATCCCTTCACCCTGTCCTTTTCGTCCATTATTACCTGCTGGCCGAAAAAGTCCGGCCTGTTTTTACCCTTAAGATGTTCATAAATCCCTTCCTGAAAGGCCAGTACCCGGTCCGGGCTGGCGAAATAACATAGCAGGTGCACCTCTTCCCGGGACTGTACTTCCATGCCGGGCAGCACTATTATCCCCTTTTCTATGCCCAACTTCATAACGGCCTCCACATTTTCCGCCGAATTGTGATCGGTTACCGCTATGGCGTCCAGGTCCTTAAGGCAGGCCATGTTTACTATGTTATTGGGCGTCATGTCGCTGTCGCCGCAGGGGGAAAGGGCTGAATGAATGTGTAAATCCACCGCTATCCTCATGGCGGGCTAGACCCCCAGGTCGTGCAGCTTGCAGCACAGGGTGTAGGTATCATCCCCTGTAGTCAGTATCGGTATACCCTCCCCATTAGCCTTGTCCAAGGTATCCCCGTCCACTTCCACGCCGGCTGCAACTATTATACATGCCATCTCAATTAGGCTGGCAACGGCAACAATGTTTGCGTGGGCCTGGATGGTAACCCATACGTTCCCTTTGGAGGCGTTTGCCATGACAAAGCTCAACAGGTCGCCTGCATAGGCACCGTTAACCGCCCTGTCCATGCCTTTTTGTCCCGCCACCGGGTTTAGTCCCAAGTTCCGGCAAAGCTCGTTTACATTCATCCTATTCTACCCCCTGTTAATTTCGTTCATTTTTTCCCTCAGCCTGAATATACAGTCCACTTCCCTTGCCCTGCCGTTTACAATATCCTCCGCTAGGGCTCTGCAGGTGGGCGCGCCGCAGGAGCCGCAATCAATACCGGGCAGTTTTTCCAGTATCTCCTCAACCTTCTCCATCTTTTGGATGGCTTTGCCTATATTCGGGTCCAGGCTTACCATTTTTTTGGGCTTTATTTCCTCGGTCCAGGTGAACAGCCCGGTATCAAGAAGCTCCTTCACCTTTTCCTTGCCTATTAGCTTGGGGGAAGGAGTAATATCCGCCAGATGCTTTATCCTGGTCTTTGCGACAAAGGCGTTTTCCACAAGAAGTGGCCCTCCAACACATCCGCCGGTGCAGGCATAGGCCTCAATGAAGTCCAATTTTTTTAGCTTGCCCAGTTCAACCTCCTCAAAAATATTTATGACATTTTCAATGCCGTCAACCGCAAGATAGTTTTTAGAGCCTATTGAATGACTCTGCCCCCCTATAGTGCCCCATTTAAGCCCCCTGCCGGAAAACTCA
>DASRVG010000099.1:0-15596 GCA_035655175.1 Clostridia bacterium | reverse complement strand
CTGCTGGACCGGTCCCTTTGTATCGGTGCTACCAGGCCTTTCCAAACAGGCCTGCCGCCCTCTTCCCCATTCCTTTTCTTATTACTATCCACATATTGGCACTGTTTTTTATTATCCTAAACTCCTGAATGCCTGCAGCTTTCATCAGGTCCTTGTAATCCACATTTGTATTATCCACCTTCTTGACCATGTTCTTTCTCCAAAACCTATCCCTTTTTTGCATTTCAATATCTATTTTCCTTTTCAGTTCATCGGTTCCGAAACCTCCGCCCACATAGGCTATCCCGCCGGAAGTTAGTGCCCTGTACATTTCTTTAAATGCCCTTTCCCTGTCCTCCCAGAAGAGCAGCGAGCCCCTGCTTACTATAAGGTCAATGGAGTGGTCTTCAACCGGTATATCATGAGCATCACCAAGCAGCGTCTTAACCCTGCTGTCCAGGCCGCAGTCAGTTACATTCTGCTGCGCTATGGACAGCATTTCTTTAGAGTTATCCATCAGGCATACCCGGAGGCCGGTTATCTTGGCAATCTCTATCCCCAAGTGCCCGGTACCGGCACCCACATCAAGGCATAGCCCGCGGCTTATCCCGGTTCTTTGTTTTATTTGTTTGGCTATTACGGGATAAACGGGAGCAAACACTTCCCTGACGGTCTTCTCGTAGTTTTGAGCATCAATGCTTATGTTTTCTTTTTCCCCGTTCCGGCATATTACCCTTTGAATTCCGTCCAGCACCATCGGGAAAATCCCATCCCGGCTTCCCTTGTTTACAACAAATATACTGACATCATTTCTGCACCGAATACTGTTTAGAAAGGGAGTTTCCTTCTTTTTTAGTACCCCGAGAACCGGCGTGTCAGAATCCAGTATTTCCAATACCTTCTCTTGGAACAGGACGGCATTGTTTTCAAAGAAACCCAGTTCATCCATCACAATCAAATCCGGCCGGGCTTTAACGCAATCGGTCAGCAGTTTTACACCGTATCCGTCAAAGGTGGCAGGTATGGAAACCCAGTGGTTTTCGTTAATACACCTGCCTATAAAACTGTCCCTCGGTTCTTTGCATTCATCCTTTATATCCTGCATATAGAAACCCGCCAGCTTTTTGCCTTCATAGTACCGGGACGTTCTAAACCCGGTTATTTTGCATGGAGATGATAGCTTATGAATTATTCTATTAATAATTGTACTTTTCCCGGTATGCAAATCCCCTGTCAGAAAAAAATTATTGCCCATCCGTTCCCACTCCTATTGCAGTTACTTATTTTCACTGGTCCAAACGGCCGGCCCGTACCATTATTAGCTCCCCGGCAATGCTTATGGCTATCTCAGCGGGGGTCTCTGCCTTTATCGGGATACCTATTGGCGTGAATATCCGTTCAAGGGCCTTCTTCGGTATACCGGCTTCCAGCAGCTTGGCGTTAGTGCTGGCAATTTTTTGCCTACTTCCTATCACGCCTATATAGCGGGCATCGGTGCGTAGCACCTGCTCTTGCACAACAAGGTCGTAGTTATGCCCCCGGGTTGCAACGACAACATAGTCGTTTCCTGTAATGCCAACGCTTTCTGCCACCCTCTCAAAGTCACCCACCAGCACTTCTTCCGCCATGGGGAACAGCTTTTTGTTCGCAAACTCTTCGCGGTCGTCCACAACTGTACATCTAAACCCTATATGGGCCAAAACAGGAACCAGCTCCTGGGCTATATGACCACCGCCGAATATAATCACCTTACCCGCCCGAACAAGGGGCTCGCTGTAGTATTTTCTTCCGCCTGCGTTTATTTGCAGGCTGCGGCTTTTCAACATAGGCTTTAGTTCAGCCTCCGTCAATTCCAGGCCGGCCAGCCCGCTACTCTTGCTGTAAATCCCCATACTCCACGCCGTTTCATCGGTGATATCGGTTATTATCCACGAGTCCTCGTCATTGTCAAGCAGCGTAAGGATACGTTCCACTAGGGACAAAAAACTCCAGTCATCGGCGGATATAAACTGGTAATACACCACCGCATCGCCGCCACAAATCATGCCCAAATCCCCGACCTGCTTTTGTACTAGCTTATACCCCCTTGTATAGGACCTCTTATCTTTAAGTATCTCTCCCGCAAGCTGCACGGCCTGGTACTCTATGGCCCCGCCGCCTATGGTACCGTACAGACGACCTTTTTTATTCACCAGCATTCTTGCTCCGGCCCCACGGGGCGTTGACCCTGAGCTTGCAATGACGGTTGCAAGTACGCTATCATCTCCATCCAGCATACACTGCTTTAGGGCCTTGAAAAGTCCTTTCACTCCGGCATACCTCCTTTTCACTTAGCCTCTTTTTGATAACGATAAAAAAACTTATGGAAGTTAAGCTCACTAAAATAAACCACTTCCTGCTTAAACCGGTGATATGCCTCAAGCAGCTCTTTAGCCTCTTTAGTGAGGTTGGAACCACCCCCGTAAGCACCGCCTGAGCGGCTGTCCAAAAGCGGAAAAGCAAGCTGGCTTTCCGCAACCTTTATAAGTTTCCACCCATGGCTGTAGGAGATACCCATGCTGTAGCAAGCCTGGGTCAGCGAACCGGTTCGGGCAACCTGCTGCAGCAGGGCTGCGGTCTTGTCATCGAAGAAGGTTTCTTTACGGTGCAGGCTGACCTTTACAGAACATTCCACCGGCTTTTTCAATGCCAAGCTCTTTGCATAACTTTGCAGAAGCTGGTAGTCCTCCGGCCTGTCAGCATCAATGGTCAGTCCCATATCCGGGAGTTCTATTACATCCTTTGCACCGGCAAAGGCCCGAATAGCTCCCTTTAGACCTTCCTCGCCTTTATAGGAAACAAGCTGAGGTATTACATTGCTTTTGATAAGGACGGGGTGTCCTTTCTTACCGTTATGCGCAGGAATCAGGATACTGCAGCCGCTGTAGTCCATGTACCCCATCATTGTAAACAGGCTGTTACGGGAAAAGAGGGGCACGTCACCGGGCAAAAAGAACACGCGGTCGGCCTTTCTGTGAATAAGCTTAAGTCCCATGCACGCAGAATGGTACATGTCGGTACTGGCATAGTTTTTGTTATACACGAAAACCACGTTAAGCCCGGATAGGTGTTCGCGTAGTTTTTCGGCATTCTTGCCTATAACAACCACCACCGGCGAAACTCCCGCCGACTTAAGGGCCGATACCGCCGTCTTAATTACAGTTGAACCTGAGAGCTTCAGCATCGGTTTAAAGGACTTCATCCTTGAAGACAATCCGGCTGCCACCACCACCGCTCCGGTTTTCATACCATTACCCCCTTGTTTGCTGCTAACCATTGGTGCGTTCCCACCTTTCAAAGCAAAAACTTATCGTAGACGGTAGGAACAGCAATAATCCGCAACGCCTTCGATTATTAGTTTGAAACTGGAATTGGCAGGCACAACAAAGCTGTCGCCTTCCTTAAAGAGCGTATACTCTTTCTCTCCCCGGCGCATTATCTTCATCTCTCCGCCCAGCACCTCCATTAGTTCCTCGCTGCCTGTATTGAACTCGTATTCCCCCGGCAAAAATATGCCAAGAGTCTTTCTTTCACCGCCCTCAGTGAAGATTGTTCTGCTGGTTACCCTGCCGTCAAAGTAAATGTTTGCCTTCTTGACTATTCTCGCATTTTTAAATTCCATGGTTTTTCCTCCCCGCAAAATATTTAAATAAGTCCAACGCTATCGCCGTTCTATGTAAATACGCCTCTTGGCCGTGCCGGTACAGGGGCTGACCCTGGCGTAACATACCTGTAAACTCACCCCGCGGGCAATACTTTTATTTAAGTATCCCAAAAACCTGTCACGGTCCATATTATGCGTTGTATCCACCGTCAGGCTTAATACGTTTCCCCGGTCTGAAATTATAAGCTTTGCACTATAGTTGCGAACTCCGGGAACCGCAAACACTAGCTCATCCAGCCTGTGAATGCTTAAATGTCCCGCGCCCTCTATAGGTATGGCGTTGGCATACCGGCCCATGACCTCGTCAAGCCGGGGCAGTATACCTCCGCAGGGGCAGGCCCCTTCCAGCATCCGTGCCATGTCGCCGGTACGGTAGCGTATGAGCGGCATAGCCTCCCGGGATAGCGTTGTAATAACCACCTCGCCGTACTGCCCAGGAGCGGCCTGCCTTCCCGACTGCGGGTCCACGACCTCAAACAGCAGGTCGGCATGACGCAGGTGATACCCAAGGCCTGCGCTGCATTGGACACCGCCGCCAAAACCCGTTTCGGTCATCCCGTAATGGGTAAATACGCGGCACCTCCACCGGTCCTCTATACCCTTTATAATGCTCTCCGGCACATAGTCGGCACTTAGCAGCACGCTTTTGGGGCGCAAACCTCCATCGGTCCGGGCCATATACATTACCTCGGCGGGTACCCCCACCAGGCAGTCAAACCCTTTGGCCGCATCAATCGCCCTTTGTACATCCTTCACGTTACCGTGGATATGGGCCTTTACGCCAATCCGTGCCAGTGCTTTTTTAAGCAAATCGCCTATACTGTACTCGGTTGCTCCCGACATCAAAACAAGGGTTTTCTCACCGCTTTGCGTCATTGTAGACATGCCGCAGGCAAAGAAATCCACAGTTTTTTCCATGTCCCGGCCGGTGAAGAAAATCCTTTTTGGCCTTCCCGAGCTGCCGGAGGTAAAAAGCGTAACAATACGGGACACCTCCCGCTGGGGCACGCACAGGAAGCTCTCCGGGTGAAGGGCGACATCCTCCGGCCGGGTGAAGGGAATACTCTGCATATGGTACGGCGTTTCAAGCCCTGAAGTATCAACGTCCCGAAGCCTTTTTGCGTAATAGGCGCAATTATCCCGGGCGTACTCTATGGTTTGTTTTACCCTTTCCATCTGCCACCTGTTAAGGGTTTCCGCCGTAAGCCGTTCCTTTAAACCGGTACGCTCCGCCACCCATGTCTCAACCGGTGAGGTCATCTATATGCACTCCTTTTTAGCTATAATAAGGCAGTAGCCGCACTTAACCGCTCGCATCTTGCAGCAGTCGGTTTTTAGGTTTGCGTACAATGCATCTAAACCGTACTCCAAAACCATCTGCCCCCAGGTTGCCCGCAAAAGCCCTGAATAATCTTCGAATAGTTCAACGGAAAAATGGCTGCTCTCAAGCTCCCTGCACAGGTCTTCCCGGGAGGCTACCCGCCCCAGCAGGCCACAAAGCTGCGCCGGTTCGCCCCGGGCATAGAGGTCCGAGATTATTAAGTATCCGCCAGGCTTCAGGATACGGTAGGCTTCATGCAATACCGCGTCAGGGTTTTTCATTTTGGACAGGCTGCACTCAAAAAGCATCCCGTCCATCTCCCGGTCGCCAAAGGGCATGTGCACGGCATCGCCAAACCGCAGCCGGTCGGACTGCGGGTAAGCCCTTGCCTTGGCCAGTGCCAAAACCTCTTTATCCTTTTCGATGCCGTAAACATCCAGGCCGTATTCGTCCGTCCCACGCCTCACGGTGGCACCCAGCCCGCAGCCCACATCCAGCAGCTTCGCACCTTTTTTAAAACTGCAAAACTCCAGGGCCCTGTCGGTTATGGTAAACCCTCCCGGGCGACAAACCCCGGTGTTGCAGACATCCGCCTTGTTCATGACCATTGCTTTTGCCACCTCGAAAGGTAATAAGAGCAAAAGGGCACAAACCTATCCCTATCGAATACATGGAGGCTGCACCAACGCAAACGCTCTAGGTCAATGTTGCCGGCATCCTGGAACGCCATAGCCGTCACGGTAAAGCCATGGGTCTTTACCCGCCGCAGGAAGTACTCCATGCTGTTTATGTCCGACTCTTTACCGCAGCAGCATGACGGATTACCCTTACCCTGCGGCTGCCGCTGCCAGCGGCGGGATATAAAGGCCCGGTTTTTATCGGCAGTAGTAGGGCTGCAGCATCCTTCCCCGGCCCGTTCCCGGTGCAGCAAGGGTACAATATTATCCGGCATCACAACAAAATTACCGTGGAAACCGCACAGGGGATGGTTGCATCGGGATGGAATTATGTTTTTCAGCTTAATGAGCCCCCCGGCCTGCTCCTCGATACTAACAAGAAGCTCATCCAGCGTAAACCGCATATAATCTGCGGGCAGCTCTGGTATACGGCCAAGAAAGCTTACCGGCTGGAAATGCACGCCTCTCACCATTGGTGACCGGGCTATGGCAAATTTTAGTATATCCCCTATGTTGTGGGTGTTAACCCCGGGAACCAGCGTTGGTACAAGGGTTACGCCTATATTGTAATGCGCACAGTTTTCAATGGCCTGTTGCTTTATTTCAAGCAGCCTCCTACCCCGCAGTTTTTGGTATATGGCATCCCTGGTGCCGTCAAATTGCATGAATACAAAGGATAACCCCGCCCGGGCCAGCTTCTCCAGGTATTCCTCATCCTCCGCCAGGCGTATACCGTTGCTGTTAAGCTGCACGTACCTGCACCCGGCTTCCTTTGCTGCGGCAACTATCTGTGGCAGGTCGTCCCGCACCGTGGGCTCACCGCCGCTAAGCTGCACCAGGGTTTTGCCCGGTTTGGCCAATTTGTTTAACCAAAGGCGGATTTGCTCCAACGTCGGGTCGGGGCTGTCCCCATTATCCGCGAAACAAAAACGGCAGTTAAGGTTGCAGCGGTCGGTCACCTCCAGCAGCGTGCAACAGGTGTCCTGGGCATGGTACGAGCAAAGGCCGCAGTCATTGGGACAATTAGGGTTCCCTTCATCAGCCGTTTCTCCTGAGTTCTTGGTCCAGTCATCCATATCCATATACCCGCGCCAAATAACGGTGCAAAACTCTCCATGCTCGGGGCATTCCTTCTGCATGTAAACGCTGCCATTTATTCGCACATAACGGGCGGTTAGCCTCCTAAGGCACTTGGGACATACACTGTAAGTCTTTCGGATAATTTCCCTCTCTACCATTTACTTGTCCTCCAGTTGCATTTCCACTTCCGCAATCCGGCCCTTTGCCAGGCCCTCGGAGATATAAACCTCGCCGCATTCCGGGCACCTAAGAACATCGGCATGAAAGCTGTGACCCAGGTACTCGAAATAGGTCTTTTGAGCTTTAAGGTCTACGTTGCACCTGTAACAGGTAAGCGTCCTTTTTTCTTCCATGCCTCTAATCCTCCTCAATTTTCATCCGGTGACCGTAGGCGTTTAGCAGTTCAAACCCGTCATCCTTCTTGCGGTATTCCGCCCAGTAGGTCATATTCCCGATCATCAGGTGCCCGGTATAGGAGTTGGTGCCTTTGTCCACGACCTTCCTGCCGCTCGCTTCGCAGTGTTCCACCACTTTTTCAATATCGGTTTCCAGCAACATTTCATCGCTGAGCTTTTGCCTAAGCTCCGGGGAAATGTATAGTTTTACCTTGTTTTCCATTTGCTCTTCCTCCGACTTCTCATTCCAGTATTCCTTAAGCAGCCTGCGTTTAAGCTGTGCTCTGTTGTATCTTCGTTCCGTCAGGGTGGGGGGCTTTCGCTCGGCGTCATTTATGCCAAGTACCACATCCAGTATGTGATAACACTTCTTTCCCGCCGATGCAAATATGTCCCGGCAGTTGGCACAATAGGCTATATAGGGATGGTCGTTTTGTGCAATTCTTACCTTGACCACTTCACGGGCGAAGGAGGGGTTGGCGGCCGACACCTGCCCGCCCCAGCTGCAACACCGGGCATATTTCCCCTCATAGGGTAGCCGTTGTAGGCTAAAGCCTGCCCTACCGGCGATGTCCCGTACCACCTGGTGGAGCTTCGGCTCGTTTCTGCTGGTACAGGGGTCAAAAACCGAAACGGTTTCACCGTATGCCGCCCCGGCCGGGGTAATCCCCAGTTCCGATACCAGGTTGTAAAGGAAAACGCCCCGCACCTCGGGTAAGTATTTCCCGAACATTTCATAGCAGGTGGAACAGGCGAAGACCGCGATTGGCTTCCCGAGGGAAACCCAGTCCCTTCGCAGCCTTTCTATTACCTCATTGTGAATGGGCCCTTCCCCCGCCCATTCGGCAGGAGCACCGCAACAGCCAAGCATCATGGCGGTATCAGGATAGTGTGTTTTTAGCAGCCGATAGCTTTCGATGACATACCGCGGGTCGGAGGCACCCAGTTGGCAGCCCGGGAAAAATACGTACCTGCTTTCGGTGTACCCCCCCGGCAGCCTGCAAAGTGCCGCCCTATAGCTGTTTGTAAACTCCATGTCCCTAAGCCAGAAGTCATGGAAGGCCCAGGGCATGGCACCCTTTTGGCGCATGGCGCGGTGGCTTTGAAGCAGCAAGTCGCCGGTGTCGATACCCTGGGGACAAACCTCTTTACACAGGCCACACTGGTTACAGGTGGATATTAGGCGCGTTGCCACGGTACCGTCCCCGTCCAGCGTACCGGGATGAACGGTAATCTCAACCTCTTCCCCTATACGCTTGGGAAACTTGCCGTAGTAGCGCATCAAATCACAGTGACGGATGCAGGCGTCACAGGCGCATAAAAGGCAGCGCTTGGCTTCGTTCACCGCGTGGTCCTGCGTAAAGGGTTCTCCCTCATCGGGCAGCACCTGCTCCACGGGAGTAATAAAATCGGGTTTAAGCTTTATTTTGGTTCCTCTCTGCTCCAGGGGCTGGTTCATGCCACCGGTCTTTATATACCGTTCTATGGCCCTTGTCACATTAAGGCCGTCGGCTATGGCCTCTATTATGTTCCTGCCGCACAGCTCTCCGCCAAGGAAAACGCCGGGCCTTGTACTGGCAAAGGCACCGCTTTGGTCCCTTTTCAGGCCGAAATCGTCGCCCCCTTTGCCGGTGGCGACGTACACGGCATGAAAGTCCAGCTCGTCAAGGCTTTTGACTTCGGTATTAAGAAGCAGCGTATACTCTTCATACATGAACTGCCGCTCAATTTCAGCCAGGAAAAGCTCCGGGGGCAGTAAGTCCCACAAATGCCCGCCTATCCTGTCCGACTTTTCGAAGACAGTGACGTCATACTTTTTGGATGCAAGGCGTAGGGCACAGCCAAGCCCGCTAATGCCTGCCCCTATTACCGCTATCCTCTTGTTTTTAGGAGGCAGGTTGTAACTGTTTGGGTTAAGATTACGGGCATAATCTATGGCCGACTTTTCAAGAAGTCTCATGTCAACGGCCTGGTCCTTAAAACGCCTGGGACACACGTCTTTACAGGGCTGGTGGCAAATCTGCACTACTATGCCGGGAAACCCGACCGCGTTCAGGTAGGTCCTGTAAGCAGCATTAAAAGCACGTCGCTGTAACTTGGGGATAAAGTCCCGGATGTCCAGCCCGAAGGGACAGGCAGCGGTGCAAAAAGCCGGTTCGTTCTGTAAACAGGTTTTTATTTTCTCTTTAAACTTTTCCATTACTAGAAGAATCTCTCGCCGGCCCCGTCACCCAGCGGTATAAAGAAATCGTCCCCTCCGAACTTAACGGGATTGGCCTTCATATCTTCAAGCTCCTCGTAAAGGTCGGAACCCAGGAAGTATTTCTTCGGCGGCTCTATTTTTCCGCCGGCATCTATTATATCCAGCCCCGCCTTTACCTTTTCCGGCGTGGCGGGCATCTCGTAGATTCGCACACCGCAGGCGTTGTATATGGCGTTTAATACCGCCATATGCCCGGAGGACTGGAAAGCCTCGGAAGCACCCGATGAACCAAAGGGACCCTCCTCGTCCGGCCGCTCGTAATGGATGACGTTTATTTCGTCCGGTATGTCGTTAATATAAGGCACCCCGGCACCGTACATGTTTGCATGCTTTTCCACATCATCATAGTTTTCTCTAAGGGCAAAACCTATGCTGTGGGCTATACCGCTGTAGGCCTGCCCGTTAACGGCATCTATATTGCCCACCCTGCCCACATCGTCTACGCAGGTAAAACGAAGGACCTTCGTTTTACCGGTGGCGGTGTCCACCTCCACCTCGGCAAGGTTCAGGCAGTACGTGAACGCAGGCGTAGGGTCGCCTATACCGGTATTGGGGTCAAGCCGGCACAGCCCGGGTACCGTCGTGGTTTCATAGGTGCCGTAGTACTTGGTCTCTATACCCTCGGCAACCATCTCCTCGTAGGTACGGTAGCTACCGTCGGGTTTGCGCATGGCGTTCATTAGCTTTTCAGCGGCAATTATCGTGGCATTACCACTCATGAAATGGGTACGGCTGGCACCCGACATTCCGCTGTCCGGGCAAATCTTGGTATCGTTTTGTACCAGTCTCACCTTGTCCGGGGTTATACCAAGGGGCTTTAAGGCTTCCAGCGTCAGCATCAGGGAACCCACGTCGCCTCCCTGGCCCATGTTCTGGTAGGTGTCGTACTTGATTATCATGTCGTCCGGCCCCAGTTCAAGGGCTACCGTCGCCTTGTCGGTTCCGCCCTCGGTTACGTTAAAGCCTCCCCAGGAGATGCCAACGCCCCGGCGTTTCTCGGGGGTATCGGCGGCCTTGGCCTCCGCAACCGCCTTTTCATAAATGGGCCGCATTATTTTCATCATTTCCTCCATCGGGTACTGGCGGAAGGGATAGCTGTTTATGTTGGTGTCCCCCTCCCGCGCTATGTTTATCCAGCGGAACTCAAAGGGGTCAATTCCCGCCTTCTCGGCCAGCATATCCATAAGTGCCTCGGACAGCGTATAAGCCTGGGGCGAACCATAGCTGCGGTAAGCGGTACCAAAGTTGTGGTTTGTGTTGGCTACACGGGCAAGGCCGGCCACATTGGGCACGTTATAGGGGAAGAATGCAAACCGGACCAGTTTTGTCATTTTATCGTCCCCGCCCCACGAATAGGCACCATGGTCCATACCAAACTCGAACTCGGCGGCGGTTATCTTCCCGTTCTCGTCACAGGCCACCCGGCCGTTGGAATGACAGGGACTGCGTTTTCCAGAGAAATGCTGGTGCTCCTCATAACTCATGGACAGGGCCACCGGCTTTTTGGTAACTACCGCGGCGGCACCGGCAAGGCAAAGGTCTCCGGCATTGGTGGACCAGCCGAAACTTGCCCCGGTAGTGTTCATTACTATACGCAGTTTATCCTTGGGTACACCAAGGGAATCGCCTATGCGTCCCTTTGATGAGTAAACGCCCTGGGACTTACACAGGAAGGTTAGGTTGTCATCCTCGTCAAAAAAGGCTTGAACGGTGGTACCCTCAACCGACAAGTGGGGCTGGCGGCTTGAATAAAAGCTGCCGGATACGCTGTAGGCAGAATTGTCAATCACTTCCTGGACCTTGGAGGGCTCCTCCAGGCCCACGCCCTTAAGTACCGGCTGCTTGGAGAATATATTGGGCGTGTCCTCATGGATACGCATGGCATCCGGCATAACGGCGTCCAGGTAACTTAAGTATTCCGGAAGCTTTTCAATCTCCACCTTCACCTTTGCCGCGGCCTCCCGGGCATGGTTCTTTGTGTCTGCAACAACCAGGGCCACCACGTCGCCGTAGCGGTATATCTTGTCCTCCGCCAATACTCGCCTGCTGGGAACCATGACCGTTGTGCGCTCGTGGAACTGGCCCTCCGCCATTACGTTCGTTCCCCCGGCTTCTTTTAATTCCTTGTATGTAATGACCTTCACAACCCCCGGCATATTTTCCGCTTCGGAGGTGTCTATCTTAAGTATTTTTGCATGATGGGCAATCTTTGGCTGAACTACCGCCACATGCAACGTATCCTTGGGCATCTTAAGTGCCTGGTCCTCTCCATAATCGGCAAGGCCGCAGACCTTTGCTACGGCCGTCGGCCGTACCAGGGGCTTGCCGTAATACTCCTTGTCTTCAGGAAGCTTAAAAGTAATATCTTCAATGGTGGCTTCCCCGCGGATAACCTTCGCCGCGTCCATAACCGCATCCACTATTTGCTTGTACCCAGTGCAGCGGCAAACGTTGCGGTGTTTCTGGAACCAATCCCTTACCTCCTGACGGGTGGGGTTATTGTTTTCCTTAAGAAGGGCGTATGCCGAAACGATGAAGCCCGGCGTACAAAAACCGCACTGAACCGCGCCGTTGTTCATAAAGGCTACCTGTAGCGGGTGCAGGTTATTAGGCGTACCTATGCCCTCGATGGTGATAACCTTGCTATACTCCTTGACCGAGCCAATCTTTCTCGTGCAGGAGCGGATAACCTTCCCGTCAAGTATTACCGAGCATGCCCCGCACACCCCCGTACCGCAGCCCACCTTAACACCCGTCAGCCCAAGGCGGCGCAGTACTTCGGCCAGCGTATCCTTTTCCGGGTCACAGGCAAACATACGGTTTACGCCGTTTATGTTAAGCCACATTTTTTTAAGTTTCATTTTCATACCTCCAATCTTAATAACTTAGTCAAACCCAAGTCCGTAATCGGCCAGAATGGATTTTGCCTGCAGAAACGTTGCCTCTATAAGTGCAGGACACCTTACCGTTTGGTTTGCCACATCACCCCCGATTATCTCTTTGCAGCTAATGCCCCCGTACTTCTTGCCGTAAGTTGCCTTAAACCATTCCACTAGTTCCGGAATTAGCTCGGTATTTGCATTCCCGGGGTCAATTATGTTCAGCATACAGGCCGCCCCGGTCAAAGCACCGCAGGTCAACCCGCTTTGGACCCCCCGGCAAAGCGCGCTTGCTACCTCAACAAGCTGCTTGTTTTCCTGGCCCCTAGTCTCCAGGCCCAGTTGTACTAATGCGCTGGCACAGCATTTGCCTTCCCGTAATATTTGATGCAGCCTTACAACATCACCCCGTATATGACAGCCCCCCTTTTTTTAAATATTTTACTTTCCGAGAAAACAAAAATACCGGCAACAAATCCTGTTCCCGGCATAAGAATAGCTACGGACAAATTAAGCTAAACAAAAAGTTTAGCCCCATGTGAAAAATTACTGCATCCATCCAAACTACTTCTTTCCACACCGGGAGGCATAACCGTTTCCAGTTATACCCTGTCGGTCTGAACCCATAGTCTCCCTTAGAATTTCAGACTCGAAGCATTTCTGGCAGTATTTATTTAGTTTTATATATCTTAGATTGCCTAAAAGTTTTATAATACACTATATAAAGTGTTAATAAAGTTACATAAGTTGTGTCATCCTGAAGGAGGAACGACTGAAGGACCTTTATCTGCCCGCTACTAGATCCTTTGCTTCGCTCAGGAGGACAGCTGTGTAAAGTCTTTATCACGTTATATCCGAATAATATACTATTTGAATTTCATGCCAATATTTTAATATATCTAAAAAGAATAATCAACAACTATTTTTAATATTTTCGAATAATTAGGTAATATAATCAAGACTCGGATGCAAGATTTGAAACCCCTTCCTTGAGATGTTGGCTCAGCCAGCCGGCTACCTCGGGAGTGTTAAGTGGGAGCCCCTGCAGTACTTCTTTCAGTTCCCTAGTATCCATGGTAAAGACCTGACTGTTATGGGAGTGACGGTATACAAAATCTATTGAAGGGTTGAGTATGACAAGGCTAAATATGGTCTCCGGCATATCTCCCAGCGGAGGACGATCTATATTATCATACTGGAAACTGGCATGTATCTCGGTTCCCTTTCCCGGCCCTGACTTAACCCCAAAAGAGCCGCCGCATCTGTCACAGGATGCCTTAAGAAGCGGAAGACCTAAGCCTACTTTTCTTGTTTTCCTGGAGGTATAAAAGGGATCCACCGCCTTTTTTGCGGTTTCCCTATCCATACCCCTGCCGTTATCTTTAATCTGGATACGCAAAATATTGTTCACGGTGTCCTCTTCCACCGAGATTTCAATAAGACTAGCATCCGCCTCCAGCGAATTGTTGGCGATGTCAAGAACGTGTAGCGATATATCCCTCATGTCATACTCCTTTCGGAAGCAAGGGGATGGTTCTTTTGCTTCCAAACTTAACCATGACGCCTACCAACTACGAACTACAAACTACTAACTGTTTTTCTGTGATCTGCTGCCCCTAAACACTACCCAAGCCCTAGCACTCGGTACCTAGCAACTATAGTTTATGACAAATTAGGTACGTCCCCTTCTGTCTTTTTATCACAGTTGCTCCAGTATTCCCGGGACGCTTTTTTCCCTAACCTCCATAAAAAACTCCCGCTCTAGTATATCTCCAAGCCGGTGGGCGTCGGAGGAATGTATTATCCTGTACCCCTTCAACTGACTGTATTGGCGTAAAAGTCCGGCGGTATTATCCGGATCGCTTACCTCCACACTTTTAATATCAAGTCCCGGCGGAATAAATCCGAGGTTAGATATGATGCTGTACGTCTTCTTGTCAACATGGGCAGGCACCACCCTGCCTCCCAGGGAGGTGACCATATTTACTATTTGCTCCACCGAAAGCTCCACCGATCCAATAAGCAGCCTATCATTGTATCCTTTTACCCTGTCCTTATTATCCATTACAACCTGCTCGCCGAAGAAATCCGGCCTGTTTTCCCCCACCAGGTGGTCATAAACCCTTTGCTGGAAGCCCAGTACCCCCTCAAGGTCCTGAAAATAGCAAAGGAAGTGTACCTCTTCCCTGGACTGTACTTCCATGCCGGGCAGCACTACTATTCCCTTTTTGTGGCCCAGTTCCATAACGGCCTCCACGTTTTCCGCCGAATTGTGGTCGGTCACCGCTATGGCATCTAGGCCCTTAAGGCATGCCATGTTTACTATATTATTAGGGGTCATATCGCTGTCGCCGCAGGGGGAAAGGACTGAATGTATATGCAAATCCAGTGCAATATCCATGATTGGCTAGACCCCGAGGTCGTGAAGTTTGCAGCAAAGAGTATAGGTATCATCCCTCGCAGCCAGTATCGGTATACCCTCCCCATCGGCTTTCTCCAGCGTGTCCCCATCCACCTCCACGCCGGCGGCAACTATTATGCATGCCATCTCAAGCAGACTTGCAACGGCAACTATGTTTGAATGGGCCTGGATGGTCACCCATACGTTTCCCCTGGCGGCGTTTGCCATTACAAAGCTTAACAAATCGCCCGCATAGGCACCATTAACCTCCCTGTCCATTCCTTTTTGCCCCGCCACCGGGTTTAGTCCCAAACTCCGACAAAGCCCTCTTACATCCATTCAATTCTACCCCCTGTCTATTTCGTTCATTTTTTCTCTAAGCCTAAACACACAGTCTACTTCCCTTGCCCTGCCGTTCACAATATCCTCCGCCAGGGCCCTGCAGGTGGGTGCACCGCAGGAGCCGCAGTCTATACCAGGCAGCTTATTCATTATCCCCTCAACCTTCTCCATCTTCTGGATAGCTTTTTCTATATTCGGGTCCAGGCTTACCATTTTTTTTGGTTTTATCTCCTCGGTCCAGGTAAACAGCTCTGATCCAATGAACTCTTTCACCTTTTTCTTTCCTATTAGCTTGGGGGAAGGAGTAATATCCGCCAGATGCTTTATCCTGGTCTTTGCGACAAAGGCGTTTTCCACAAGAAGTGGCCCTCCAACACATCCGCCGGTGCAGGCATAGGCCTCAATGAAGTCCAACTTTTTTAGCTTGCCCAGTTCAACCTCCTCAAAAATATTTATGACATTTTCAATGCCGTCAACCGCAAGATAGTTTTTAGAGCCTATTGAATGACTCTGCCCCCCTATAGTGCCCCATTTAAGCCCCCTGCCGGAAAACTCA
>DASRVG010000098.1:0-6773 GCA_035655175.1 Clostridia bacterium | reverse complement strand
TCACGGTGGGAAACGAAAACATAAGAATGTACCGGGAACAGCTGCAAAAATCAGCCAGGTACCTGGCCGAGCGTATAACAAACGGCGGCATTACCCCCGAGCTGTCCAGGAATTCCGAAGCGCTGCTAAAAACCGTACTGGCGCTAAAACTCTGCCTCTCAAGCAATATTTTAAATGATACCACCCGGGAATGGGTTATGCAGTGCATGGATGACATAAGGACAGCCTCCGAGGCGTCCATATCCCTGGCAGGCTGCCGAGATGAAATACTTGAACTCCTTGACAAGGATGAATGGAAGGAGAATGATACCATAAAGAAAATAGTGGCAGTAGACGAAGACCCCGGGACTTTGTTGGACCGGATCGGTCTTTCGGCCGACGAAGGCTTCGCCATACCCGCACTGGCCAAATTGGCAATTTACCAGGCAATAACCCAGTAACACGAGGCGGAGGGCACCGCCTTTTTTTATTGTAATAAGGAAAGGGGACACACATAATCTTAAAAGCTTGCTGTATGGTCGAAGGAATGCCCCCGGTTGATACTCCCGCAATTCACCCATAAGGAAGCTATAGTGGGGTTGTGGATTTCTTCATAAAATGAATTATTTTTCATGAAGGGGCAAAAACTATGGGTTGCAGGATAGGTATTGGAAAGGTGCGTTATATGAGAATACACAGACGAAAGAAGGAAAAAACCGGCGACCCCTTAAAAGACAATATGGACCTTAGCCAGCGCTATCAAGAGGTCCAAAAAATGAAACTGGCTCCCGGCCTGGAGCAAACCCTCCAGACACTGCAGCAGGTATGCGGATATAGCCAGGACATAAAAATACGCAGGTTTAACATAAACGGGCAAATCCCCGCAGCCCTCGTATACTTGAACGACATGGTAAACACCCTCAGCGTGGAAGAAATTCTCCGGGTACTCATGGTTGACATACAAAGAATAGAGGGCTGGCAAAAGGACCGCGGTCTTTTGCGCTCTGCGATAAAGAACCTGCTTATAATAAACAGCATTGAGGAAACCGACAGTATAGGCGAATTGTTTTATAAAATGACTTATGGAAACACCGCCATTCTTGTGGAGGGGCAGGCTGAGGCTTTTGTCTGCGGCACCGTTGACATAAAAAACCGGGACATATCCGAACCCCTTTCCGAGACCAACATCCGGGGACCCCGGGACGGCTTTGTCGAAAGCCTTTGTATCAATATAACCCTTATTAGGCGCCGGATACGGGTGCCCCACCTGTGGATTGAGACCTTTGAAATAGGCAGCCTTACCAAAACCAAGGTGGCCGTTGCCTATATGAAAGGCCTGGCAGATGAAAAAATGCTGGAGGAACTCCGGAGCCGCCTGAGGAGGATAGAAACCGATGCCATCCTTGAAAGCGGAGATATAGAGCAGTACATAGAGGACCAGCCCTTTACGCTGTTTCCGCTCACATTGAGGACCGAAAGGCCGGACTTAGTATGCAGTTCAATTTTATCCGGCAGGGTGGCTGTTTTGGTGACCGGGTCCCCCCATGTACTGGTACTCCCGGCGGACTTCTCTATGTTTTTCCAGGCCTCCGATGACTACTACGAGAAACCGCCCCAGGGGAGTTTTGTACGTATACTACGGTGGATAGGTGCCATAATATCGGTTTTCCTTCCCGGCTTTTATGTGGCGGTGGTCAACTTCCACCAGGAACTTTTGCCCACCACCCTGCTGCTTCGCGTTACCGCCAGCCGGGAGGGAGTACCCTTTCCGGTTATAGCTGAAATTCTTATAATGGAAGTACTGTTTGAAGTTTTAAGGGAGGCGGGCATTAGGCTTCCCGTTGCAGTAGGTCCCGCCATTAGCATAGTGGGGGCGCTGGTGCTAGGTGAGGCGGCCATCCGGGCGGGCATAGTGTCTCCGGCGGTGGTCATAGTGATAGCAATGACCGCCATTGCCAATTTCTCCAACCCGGTATTCAGCATGGCTATTGTCCTAAGGATATTAAGGTTTGCCTTTACAATACTGGCGGTGGTGTTCGGCCTATTTGGGGTCCAGTTCGGAATGTTGCTGCTTATAGTTCACCTGTGCTCGCTACGTTCGCTGGGGATCCCCTATATGTCACCTTTGGCTCCCAATATACCATCGGATATGAAGGATAACTTCCTGCTGGCACCCATTTGGGCCAGGACCACCCGGCCCAAAATATTGGGCCGGCGGGAGCCTGGAAGGCAAAGTCCCGGGCAGATGCCCCACCCTGGAAAACACAGCCTGGATGATATAAAGGGAGGGAACCAAGATAAAAACTGATAATTTCCCAAAAACCACCACCGAAAAGATTGCCAATCGGCAGCTATTGTACATGCTGTTTATGATGCGAACCACCGTAGTTATAGCCTTACTGCCGGTACTGACCTCGGCGGATGCACTGCAGGATGCCTGGGTCTCCGCCATAGTATCCTTTTTTGGTGCCGCATTCCTGGTAGCAATGATAGCTGGCCTTGGGGCTAAGTTCCCGGACCTTACCATCGTGGAATACGCCCAAAAGCTCATAGGAAAATGGCCGGGTAAAGCGGTGTGCCTAATTATAATATGGGCTTTTTTGGTGATTGCCGCCACCGACACCCGGATTTACGCCGAAGCCCTGGTGATAGGATCCCTGACCGAAACCCCCATTCCCTTTATAATTTTTTCAACGGTAATAGTCGGCTCGGTAGCAGCCTATTCGGGGCTGGAGGTGATAGGCAGGGCGGCGGATTTGCTGTTTCCGATCTTTGTAGTGATGATAGTTGTGAGCCTTGCCTTTGCCATTCCTGATGCCACAACCATGGGAAGTAACCTGGAACCGGTGCTGGCACGGGGCATAGGTCCGGTGCTGCGAGGCAGCATTATACCCACCGTAATAATAGCCCAATACCTGTGCCTCACCATGATAATCCCCGCCGCAAACCAGCCAAAAAAAGCCCTGGGCACGGCCCTTTGGGCCCTGACCGGTTCCACTATGGTACTGGTATTAGTCACGCTGGCTGTAACTGCAATACTGGGGCCCCACCAAGGTTCACGGGTGGTCTTCCCGTTCCTCAGCATGGTAAGGACTATTTATATAAGCGTATTCCTTGAAAGGGTCGAGATGTTTGCGCTGCTCGCCTGGGGGTTCGGAATCTTTATTGGAGTATCGGTGTCCATGTACTGCGGCTCAAGGGCGCTGGCCCAGGTGCTGGGGCTTGACGATTACCGTCCCCTTATAGGTCCCCTTGCGGTAATATGGGGCACCTTTTCGGTGCATTCCTACCATAACTTGTTTCAGCTTAGAACCCTTTTTCAACCAAAAATCGGTGGCCCTTACATCCTCTCCTTGATACTGGTGCCCATGGGAATCCTGTGGGCGGCTTACGGAATCCGCCGCCTGGCTGGGGGTAAACCGGATGAGGAATAAAACCGCTGCAATAATAATTATTATTACACTAGTACTATGCCTTTCGGGCTGCTGGAACCGCCGGGACCCGGAAGACCTGGCCCTGGTGCTAGCCACCGCCTTTGATAGGGACCGGGAAACCGGTATGTACCATGTAACGACCCAGATAGCCAATCCCCTGGCCATGGGATGGCAGGACGCCGGCCAGGGAGGCGGCGGTGACAAGAAACCCTTCTGGACTCTAACGGCCAGCGGACAGCTTTCATACCAGGCTATGCGAAACTTAACCAAGGGGATAAGCCGGGAGTTCTCCTGGGCCCACAACCGGGTTTTTGTATTCTCCGAAGAGCTTGCCAGAAGCGGTATTTATCCTGTCATGGATATGGTGGAGAGGGAGCGCCAGCTCCGGACCAGCGGCTATGTGGTGGTAGCCGACGGTGATGTCAGAAAACTTATGGAAGCTGAATTTCCGCTGGAGGAGACCGGGGCCAGGGGGCTGGACAGGCAGATCGCGACCATCCGGTACGAGCGCTCTCTTTTCCCTGTAAAGTCCATGAACGAACTGTACAACATCCTTGCTCAGCCGGGCAGGGAGATGTTTATAGGTAGGGTTAAGATATCGGAGAATACACAACAGGACCAGCCGGGACAGGGTACCGGTGCGACGGCCTCTCCGCCACCGGCAATTATTGGTGGCGGGGCAGTGTTCAAGGGGGACAAGATGGTGGGATGGGCCGATGAGCAGCAGACCATAGGGTGGGCCTATGCCACCGGCAGGGTATTCCGTTCAGCCCTTTATATTAAGGACCCCATTGATGATACCACTCCGCTGGGTATAGGTGTTTACCACCTGAAAAGCAAAATGCGGCCGGTATTTGAAAACGGCAGCCTGCGTATAGAGATGGATATTAGCGCCTTTGGGATACTGCTTGACATTCCCGTCTACAGGGACTTGAGTGTTGAGAGCAGTTATATAACATCCCTTGAACAAAGGGGCGCCCAGGCTATTCGGGATGCTGTCCATTCAACCATAGCCCTTTCCAGGGAGCTGGACTCGGATATAATAGGGTTTGGAAACCTCATATACCGAAAGCTGCCCGGGCTTTGGACACAGGTAGAAGACCGGTGGTACGAGGTTTTTCGGGACATTGAAATTGATGTCCAGGCGGAAATGAACCTAAGGCGTACCGGTCTTGTGGCAAGCCCGCTGGGGGCTGAAAAAAGGAGGTAGGGGTATGATTTGGGTGTGGACCGGTATGGTTATAATAGCCCTTTTGCAAGTACCCATTTTGATTAACAAAAAACAGTGGAAAGAGCTTGCAGCCTTCGCCTTTTTCTGGGTTGCCGCCGGCATATACGCGTCCTTTATCCTGGGAACATTTATCGGTGATTTGGCCGTACCCAATATTACCGAGTATCTCATCCGTTTCTTCTCCGCCCTTTACGAGTAATCATGGGGACGGTTCTTTTGATTAGGTGATAGTGGGGCAAAATACAAGCCTTTATTTAAAGGGTGCCGTAGCCGGCACCCTTTTTTTATCGTTTTGCCTTGTCGTAGGGCTCCCCAGCCGCCCGGGGCGCCTGGGAATACTTCGAAGACAACACAAGAACCGCCAGTGTTACAATATACGGAAAGTTTTTCAGCAAAATCCCCGGTATGCCGGAAAGGGCCGGTATCACCTGGGATACGTTGGCTATGGTGCTGGCAAAGCCGAAGAAAAGGGTTGCTCCCAGCACCCCCAGCGGTTTCCACTGGCCGAATATCAACGCCGCAAGGGCTAGGAACCCAAGCCCCGAAACGGTGCCGGTAAATTCACCGGAATAGGTGACAAGTATAATGGCACCGCCAAGGCCGGCAAAAGCGCCGGATACCATAACCGCTATATACCTCATTTTATATACGTTTATACCCGCCGAATCCGCCGCCTGGGGATGCTCTCCGCAAGCCCGCAGCCGCAGCCCGAAGGGCGTCTTATAAAGTACAAACCACGAAACAACAAGCAGTACCAGCACCAGCCAGGTGGTGGCATAAACCTGGGTGAAGAAAAGCTTGCCCACAATGGGTATATCCGAAAGAACCGGGACGTCCCTACGTATAAGCCCGTGCACAATAAGGATGTTGCCGCTGCCGGTCATGTTCCTTGCCAGGAATACCGTAAGGGCCCCGGCAATCATGTTTATCGCCGTCCCGCTTATAACCTGGTTGGCATTAAGGCTTATACAGGCAAAGGCATGCAGCAGCGAAAACAGTGCACCGGCTATGAAAGCCGCCAAAAGCCCCAGCCATATGGAAATCCCCGGCATGTTAAGCTCCAGCTTTGATATTACCAGCGCGCCGGTGAAGAAGCCTACCACCATCAGCCCCTCAAGGCCTATGTTTACAATGCCGCTTCGTTCGCTGTAAAGTCCCCCCAGGGCTGTTATCAAAAGGGGAATGGTAAAAGCCACCGCATAGGGAAATACCTGAACGATAATGGTCCACATGCTACTTCACACCCCCCGCTTTCCTTTTCAGCCTTTCCCAGTTTCTTTCTATCAACACGCTGGTGGCTGAAAAATAGATTATAGTCGCTATTATTGTGTCCGCTATTTCGGGAGGAATCCTTGTCATCGCGTTCATAAAACCCTTGCCCGAATGGAGCAGGCCAAAGAAGAGGGCAGCGCCGAACACTCCCCAGGGTGAGTTCCCGCCCAGCAGCGACACCGCTATACCGTCAAAACCCTGGGTGGGCAAAACTCCAATCTGTATATTTGAGGCATAGCCCACGTAAAAAGTGGCACCCGCAAGCCCCGAAAGGGCACCGGCAATCATCATGGACATTATTATGCTCCGGTCGGCCTTTATACCGGCGTATTCCGCCGCATGCCGGTTAAAACCTACCGCCTTCAGTTCATATCCAAAAGTGGTCCTGTCTATGATAAACGCTATCACAATTACCGAAATAACCGCAAGAAAAAGGCCGAGGTTAATGTAGGAGCCGTTGAACAGGTCAGTGAGCCATTCCACTTTCAGAGATGCGGCATCCGGTATCTTTCTCGACTCGGTTTCCAGGTAGGCTCCTTTAAAATAGGCCGGCACCACGTAGTAAACCGTCCAGTAGGCAATCCAGTTCATCATTATGGTGGCTACCACCTCGTGTACGTTGAATTTTGCCTTCAAAAGGCCGGGCACCAGCCCCCATGCCGCGCCGCCCAGGATGGCCGCCGCCACCATAACGGTAAGAAGCAGCGGTTTTGGAAGCACAAGAGTAAGCCCGACGGCGGTCGCGCACAGGCCGCCCATAAGCATCTGCCCTGCGGCGCCAATATTGAAAAGCCCCGTCCTGAAGGCAAAGGCCACCGAAAGGCCGGTCAGTATTAATGGAGTGGCGGTGGCCAACG
>DASRVG010000097.1:0-3119 GCA_035655175.1 Clostridia bacterium | reverse complement strand
CCTCCAGCCCCTGCCGGCGTCTTCCCTCATGGTATAGCCCTTCTCCTTCTCCAGCCTCTTTGCCTCATCGGCGGAATAAAAAGGGCCTATGGGCTTTGTGGGGTTTTTAAAGCCCGGGTCGTTTTTGTCCACCACCACCTGGGTCACCAGCGTGGCAACCGGCCTTTCAAGGCCACGGCGCCTTAGCTCGTCCCCCATGGCCTGCTGTATATGGTAGCCGATCATGCCCTGGCTCATTGCACCGCATACGTCAAAGGGCATTGCCGGGGTTATATGGGATGCGCCCTCGTTCTGCAGCACCAGCCTGCCTACCTGGGGACCGTTGCCGTGGGCGATTATTACTTGGTATCCCTTTTCCAGGATATCTGCCAGGTGAGATGCGGTATTCCTTACAAGCTCCAGTTGGGCCTCGGCGGTGGCCGGACCGTTGCCCTCCTGGAGGGCGTTGCCGCCCAGCGCTATCACAAGCCTTTTCACCGGTTTTCCCCCTTTGCATTCCAGGTAACAAATGCCGTTTTCCGGCTCTAAAGGGTGGCCACCATTACTGCCTTAATAGTATGCACCCTGTTCTCGGCCTCGTCGAACACCGCCGAGTGTTTGCTCCTGAAGACCTCGTCGGTTACTTCCATTTCCTTAAGTCCGTATTTTTCGTATATTTCCACGCCGATGGTTGTATTGGTATCGTGGAAGGCGGGCAGGCAGTGAAGGAACATGCAGTCTTCCTTGCCGGTGGCCTTTACCATGTCCATGTTGACCTGGTAGTCCCTAAGAAGCCTTATCCTCTCGTCGAAGAACTCCTCTTCCCCCATGGATACCCACACATCGGTGTAAAGCACGTCACAGCCGCGAACGCCTTGCTTTATGTCGTCGGTTACGGTGATGGAGGCTCCGGTTTGGGCGGCCTCGCCGCGGCAGTATTCCACCAGCTCCTCCGAGGGGAAAAGCTCCCTTGGAGATACAATCCTAAAGTCGAGGCCCATCTTGGCCGCACCAATCATCAGTGAATTGGCGACATTGTTCCTTCCGTCCCCCACATAGGCGAAGGAAATACCCTTAAGATACCCCTTGCGCTCTTTTATTGTGAGGAAATCCGCCAGCACCTGGGTGGGGTGGTACAGGTCGGTAAGGCCGTTCCATACCGGCACCCCCGAATGCTGGGCCAAAATCTCCACCGTGCTGTGTTCGAAACCCCTGAACTGGATACCGTCAAACATCCTGCCCAGCACCTTGGCGGTATCCTCGACGGATTCCTTTTTGCCAAGCTGTATATCCCCCCTACCCAGGTATTCGGCATGGGCCCCCTGGTCGTTGCACGCCACCACGAAGGCGCACCGGGTCCTGGTGGAAGGTTTTTCGAATATTAGGGCAATGTTCTTGCCCTCAAGGTTCTTTTTCTCGCTTCCTATGTATTTTGCTTTTTTAAGCTCCGCGGACAAGTCCAGCAGGTATTCTATTTCCTGCAGAGTATAGTCCTTTAAAGTTAAAAAACTTTTCCCCTTAAGATTAAATGGCATTATACCTCCTCCTTAATTTAAAACTTCCCGGTTATAAAACACGGTTGACAGTTCGCAGGCGTCAAGTTAAGGCCCGCGGGTCATAGTTCACAGTTACTGGGTACCGGGTACCGGGCATTAAGCGGCAGCCGGTAGTTGGCAGGTCAGTGGCACAGGCTCCGGGAAAAAGTCCGCTGCGACAAGGAGCCTTGCCTGTGACACAGAAAGACTGTCCCCTTGTGTGAACAGAAGAACCGTTCCCTTGTGTCATTCTCTTAGGACGGGCATGCTCATGCATCTCGGGCCGCCGCGTCCCCTTACCAGTTCCTGCCCGTCAATCTCCACCACCTCAATGCCGTTCTTCCGCAGCACTTCGTTGGATGCCTCGTTGCGGTTGTAGGTAACCACAACCCCGGGAGCTATGGCCAATGTATTGGTGCTGTCGTTCCACTGCTCCCTGGCCGCCGTAATCTCGTCTCCCCCTCCGCTCTTTATAAGCTTGACTGCGGGAAGCCCGAGGGATTTTTTGAGGGCCTTCGTAAGGCATTCCTCGGCCTCGACATGCAGGCTGTAAGGTTTGCTGTTTCTCGTCACCTTGAACACCTTCACGCGGTCCTCCACGCCGGGGTATATGGTGAACTTGTCATAGTCCACCATGGTAAACACCGTGTCTAGGTGCATAAAGGCCCTTATGTGGGGTATGAGCACAACCAGGATATGGTCAAGGTCCGGCAGCCCCTCGAAAAGGTTCCTGCACAGCAGTTCTATGCCCTGGGCGGTGGTCCTTTCGCTGCACCCAATGGCGAGGACTTCCCTGCTCAGTACAAGGATATCCCCTCCCTCCAGGCTGTATTTATTGTTATAATTATACCAGAGGGGAGTAGGCACGGCATTAAAAATCGGGTGATACTTGTAAAAATATTTCATGAAAAGGCTTTCCCGCTTCCTGGCCTCCACCTTCATCGCGCTTATGGACAGGCCGTTGCCGATAACCGTTGCCGGGTCGCGGGTGAAATACAAGTTTGGTAGCGGGTTGATATAGAACGGGTAATCCTCGTTAATATAGTCCACCAGGCTCAGATGCTTTTCAATATCGGCCACGTCGGACTTTGGAAGCCCGGTTATCAGTTTGTCCACCAGCTGCTGGGTGGGAAGGTCCATAAGGTATTGGGTTATGGCCTCCCTGCGGTCGGGGTTTTCAATGCCGCTTAAGTCCAGCGTTTCCTTTATCATCCGGGCCTTTACCCCGTCCATCTCCAGCACGTCCTTCAGCATGTCCCTTATATAGTATACTTCTGCGCCCCTGGACCTCAGCGTTTCGGCAAAACCGTCATGTTCTTCGGTCATCTTTTTCAGCCAGGGTATATCGTCAAACAGCATCTCCTCAAGGTAATCCGGGGTGAGCCTCTCAAGCTCTCCGCCTGGCCGATGCAGTATAACGGCTTTCAGTTTTCCTATTTCGGAATTAATCGAAACACCGTTTGTGAAAGGCACAAACAATCACCCTTTCTTTTTGGATATACAGTCACTGATAGTGTTTTCTGTTACTGTCGACAATATTAGTATATTATCTTTAATTTTTTAATACAAGAAGGGTGAAATTCCACGGAATATAAAATTATACAT
>DASRVG010000096.1:0-2807 GCA_035655175.1 Clostridia bacterium | reverse complement strand
GCGGCATCCACGATGCCCTGTATTATCTCCATGTTGTTGACGTTGAAGGCCCCCACCGCATATTTGCCCTGGTAGGCCTTTTGGAACATATCGGTAGAAGTAACAAGTGGCATAAAAAAACCTCCTTCATAGTGGTATGGGGACACATAACAAATCCCGCTTTGCGGATGAATGCCCCCGACTGACAGGTTATCGGGTTGGCAACATACACAGGTCATGGGTCATAGTAAGAGTAATCTGCGGAGCGCTTAAAAAAAGACAGCGCTTGCTGCGGAATGTTCCCCTGTCAGCCCATATAATAGTATATAACAAATGTATTGGAAAATACAGGGCATATTTACGACATCAGCCTCGCCCTTGCAAATAATGCCGTGTGTGTAGCAAGTAATAAGATTTTCTGGAGGAATATCCGTTTTTTGGTCGAATATTTATAAACAGCCGTTGGAGGCTGCAGCGGTACAAAGCCTGCAAGCCGCTGCCCTGTTAAATATTATTTTTGGGGGGCTTAGCATGAGAATCCGGTTTTTTGGCCTTGCACTTTTGATATTTGCAGTGGGCGCTGCGGCACCAATGCTGCTTCTTGAAGGGGCCCATTATACCCCCGTTGATACCCGCAGCATTGCTGCGGTACTGGGAGCGGCGCTGGTGACGGCCGGTGTCTCCGCGGGGATAATGCACGGACTTATGAAAGGGCGGATTCAAAAATGCCGTATGCTCATAGAAGGGGTCAGCCGGTCCAGCATGACCCAGGACATAAAGAGTACCGGGGACAAATGGATGGAGGGGACCGTCTGCGCCCTCAATGACCTGGTTAAGAACATAAGGAAGCTGGTGGGCAAGGTGCTCACGGCCACCGACAAACTTTCCACCTATTCCGAGGCAATAGAGGCGGAATGCGGCGATGTGAGCAGTTCGGTGGAGGAAATATCCGTTACGATAAACGAAGTGTCCCAGGGAGCCGAGAGCCAGGCGGAGAGAGCCATGGACACAAAGGCAAGCACCGTAAGGATAGTGGAGGTTTCAAAGGCCATAGCCGACCTGGCGGAAAACACCTTTTCAATTACAAGGGATATGAAGGAAAGGGTGAAGGAATCCGAGGAGAAGCTGCAGGAGCTTTTGGAAAAACTGGGCAAATCCAACCGGGATAACAAGGAACTGGCGGTGGAAATTGAAAGGCTTCAACGGGACGCCGGCGAGATAAGGGATATTATTGCAATCGTGAGGGGAATAAGCGAGCAGACCAACCTTCTTGCGCTAAATGCCGCCATAGAGGCTGCGAGGGCGGGGGAAAGCGGAAGGGGCTTTGCGGTGGTGGCGGAGGAAGTAAGAAAGCTGGCAGAGGAATCCGACAGGTCCGCTGCGCGCATCCGCGACATAATAGAGAGCATTTACCAAAAAATAAGCCACATAACAGGGCGCATCGAGGCCCAGGTTGCCGACATGGACATGAGCATGCAGTATGCCGGCGAGTTCCGTGAGCTTTTTTCAAGCGTGGAAAGCACCTCGGAGGATACGCTGAAGTCCGCCGGGGAAATTGTTAAGCTGTCCGCCCAGGGCATAGAGAATGCAAGCAAGGTGGATGGACTGATGGATGAAATATCGGCGGTAACACAGCAGACCGCGGCGGGCATGGAGGAGATTAACGCAGCCACCCAGAACGAGGTGGAGATGGTAAGGAAAATATACCAGTCGGTGGGCAGCCTGTCGGATATGGCAAAGGACCTTAACGAGGTATTAAAGGCGGTGGAGGGCAACTATAAATTGGGCAAAGGCGAAGAGGAAAGGATAAGGCGGGCGGAAGGAATACTGAAAGATTCCCTTGAAAAATTCGGGTCCTATAATCCCGAAGATGTGCAGGGGATAGGCAGCTTTGTAAGGGACCTGGGCTCCGCCCACGGTGACGTGTTTGAGGCGGTTTTTGCACTGGATTCCGATGGCAGCGTTATTGCTTCCAGCGTAGAGACCGACACCACCAATTTCTCACACCGGCAGTATTTCAAACAGGCCATGCAGGGCAGCGTCAGCGTTACCGCCCCATATATATCCGTTGTTACCGACGGGTACTGCGTCACCGTTGCAGTGCCGGCAAAAAGGGAAGGTCAGGTTGTCGGAGTGGTATTCGGGGACGTAAAGCTGTAGCGGGCATTGTGCTTAAAATATGTTTTCCAGTGACAATTTTTCCTTGTCCGGGATATGCCTTATCAAAAGCTCCAGCGAGGACAGCTCGCCCAGGGCAAGGCCCTTTTCACCGGTTTTTATATACTGCTCGATTTTTGCCAGGGCCATGTCAATATTGTCTATTTCAGTGTGGTCAATAAGTATCGCCCACAAAGGCTTGACGCCGTTCCAGAAGTCTTCAAACCTTTTCAAATGCTCCAGGGCTTTTTCCCATTCCCCGTCCCGTACGCCCGTCTTTATATCGTTGCAGTGGGAAAGCAGTACTTCCGACGTGCCGGACACCTCCGAAATGGTGTAATACCCCACACCCAGTATAAGGCCCAGGGTTACGATGATTAATAGTATGGACCTCATTTCATCACCTTTTTCTGTTTTCCCTGGACGAACAGCCGGCCGCCGTCCTCCAGGCTAGCAAAAAGCACCTCGGAAACATCGTCATACCCGGCAGACTTAAGCTGGTCTAGCAGCCATTCCTCGGTAATGTCCAGTTTCTTTAAGTCGTTTCTTAGGATGCGGCCGTCCATTATAATACTTAGGGGCAGCCCTTCATATTCGGGAGTAATACCCAGGTCCTCGGTAACTACCGGCCTTTTTTCCGGCTTGGGTATTATGCTCAGCTGGCCGTCGGT
>DASRVG010000095.1:0-2767 GCA_035655175.1 Clostridia bacterium | reverse complement strand
GTAAAAAATACGTTGTAATAATTAGTTTGAATAATAAATATTATTTAAAGAGTCCCGAGGGGAGGGTGGGCATGAGAACCATAGTGCTGGTAATATTATTCATGTTTATTGTCACCATAGTACTTCCCGTGTTTATAACCCAGGGCTGCGACATGTTCAAAGGGCCGGAAAGAGGGTACCTTGACGAAAAGCCCTATGAAACGGTGGTCTATTTTCACGGGGACAGGATAATAAGGAGCATTGACCTTGAAGAATATATCAAAGGGGTGGTGGCGGCGGAAATGCCGGCAAGTTTCCACCGGGAAGCCCTGAAGGCGCAGGCGGTGGCTGCGAGGACATATACCGTAAAGAGGATGACTTCGCTAGGAGGAAGCCCCAACCCCGACCATCCCGAGGTGGACGTATGTACCAATTCTACCCACTGCCAGGCGTGGATTTCCGAAGAACAGTTCCGGCAAAACCTAAGGAAACAGTTCGGTATATTCGGTTATAGGAAATACCTGGAGAATGTATCCAAGGCGGTGGATGATACCCGGGGCCTTATACTGGTATACCAGGACCAGGTCATTGACCCTCTGTTTCATTCCACCAGCGGGGGATTTACGGAAAACTCCGAGCAGGTTTTTTCCGCGATGGTTCCATACCTTAGAAGCGTATCCAGCCCTTACGAGGAGCATTCGCCCAAGCTGACAAGCCGGGTGGAAATGAAGGCGTCGGACTTTATCAGGACACTGGAGCAGAAGTTTGACGGTCTTAAAATAAACTCGAAGGATATACCTTCTGAGATAGAGGTGCTGGAGCTAAGCCGGGGCGGGAAAATCATAAGCGTAAGGATAGGCAATAAAACCCTGAGCGGGCGCGAGGTCCGGGCCGCCCTAGATTTGAATTCCACCAATTTTAAGATTGGCTGCGAAGGGGATACGGTGGTCATTACCACCGTAGGATACGGACACGGTGTCGGCATGAGCCAGTACGGGGCGGACGGGATGGCAAGGATGGGGGATTCCTATGACAAGATACTCAAGCACTATTATACAGGGGTGGATATTAAGAGAATAGGGGAGGTGTTTGGTTTATAGCACATACTCTAAAATGCCTCACTGCAATCCGCACTAAATGAATATATACGACTAAAATCCTTCTATAACACAGCTTAGCCGCATATAGATGATATAGAAAGACACGAAAAAAGGGGGTTCCGAGAATTGAAGGATTATATACACGAACGGGTGATAGCTGCTGCAAAATATGTATTGGATACGAAGTCTACGGTGCGGGAAACGGCAAAGGTTTTTGGAGTGAGTAAAAGTACCATACATAAGGACATTACAGACAGGCTCCCAAGGATAAATCCTTCACTTGCAGAGGAAGTAAAGAGGGTATTGGCTTACAACAAGGCGGAGAGGCACATAAGGGGCGGAAAGGCCACCAGGGAAAAATACATAAAGGCCCAGGGCAAAAATGCCATACCTTCTTAAACATAGCAAAAAAAACCTAAAAAAAGAGGTTTTTTTAGGATGATATAGAATTTTATATAGTAATAAAGCAACATAAGAAAAAACCGGGAGGCTGGGGAAACGCATGTTTGACCTTAACGTGGAAATGGGAATTGACCTCGGTACCGCCAGTGTATTGGTGTATGTCAGGAAAAAAGGCGTAGTTTTGAACGAACCGTCGGTGGTTGCACTGGACAAAAACACCGATAAAATTCTTGCCGTGGGTGAAGAGGCAAGGCAGATGCTTGGCAGGACGCCGGGGAACATAGTAGCGATACGGCCCTTGAAGGACGGTGTCATATCCGATTTCGAAATTACCGAAAGGATGCTCAAACATTTTATACAAAAGGCATGCGGAACCCGCAGGATTTTCAAGCCAAGAGTCATAATATGCGTGCCCAGCGGAGTGACCCAGGTGGAAAAAAGGGCGGTTATCGATGCTGCGAACCAGGCAGGGGCAAGGAAGACCTATCTTATTGAAGAACCTGTTGCTGCCGCTATTGGTGCAGGGCTGGACATTGCAAAACCCTCAGGCAATATGATTGCGGATGTAGGGGGGGGGACCACCGACGTTGCTGTTATCTCGCTGGGCGGAATAGTGGTAAACGCCTCCATAAAAATCGCCGGGGACAAATTCGATGAAGCCATAATCAGGTACATGAGAAAGAAGTACAACCTGCTCATTGGCGAAAGAACCGCCGAGGAAATGAAAATTCGTATAGGTTCCGCCTTTGAAAGCGGAAATGGTAAATCGATGGAGGTCAGGGGACGAAACCTCGTAACGGGACTTCCCAAAACCCACGAGGTGTTCTCCAATGAAATGGTGGAGGCATTGGAAGAGCCTGTTGCAGCCATTGTGGACACCATACATTCGGTTATTGAAAAAACCCCTCCCGAGCTTGCCGCGGACATCAGCAACAGTGGGGTAGTGCTGACGGGTGGAGGAGCACTGCTGCACGGGCTGGATATGCTGCTCAATCAAAGGCTTGGAACCCCTGTCAGGGTATCGGATGACCCTATTTCCTGCGTGGCCATCGGGACGGGTAAAGCCCTGGAAGCCATGGACGCTTTGGAGGGCCGACTGGTCAGTACAAAGGGACGCTAATTTAAGTACGCCGGTATGCCCGGCGTTTTTTTATGTTCGCCCGACATGGGCAGTAACTAGGCGGTGAAAGTCCGCTATGGGCTTGGTAGTGGGAACCATTAGCTAAACAGCAAGGGTGTTCACCGTGAGGTGAAATCTGGAGGAAGCTGCAGGCAAAGTCCCGCAC
>DASRVG010000094.1:0-7856 GCA_035655175.1 Clostridia bacterium | reverse complement strand
TCTATATAAGTAATTCTACTTGGGAGTGGTGCGGTAAAATCAAATGTAATGCTTTCCACTAAAGCGCTATTATGGCACGGCTACTGGAAAAGATGAATGCAATATAGTGGAAAAAGTAGGGGTGATACAGAAATGTTGAGCCTTGAAATGTATATAAATAAAGCTCTCTGAGTTTTCGAGAGCGTACTAGACAAAAAAGAGAGGGATATCTATGGCTGTTGAGGATGTAAGACGTTTTTTTATTGAAAGGGGTTACAAGGACCCCGTATTTGAAATGGACGAGAGTTCGGCTACGGTGGAACTGGCCGCAAAGGCGGTGGGAGTGGAGCCCGGCCGCATTGCCAAAACCCTGGCGTTCAAACTAAAGGACAGGAACATCCTTATTGTTACCAAGGGGGATGCCAGGATAGATAATAAAAAATTTAAAGGCTGTTTTAAAGCAAAGGCAAAGATGCTGAGCGCCGAAGAGGTGCTGGAAATAACCGGGCACCCGGTGGGCGGAGTGTGCCCCTTCGGGCTTAAGGAGCAGGTTGATGTATATCTTGACGTATCACTCAAAGAATACGACACCGTATTTCCCGCTGCGGGTTCGGGAAATTCGGCGCTTGAGATATCTCCGGAAGAAATGAGAGATTTGACCGACGCGGAATGGGTGGACGTATGCCAGAAATAAAAAATCGATAAAAGCACCGGCCTTGGCCGGTGTTTTTTATTTGCAGGTGAGTTTATAAGAAAAAACGGGGTAATATTAATACTAGCGGCATATTGAAGGCCGGGACTTGAAAATCCGGCCGCATTCAGCCGTGAGCATTAACGGAACATTAAACAATAGGAGGCAAAACCATGTACGATGTAGCCATAATAGGGAGGGGTCCTGCCGGCCTTTCGGCATCCATTTATACGGCAAGGGGAGGGCTTAAAACTATAATAATTGGAAAGGAAAGCGTTCTTGCAAAGGGAGAAAAGATTGAGAATTACTGCTGCAGCGATCCTATGACTGGTGATATGCTTTTGGAAAAGGGGGCGCAGCAGGCAAGAAGCTTCGGTGTGGATATGGTGGAAGATGAAGTAATTAGCATCAAAAGGGGAGATACCTTCGAAATAACCACCTCGGAGAATAATTACCGGGCTAAGGCGGTGGTCATTGCTACCGGCAAACCCAGGAAAAGGATAACCATTGAAGGTGTGGACCGGTTTGAGGGGAAAGGTGTACATTATTGTGTCACCTGTGACGGTTTCTTTTATTCCGGGCTGAAGGTGGGGGTGCTGGGGTTCACTGATTATGCCGTCCACGAGATTATGGAGTTAGATGGCATTACTGAAGATATTACGCTCTTTACCAACGGGCAGCAGCTCCAACTGGATGCAGAAAGCAGCGCCTATCTTGAGAAAAAGGGGATAAGAATTGACAAGCGAAAGATTGAAAGGCTGGAGGGGGGAAACCTCCTAAAAAGTATTGTATTCGAAGGGGGAGAAAAACAAGATATTAACGGGCTTTTTATTGCTTACGGGTCTGCGTCTTCGGCGGATTTTGCCAGGAAACTTGGCATCCTGCTCGAAGGTGAGGATATAGTAGTGGATAAAAACCAAGCCACAAACGTGGAGGGGGTATTTGCCGCCGGGGACTGTACAGGAGGGGTAATGCAGGTGGCCACAGCGGTAGGACAGGGAGCGGTAGCGGGCCAGATGGCCAAGGCATACGTTCGAAGCAGGGAGCCGGTATTAAAATAAATTAGCATGTTAAAACACAAAACGGTAGGCTTAATAAAAGTAGGCGGGTATCCATCTGCGTTATAGTGCTTTTTTGTTTGCCGGATATGGGAGAGATATATAAATAAAGGAGAGTGTTAATGTGACGGGGTTGATTTCCTGGGAACCCTGTTTTATAATAAACATATACCCCCGACCCGTAGGGGGAGGGATAATAGTGGAGGTATGCATATGAAAATAGTGATTGTAGGAGGAGTGGCCGGCGGGGCAAGCGCCGCCGCAAAGAGCGGTGTACAATGGGAAACCAATGGTTAACAATCACATACTGTCAAAGGGGTTAAAGTTATACCTTAAGGATGGGGTCAAAGCCTTCCACAGAGAGGAAAAGAGAATTAAAGTTGAACTCCAAGGCGGGAAGCTCTTGGCCGCGGACATGGTTGTCCCGGCAATACAGGTTCGGCGGGACGGTATACGACCTGGAAGAGCTTGAGCTGGCCTATGCGCCGCCCTATTCGTCGGCAAAGGACCCGGTCAACATGGCGGGATACGTTGCTGCCAATTGCCTTAAAGGGGATATGGAAATCCTCTACTGGGACTAAGTGGACCAACTTGACAGGGATAAGGTTTTCATACTGGATGTAAGGCCGCCGGAGAAGACAAGTACCGGCAGTATTGAGGGTTCCGTGAATATACCGCTCAATGACCTGCGGGCGCGGTTTGACGAATTGCCCCGGGACAAGGAAATAATCGTATACTGCAAGGTAGGTTTAGGGGTCTATACCGCGTACAGGATGCTGGTGCAGAAGGGGTTCCGAAATTTAAAAAACCTGTCCGGCGGCTATCGGCTGTACCAAGCGGTCAAACAGGCTGAAGAGGCGCTGAAGTAAGTGGTTTTCTAAAGCCTCCCGGGGTATTTGATAAACAATATACCCCGGGAGGTTTTTTATTACATAGATATAGAATTATGAAGGATTATAGGATAAACTTAATAATGAGTGTCATAAAAGTTTGACGGGGATAAGCCGGGTAGATTAAGATGCCAAACTGCCGGCTAGGTACCGAAATATGAAGGGCTTATAATAAAAAAACAGCACAATTAGGAGGAAACAGCATGAATAAGATTCCATTCAAGCACTATTTGCACGGAGCTTTTTTTCTGGCTCTGGCGGTTTTGTTTCCGCAGCTTTTTCATCTTGCCGGTATAGGAGGTACGGTGCTATTGCCCATGCATATACCGGTTCTATTGGCCGGCCTTTTGGTTTGCCCTGCCATTGGATTGTACGTGGGAGTAATAGCCCCTATTGTAAGCCATCTGCTTACCGGTATGCCGCCCATAACACCGCCCATACTGCCCCTCATGGTGATTGAACTGGGAGCTTACGGTTTAACTGCGGGGCTTATGCATAGGATATTCAAGAAGAATACTTGCCTGTCTTTGATAACCGCCATGGTAACAGGCAGGGTGGCGATGGGCGGGGCAGCCTATGTTATGATGAGGTTCTTTGGTTTTAATATTAATCCGCTGGTGTATGTCAAGGGAGCAGTGGTAACCGGTTTGCCGGGGATTGCGCTGCAGCTTGTACTGATACCGGTTTTGGCGTACATGATTGAAAGGGGAACGGTTCATGAAAAACCTGGCGACAGCAACGGAGAGGCTTAGAACAAGCGGCGATTCGCTGGTGGTGGTAAAGGACGGGAATATATTAACCAGCAAACAAAATGGGGGAATACGGCCCCTTTTTGATGCTGTTTCGGAGCTGGGGGATGAAATGGAAGGGAGCTGCGTTGCCGATAAGGTTATAGGTAAGGCGGCGGCGGCATTATGCATATCGGCAGGGGTAAAGGGAGTGTATACGCCGGTCATGAGCAGGGCTGCCAAAGGGCTGCTTGCGAACAACGGCATTATACATTCAACCCACCTGCTGGTGCCGTGGATACTAAACAAGGACAGGTCCGACCTTTGCCCCTTGGAAAAAATGACGATGAGAACGGATGATTGGAAGGATATAGTTGAAATGGTAAAGGAATTTGTATCAAAGCGGTAGGAACAGGCCACAGGCTGCAAATGCCCCAGTTGGCAGCCGGCAATTTGTAATCGGTGTGCGGCAGCCTATGCTTGGCAATTGCAAGATTACCGCGGGAGGAATTGCGTTGGGAAAGAGTGAGATAAGGGATTTTGCCCTAAGGGTCAGGAAAGGCCTGATGGAACAGGTCGCCCGGAGGGCTGAGATGCTTGACGTTACCCGGGATGGGCCGGGAGCGAGCGTGGCGGCGCAGCCGGTGCGGCCGACAATACCGGAAGTATCTATATCAACGGCAGCAGTTGAAAACCAACCCGGCTTTCAGGCAGCCTATGACGCCCTTGTTAAGGCGGTCCGGGAAAGGGGTTTTGACCGGGTGGTGGAGGATGCTGCCTGCACCTGGTTTAACCGGTTTACCTGTCTTTGGTACATGGAGGTTAACGGGTACCTGCCGGAGGGAATCCCAGGGCTGTCCGGGCTGGAAAGGATGCCCCATGGCACAGGACATCAAAGGAATCTCATTATAAGCCAATGCAAAAAGTTGTCGGGAATGTTCCCGTATATATTTGAAGACAGGATGGGCTTTGAAGGGCTGCTTCTGCCTGACCGGCTGCTTGGGGAAGACTCCATTGTCCGGGATATGATGGACAGCATAGACCGCGAGGAGTTTCTGGAAAATGTACAGATAACCGGCTGGCTGTACCAGTATTTCATTTCACCGGAAAAGGACCGGGTATATGCTGCATTGAGGAGAAACAAAAAGACAAAAAAGGATGATATTGCTGCAGCCACCCAGCTTTTTACCCCTGACTGGATAGTAAAATACATGGTGGAAAACTCGTTGGGGAGGCTGTGGCTGGAAGCCCATCCCGACGATGACTTGAAGTCGGGGTGGCGTTATTATTTGGAGGAGGCCGGGCAAAGCGGCGAGGTTGTCTGCCGCCTTAAGGAGGCAGCGGCGGAAAGAAAAGGGCTGTCACCGGAAGAAATAAAGGTGCTGGACCCGGCCATGGGCAGTGGGCATATACTTGTATATGCCTTTGATGTGCTCTACAGCATATACCTTTCCGCAGGGTATATGGAGGAAAGCATACCGGCGCTTATCCTGGAGAACAACCTGTACGGCCTTGACATTGACGATAGGGCTGCCGGCCTTGCATATTTTGCCTTAATGATGAAGGGAAGGAGCAAAGACAGCGGACTGTTTGACAAAAAAGTAAGGCCCCGCCTGTACTGGATACGGGAAAGCGGGGACCTTGCTATTGAGGATGTAATATCGCTGGTAAGGTCAGACCGTATAGGGGGAGATGAGCACGACTGCCGAAGGGATTTGACGCTGCTGCTGGAAACTTTTCGCGATGCCGGAGAATTGGGGTCGGTGATAAAGCTGCCGGATATGGACCTGGTGCGGCTTCGAAAATGGTGGGAAAGCTTGGGGGAAAGTATCGGTATGGATATCGAGGCTTTCACGGTGCACGGCAGGATAAAGGACTTGATAAACCAGGCCCTCGTAATGCAGGACAAATACCACGTCGTGGTAACCAATCCCCCCTACATGGGCATAAGGGGTATGAACGCCAATCTCGCGGGCTATCTAAACACCCATTATAAAATTTCAAAGCATGACCTGTTTACCGTATTCATGGACCTTGCCAGGGGGATGACCATTCCCGGAGGCTTTATGGCTCTTATAAATCAGCACTCCTGGATGTTCCTTTCCAGTTACCAAAGGTTTCGGGAAGAGTTTGCGCAAAAGTGCTGTATATGCAGTATGCTGCACCTCGGTTCCGGGGTGTTTTGGGGAAACGTGGGGACCATAGTCCAGTCCACTGCTTTTGTTGCAAGAAACATGTCCCTGGAAGGCTACCGTTCGGTTTTTTTGAACCTTCAGGGCGGCAGCAGTTCCCTTCTAAAAGAGCAGGCGCTGCTGGGCACCAAGGCGGGCGGAGGGGATAATGTCCATACCCTTTGCATATCCGACCTGGAGGATATCCCGGGGAAACCCATTGCGTACTGGGCAAAGGAAAGTATTGTCCGCGCCTTTGCCCGAAACAAAAAGCTGGGAGAACTGGCAAAGCCGAGGCAGGGGATGGCCACATCCGACAACAACAGGTTTGTAAGGCATTGGTACGAAGTGCCGCTCCAGAGCATTGGTTTTGGCTGCGGCAGTGCCGACGAGGCTAAAAGAAGCGGCTGCCGGTGGTTTCCCTATAACAAGGGCGGGTCCTACAGGAAATGGTACGGAAACAACAGCCTGGTGGTAAACTGGGAAAACGGCGGCGAGCAGGTTAAGGAATTGGCCGCACTGCTCTACGGCAGCTATACAAGGACCATTAAGAATATACAATTCTATTTCAGGGAAGCCATTACCTATACCTTTATTTCCAACCGGATGGGGGTGAGGTATTCTCCCCCCGGTTTTATATTTGATGTAGCAGGGTCGTCTGTATTTGCGGAAGGGGAGCGGTTATACACAATACTTGCATTCCTTTGCAGTAAACTGACCGGGGTGTTTCTTGAAATTCTAAACCCAACATTCAATATCCAAGTAGGGGATATAAAGAACCTGCCCTTTGCAGAAATCGAAGATGCCAACGTGCGGCAAAGAATTGTGCGATTGTGCAGGGAGAATATTGAAATATCAAGGCTCGAGTGGGATTGGAGGGAAACGTCCTGGGACTTCAAAAGACATCCGCTGATCGAGTACCGGAAGGAGGCCGCCACCATAGAAAAGGCCTATTCCAATTGGCACTACCTAACCGAAAAGCTGTTCAACCGGCTCAAGTCCAACGAGGAAGAACTAAATCGCATTTTCATAGACCTGTACCAACTGCAGGATGCCTTAACCCCGGGATTGGAGGACCAAGACATTACATTTGAAAAGGCGGACAAAGCAGGGGCGGTAAAATCCTTTATATCTTATGCGGTAGGATGCATGTTCGGACGGTACACGCCGGACAGTGACGGGATTTTGAACGCCGGGGGCTTTTTTGACCAAAGCGGGTGTATGAAAAAAGTGGTGAAATTGGACAATATAATACCGGTAATGGGTGAAGAATTCTTCACGGATAACATATTAAGCAGGTTTGAGGTTTTCTTGGAGTCTGTTTTCATGGCCGATACCCTGGAGCAGAACCTGGACTATATTGCGGCAGCACTTGGGAAAAGGCCCTATGAAACCGCAAGGGAGGCTGTAGGAAGATATTTTGAAAGGCAGTTTTACAAGGACCACCTGAATACGTATAATAAAAGACCTATATACTGGATGTTCAGTTCGGGCAGGGAAGGCGGGTTCAAGGCCCTTGTATATATGCACCGCTACAGCCCTTCAATACTTAAGGCTCTGCAGAGGGAATACCTGCCCAGGGTAATGGAGGTTTACCGCAGAGGATTTGTGCAGGCGGAGGAGGAGGTTCCCAAGGGGCAAGGTACAAAGCAAGCCAAGGCGGCGGCAAAAAGGAAGGACGTATTAAAAAGGCGCCTGGAGGAATGTGTAATTTATGGCAGGGCCCTGTCCCGTGCCGCCCATGAGGGTATAACCATAAACCCCGATGAAGGAGTAACTGCGAACTATGCCAAGTTCCAGAAAATCCGTGTTCAGCACCCTGAGGGAGATGGAAGCATATCGGTAAACCTGCTGGAAAAATGGTTGTAAACAGGGTTTTCGGCAGGAAGCTTAGAAGGATGGAGAAGCATCAAGTTTAAAAAAATTTACAATTACTAAAAAAATGATACTTTTCTTATATATAATAAATCACTTTTCTACATAGATACTACCTACCAGAAAAATCGTTGTAAACAGGGTTTTCGGCAGGAAGATTAGCAGGATGGGGAACCGGCAAGTCCAAAATATCCTTTACAATCATTAAAAAAAATGATATGTTTCTATATAAGTATATACAATAAATCAGTTTTCTACATAGATACTACCTGTGTCCTTTGAAAACCTCATAATAAATCGGCAGGTATTTCTTGTATAAGGTATTACATGCCCATTTTACTCATGAGGGAATAAGTTTAATACCAAACCTAAAACAAGCACATTATGTATCAGTTTCTATTCCGGGTAAGGGTTCATCATCTCAGGTCCTCATCTTGGTCTAACCCATGACAGTGGACTTTGAC
>DASRVG010000093.1:0-2530 GCA_035655175.1 Clostridia bacterium | reverse complement strand
GGTATAATAGCCATTGAAAAGCTCCTTTCTTCAGTGTTTTTAGTTGTTTCTACACCTACTATTATACACTAAAGAAACGGGGCTTTTTTGCATTCTAAGCCATTTTACCGTCCTTCTGCCAGTATGGGGTGGATTTCTGGGCTTCCTGTTATACACAGTCTTCAAACATGCATAACACCGTCCTATTTTGGGAGAAAGTTATTTTTCCCCTAGCCTTTATCCATTACCTTTACTCGCTTTGCCGACATCGCAAATAGCTCAAAGTAAATGTCTGCGTTTTGCCCGTTTGCCGCCCATTTTTGTTTTATGGTTTTGTACCGCCTCTTCCGCCGCTCTTCCTTTCTATATATATAGTATTTCTAATTCGTCAAAAATCGGTTTGACTATGCCTGTACGGTAAAAACGCCGTGTTTTTTAAGGGAATGGCCGTCGGAAGTCCCCTTATTAAGTAAAATCCGTTGCAACCGGCAGTTTTTAACATTATAATATAATTAACCTGAATACTGCGAGGGAGTGATGAAATGAAGGATACAATATTCGATGAGTTTCAAAGCTCTGTTCCCCAACTGCTTATAAGGCATAAAAGCATACTGGATGTAATGACCAAGTATCAGGAATCAAATGCAAGGGTAAACAGGGCGCTGGCCAAGGCCGTAACCAACTGCGGCTGCCTTAAGATAGACGCAAAAAAACAGCGCACTCCCAGCGATACGTCGCTTAGGGACCTGCCGGAGTACATGGATTCCCATATCAGGGGCGTCCTTTGCGAAAGCTGCAGGGATGTCATTGAAACCGAACTAGGGGCAAACCTGTTCTACATAGCCGCCGTCTGCAGCCTTTTGGATATGGACCTGTACAACGTGATGCTCAAGGAATATAAAAAGATAAAAACCCTTGGTATATATAGTATGCTTTAGATAAAAGAGAATATCACTTCCCTGATGAATGTCTTCTATTGATAAAAAACCCCGCATAAGAAGCGGGGTTTCAGTTTGCAGACAAATTGAACTCGGCTTCATGAATACCCGCTGGAGGTCGTCAGTTTTCCAGGGCGGCGTCGATAGCCTCCGCAAGGTTTCCCACCCCGGTTATCCGGGATTTGCTTGTGTCAACCTGTCTCATGTTGTCCCTCGGTATGATGCAGTGGCCGAAACCGAGTTTGGCCGCCTCGGCGACCCTCCTGTCTATGGAATTTACCGCCCGCACCTCTCCCGTAAGGCCTACTTCGCCTATAACCACCGCGGTATTGTCAACCGGCGTATTCCTGAAACTGGATGCGACCGCCACCGCAATCCCCAGGTCCACCGCCGGTTCGTCTATTTTCAGGCCTCCCACGACGTTAACAAAGGCATCCTGTCCCTGGAGCTGCATCCCCAGCCTTTTTTCCATCACTGCCATAAGCATGGACAGCCTGTTATAATCGATACCGGTTGCCATCCTCCGGGGCATGCCCAGGTTGGATAGGCTTACCAGCGCCTGAAGCTCCACCAGCATGGGCCGGGTCCCTTCCATGCTGCATACCACCACGGTGCCCGGGACCCCCGCCGGCCTTCCCTCCAGCATGAACTCAGACGGGTTTGGCACCTCCACCAGCCCTTTGTCCTTCATTTCAAAAACCCCGATTTCATTGGTGGAACCAAACCGGTTCTTTACCGACCGTATTACCCTGTAGCTGTGATACCTCTCCCCCTCGAAGTAAAGCACCGTATCCACCATATGCTCCAGGACCCTGGGCCCTGCTATGGCCCCCTGTTTGGTCACATGTCCTATGATAAAGGTGGGGATGGCCATGGCCTTTGCCGTCTGAAGCAGCCTTGCGGTAACTTCCCTAACCTGGCTGACGCTGCCGGGGGCGGATGAAATCTCCGGCGTATATACCGTTTGGATGGAATCCACGATTATCATGTCCGGGGTCACCCGTTTTACCTGGTCCAGTATAATATCAATATCCGTTTCACCGAGTATAAGTATGTTCCCACTGCTTATACCCAGCCTTTCTCCCCTTATTTTAACCTGTTTTACCGATTCCTCCCCGGATACATACAGCACCCTCTGCCGCGGAGAAACGCTTCCCGCCAGCTGAAGGAGAAGGGTGGACTTGCCAATACCCGGGTCGCCGCCCACCAGCACCAGCGACCCCCTTACTATACCTCCCCCCAGCACCCTATCCAGTTCCTCCATGCCGGTGGAGTTCCTTGTTTCCTTTGAGAGGTCTATTTGGTCCATCGCAACCGGCCTGCTGCCTTCCCGACCGGCGGTTGTCCCCCGGCGGTCGGTTTTGCTCAAAACCTCCTCCACCATGGTGTTCCATTCGCCGCATCCCGGACATCTTCCCATCCACTTCGGGCTCTCATACCCGCAGTGCTGGCATATAAACACGCTTTTTATCCTGGCCATGTTCCATCCCCTTTACTTTTTTCGGGCTTTTTATTTACGGGTTAAGACTATTTTCCCGTCCTTTGCGTCAACCATTACGGTGTCCCCTTCCTTAACCTTTCCGTTTAGCATCTCCTCCGACAGCCTGTCCTCT
>DASRVG010000092.1:0-5437 GCA_035655175.1 Clostridia bacterium | reverse complement strand
CCCGACCGCTCCTTTACAGCTTTTGTTTTGAGCATTGCAAGCCATACGCTGCTGGGGACGGCAGCCTGGCTTGTGATTAGGGTTTCCGGCTCGGCAATTGCGGCTGTGCTGGCATCGACGGCCTTGCACAGCCTGTGGAACAGGATAATGACGGGGTATACCGGTTGAAAGAGTCCGGTAACATTTGCATTTGCTTAAGGAGTTGTGCGTATTGAATTTCAAATACATCCTTCGCAGGATACAGCAAAGCCCCCCGTTTAACCAGGCGGTTTTGGAACTTATTGGGGGGGAAAAAAGGATTGATTTATCCGGCCTTTCGGGGTCCCGGAGGGCTTTTTGGACGGCTGCCCTTGCCGACAAAGGGTACCCCGTTGTGGTGGTTTGCAGCAGTGACATCAATGCCCGGGAGATGCTTGAGGACCTTAAGAGTTTTACCGGCAGGGTGTTCTACTACCCTTCGCTGCAGCCGGTATTATACAACGACATGGTGCACAGCATGGAAGCGGAATGGGAGAGGATAGCGGCCCTGGGCGCGCTAATTTTTGGGGAAGCGGATATTGTGGTGGCCACCGTGGAAGCGCTGATGTTCCCGGTAATGCCCCCTGAAAGGTACAAGGAATACACGCTGCATGTTGAGGTAGGGCAAAGGCCCGGCATGGAGGAAGTATTAAAGGGGCTTGTCCTTGCCGGTTATGAAAGGGAAGATATGACCGAAGGGCCGGGCCAGTTCAGCGCCAGGGGCGGGATACTGGACGTATTCCCGGTGGGGACCCCCTTTTCATACAGGATGGAGTTTTTCGGGGACGAGGTAGAATCAATAAGGCTTATGGATACCCATTCCCAAAGGTCGGTTGAAAAGGTGGACAGCGTAAGGATACCACCCTGCAGGGAACTGATTATCCTGCCGGAAGAAGGAAAAGATTTGGCCCGCAATATGGACGCCGACCTTGAAGAAACGGTAAAGGGGTTTAGGGATTCCGGCCAAAGGGGCCGAGCCGCGGAGCTGGAGGGGGAAGTCGCCCGGGTGAAGGAAGCAATTCTAACCGGGGCAGGCAGCCGGTTCCTTGGCAACTACCACATGTACGGGTGCCGGACGGCGGACTTTTTCGAGTACCTGGGGGAAAACTACCTGGTGGTGCTGGATAACCCGGTAAGGGTTCTTGAAGAGGCGGCGAAATTTCATACAGACTTTTTGAACCATTACAGCGACAGGCTGGAAAGGGGAGCAGCCCTCTACCGGCAGCGGCACAGGATATTTGCCCCCGCGCAGTTGGAAACCATGCTTGAGAAAAGACCGGTGGTAGGTATTACAGATATATTGAAGGGGCAAGGGAGAGATTTTCATTTTTCCACGAGGGCAATGGGCACTTTCCACGGTAAACTGCCCCTTTTTACCAAGGAGGCGGCAAGGCTAAAGAGGGACGGCTACCTAGTATGCGTACTGGCCGGGTCCACTTCCCGGCGGGAAATACTGGAGCAGGAACTCAAAAAGGAGGATATATTCCCTGCCGTGGCCGGCGGCACCACCGGCAGGGACTTCATGGACGGAGAGGTGGTACTGGATACCGGGGCGGTGAAGGAGGGTTTTCTTTTCACCCAGGCAAAACTGGCGGTGTTTTCCGACCGGGATATTTTCGGCGCTTCAAAAAAGAAACTTAAACCCTCCAAAAAGGCAAAAAAACAGGGGATAGAAATTTTCACCGAGCTCAGCCCCGGCGATTACGTGGTCCATGAGAACCTGGGCATAGGTATATACAGGGGAATTAAAGAGCTAAAGGTGGAGGGCATAAAACGGGACTATTTACAGATTGAGTACAGGGGCGGCGATATACTGTACCTTCCCACCTACCAGTCTCACCTTATACAAAAGTATGTCGGCGCCGAGGGCAAGAAGGTACGCGTAAACAAAATGGGGGGCAGGGAATGGGCAAAAACCAAGGCCGGGGTAAAAAAGGCCATAGAGGGCATGGCAAGGGAACTGCTGCAGCTTTACGCTTCCAGGGAAGCTGCCGAAGGATACGCCTTCAGCCCGGATACAATATGGCAAAAGCAGTTTGACGACCTGTTCCCCTACGAGGAGACCCCCGACCAGCTGCGGTGCATTGAAGAGACAAAAAGGGACATGGAAAGAAAAAGACCAATGGACCGGCTGCTGTGCGGCGACGTGGGCTACGGGAAAACCGAGGTGGCGATGAGGGCGGCCTTCAAGGCGGTGATGGACGGGAAACAGGTGGCGATGCTGGTTCCCACCACCATACTTGCCCAGCAGCATTACAATACCTTCAAGCAGAGGATGGAACAGTTCCCGGTAAACGTTGAAATGATAAGCCGGTTCAGGACCGCCGGCAGGCAGCAGGAAATATTAAGGCTTCTTAAAGAAGGTAATATAGACATACTCATAGGTACCCACCGGCTGCTGCAGCCGGATATGCAGTTCAAGGACTTGGGCCTTCTTATAGTGGACGAGGAACAAAGGTTTGGCGTGCTTCACAAGGAGACCATCAAAAAGCTCAAGGGAAACATTGACGTGCTAACGCTCACCGCAACCCCGATACCCAGGACGCTGCACATGTCCATGGCGGGCATGAGGGATATGAGTATCCTGTTGGACCCTCCCCGGGACAGGTACCCGGTGGAGACCTATATAGTGGAACAGAGTGACCGGCTTATAAGGGACGCAATAATGAGGGAGCTGGGCAGAAACGGGCAGGTTTATTTTGTACACAATCGTATCAATTCGATAGAAAAGATGGCAAGGGAGCTGAGAACGCTGGTGCCGGAGGCGTCCATCGGCATCGCCCACGGCAGAATGGACGAGGGGGCCCTTGAAAGAATGATGGTGGATTTCTATGAAGGAAAATACGATATACTGCTTTGTACCACCATCATAGAAAACGGGCTGGACATGCCCAATGTTAACACGCTTATTGTAACCGATTCCGACAGGCTGGGGCTGTCCCAGATGTACCAGCTTAAAGGCCGTGTGGGCCGGTCCAACCGGCTGGCCTATGCATATTTTACCTACAGGAAGGATAAGGTGCTGACCGAGGCCGCGGAAAAAAGGCTGAAGGCCATAAAGGAGTTCACCGAGTTCGGCGCCGGCTTTAAAATCGCCCTGAGGGACCTTGAGATCAGGGGTGCCGGCAACATACTGGGGCCGGAGCAGCACGGGCATATGATTACGGTGGGCTACGACCTGTACTGCAAGCTGCTGGACCAGACGGTCAAGGAACTCAAGGGGCTTCCGGTGGAGAAAAAGGTGGAAACCCAGTTGGACTTCAATGTGGATGCCTACATCCCGGATTCCTATATCGGCGACGAAAAACAAAAAGTTGAAATATACAGGCGCATTGCCTCCATAGAAACCGATGTCGATTATTCCGACGTATCCGAGGAAATAAAAGACCGGTTCGGCGACCCACCGCTACCGGTTGTAAACCTTTTGCTTCTTTCGTACATCAAATCGCTGTGCCAGGGTTTGGGCATTGCCGCGGTGGAGCAAAGGGGAAACCTAATAAGGGTGCAGTTTACCGAGGATGCGCCCGTTAAACCCCGGGCCATAGCCGGGCTGCTGAATGAGTACCCGGGAAAGCTGAAGTTCCAGGCCACGGCGGCCCCCGGTTTTACTTTCAAAACCGATCCAACAGATCCCCGCAGGATGCTGCTGGTAATAAGAAGCCTGTTAGAAAAAATTATATGTTTTAACAAAGACTAAATTACTATATAATTAGGATATACGATTCCGGGTAGGGGAGTGAATTCAACTTGAAGATGAAGAGGACCTTGTTGCTGGTTACGGCTGTGGTGCTTATGGTTGCAGTATCAGGCTGCGGTATTATAAGGAAAAATCCCGAAGCGATAAAGAACTCCGTTGTTGCCGAGGTGAACGGCCAGGTGATAACCAGGGAGGAGTTCGACAAGAGTTTCGATTTGCATAAAATCACCATTGAGAGCCATTACGGAGCCGATATTTGGAATCAGGATATTGACGGCAGGAAATTTATCGACGTGGTGAAGGAACAGGTGGTGGAAAAACTTATACTTGAAAGGTTGGTCCTGGAAGACGCCGAAAAGCAGGGTATAGAGGTGACCCAGCAGGAGGTGGGCCAGGAGGTAAAGGCCTACAAGGATTCGATTGGGGATGAGCAAAAATACCTGGAATTTCTCAAAAATCAAAACCTCACCGAGCAGGAATTCGCTTCCCAGGTAAAACGGGACCTGGTAATAAGAAAGTACAGGGAAAAAGTGGCGGAGGATGTTACGGTTTCGGAAGAGGATGTAAGGAAATATTATGATGAAAACATAAAGGAATTCAAGAACGACAGGGTAAGGGCAAGCCATATCCTTCTTGACACCCGGGAGAAGGCCGAGGAGGTGCTGGCCAAGGCAAAGGCCGGCGAGGACTTCGGGAAGCTGGCGGAGCAGTATTCCGTCGACCCGAACGGCAAGACCGGCAAGGGAGACCTCGGCGAATTCGGTTACGGAATGATGGTGCAGCCCTTTGAAGAGGCGGCCTTTGCACTGGAGGAGGGCGAGATAAGCGGCATAGTGGAGACCATGGTCGGGTTTCATATAATAAAAGTTTTTGAAAAGACCATCGTGGACCCCACTCCCTTCGAGGAAGTAAGGGATAACATAAAGGCCATGCTTCTTTATTACGAGCAGGAAGAAGCGTACAGCCAGGCTGTTTCAAAACTCAGGGAACAGGCGGATGTAAAAACCTACCCGAAAAACATGTAAAGGACTAAAAAACAATAATAATATCCTTTTTCTGTACTTCAAGTTGCAGATTATGAATAAAACCCCGGTAAGTATCTAATAATAATCTTGCTGGGTAATTTGTAACAAAATTCAGAAAAAGGAGGGATACACCGTTGAAGGCAACAGGGATAGTGAGGCGAATTGATGACCTTGGCAGGGTTGTAATACCCAAGGAAATCAGGAGAACCCTTAGGATCAGGGAAGGGGACCCCTTGGAGATATTTACCGATCGGGAAGGGGAAGTAATACTTAAGAAATATTCACCTATCGGAGAGTTGAACGAATTTGCGCAGGAGTACGCAGAATCTCTTAACGAAGCATCCGGTCATATAGCAGTGATTGCCGATAGAGATACAATAATATCCGTAGCAGGTGCGTCCAAAAAGGAATACATGGAAAAGCGGGTAAGTGCCGCCCTTGAAAAGACGATGGAGGAAAAGAAGGCGGTAGTTCTGAACAAAACCGAAGGTCACAGGACTATTGGCATTGCATCCGATGAGGATGGGGAAACCAAGTATACTGCTCAGGTAATTGCTCCGATAGTATCCTTGGGCGATCCGATAGGAGCAGTCATACTACTTTCTAAGGAAAGCGATGTTAGGATGGGTGAACTGGAGACAAAGCTGTCAACAGCAGCGGCTTCGTTCCTGGGCAAACAGATGGAGCAGTAGCGTTG
>DASRVG010000091.1:0-2086 GCA_035655175.1 Clostridia bacterium | reverse complement strand
CAGTTCATACCTTTGGTCGGAGGATTCAACCAGCTCCATGTATTCCTCATAGCTAATCCTTCTGGTGGATTTGTATTTTGAGGATTCCTCGTGCAGGAGGAAAAAGTCAGGTTCATTGTAGTGAGTTAATTTTGCAACGCTCCTTCCGTTCTTGGTAATTATTATGTCTTCCTTTTCCGCCAGTGAAAGATACTTCCCAAAGGCGTTTTGCATATCGGTCGTAGTAACACGCATAACATCACCACCATTTTCCTTATTAGCTATTATTATAATATAAATTAGCTAAAATATCAATAGAATAATAGCTAATTCTCAAACACGGGGACAGGTACCCTGTTTGAACCGGTGACCAGACAAGGGGACAGGTACCCTGCCTGTGGATAGGACAATAACATTGTCCTCCTGTTACTTACTATAGAAAATATCTTCGTAAAACATGACCATCGCCCCGGCGGTGGTCCTTTTCGCTAAGGGCAAGGCGCACTTGGTTACCAGGTGGAAGCGCCGCTCGTCGTCGCTGACTTTTTTGAACCGCTTATGGACTTTGAGCGCGATACGGGCGTTGAAGCGGATGTACTCCTCAATGGTGTCCAGAAGGTATGCGCCCCTTTCCGCCTGGAAGTCCCCTACGTGCTGATAGGTGCGCTTGACGAAGGTCTCATACTGGCGGTGGTTGTCCAGAAGACGAATATTGGCGTGCTGGGGTATTGTCATGTCTTGGACGATATGCAGGGCTGCACCCAGGTAGAACAGCGACTGGTTGAACTGCCCCTCCTTCCACAGCTTGATGGACCTATGGTAATAGTCCACCCCCAGGTCCATGGCATTGTTCCTGCCGTAGAGCCCTTTTCTTCTGTAGGGGTCGTAAAAATGGTTTGAGCTTTTGAAGTCCTGGTCCGCCCACACCGTCCCTTTCCCAATATCCGAAATATAGCTGCTGAAAAATATGTATTCCTCGGCGTAGCCGTCATTCTTGAGGATTGTTAAAGCCTGCACGTTGATAATTCTGTGGATCTCGCATTCGGTTTTGATGATTCTTTTTTTTACCGGATTGGCAATACCAAGGGCTGTATTAAGGATATAGCCATAGGTTGATTCGAAGAATTCCATTGTAATCACCTCAAGAGCAGCCTTGTTCTAGTATTTGTGATTTGAAGAATAATACACATAGGGACAAAGAACCGTCCCCTGTCCCTTCCTTTGGTTAGCGGGGAACGACCAGGCGGTGGGGCATTATCACATCAACTTCTATGTCAAATACGTTCCTTATGTTTTCACCGGTTATTACCTCAGGCGCACTTCCGGTGGACACCACCCTGCCTTCCTTTACAAGCACCATCTCGCCGCAGTACCGGCTTGCCAAGTTTATATCATGAAGCACCGCAACTGCTGTGATTCCCATCTGATCGCACAGCCGCCTAACGAGTCTTACAATCTCCGCCTGGTATTTGATATCCAGGTGTGAAACAGGCTCGTCCATAAGCAAAACCTTAGGCTGCTGTGCCAGCGCCCGGGCAATGAGCACCCTCTGCATCTCGCCTCCGCTTATACGCCCGAAAAGCCTGTCTCTAAGGTCCCATGTGCCGGTTTGTTCCATGGCTTCCTTAACAGCCGCCCTGTCTTCCCGGGTCTCCCACTGGAAGCGGCCCAGGTAGGGAAGGCGGCCCATTCCCACTACATCCAGGCATGTAAAGCCAAAGCCCGGCGGAGTATTCTGGGGGATATACCCTATCCTCTTCGCCCTTTCTTTTTGGGTCAGCTTTTGGATAGGGATGCCAAGCACATTAACCTGGCCGCTTATCGGCTTCAGGTAGCCCGATATGTTCTTAAGAAGCGTTGTCTTGCCGCAGCCGTTGGGTCCCAGCACGGCGGTAAAGCTGCCGGCTGCCAGGGCTAGGTTTATATCCTTAAGCACCGGTTTTCCCGGATAATCAAAGCATAAACCGTTTATTCGTATTGCTTCCATGTTCAATCGTCCTTTATTTTAAAGTTTTGCTCGTTCTTAGTATATATAGGAAAAATGGGCCGCCGAACACCGCGGTTATTATTCCGATGTGTATCTCGGCGGGCTGAATCAGCGTCCGGG
>DASRVG010000090.1:0-9311 GCA_035655175.1 Clostridia bacterium | reverse complement strand
ATTCTTCTTCGGTTAGTGTAATATTGAACTGAGCCATGGATTTTATCCTCCTCGGTTTGGTATTAGTTCACACCTATATTATAACCGAGGAAATGAGTCTGTGGCTCACTATCCTTTTACACAATTATACGGACTTAATCGTAGCTTGTAGCCTGTATACTGACACTATCATTAATTTTTGGTAGCGGTTTTTCTGCTGCTACCGCTCTCGCAGACGTCGCGGAAGCGGTAGAAGAACAGGGGGCTCAGTTCAGCGATATCAATAACCACTGGGCCAGGGAACAGATACTTGACTGGAGCAGCAAGGGCCTGATTGCAGGCTATGAAGACGGTACTTTCAGGCCAGAGAAAGAAGTCACAAGGGCTGAGTTTACCGCCTTTGTAAACAGGGCCTACAGCCTAACGCAAAAGTCCCAGATAACCTTTACAGATGTATCAACACAGGATTGGTTTAACGACGAGATAGCAAAAGCGGTGGCGGCGGGATACATGGGCGGCTATGATGACGGAACAATGAGGCCTACCACGGAGATTAGCCGGCAGGAGGCCGCGGTTATTCTTTTCAAACTCTTAAAACTTGAAAGCATAAGGGATGAAAAGTGGGTTGATGGATTTAACGATAGTCATGAGATAGCCGACTGGAGCAGAGAATACGTAAACGCAGCCGTAGCAGGCGGTTACCTTAGCGGGTATCCCGATGGAACCTTCAATCCCGCAAGGATAATAACCAGGGCAGAAACGGTAGCCCTGTTGGGCAAGGCTGTCGGCCTCCTGTTCAACCAACCGGGGACCTACGGCCCGGAAGAAGGCCGCGAAACGGTATCAGGCAATGTAACTGTAAACGTTTCGGATGTAACTCTCCAAAACCTCGTGATAGAAGGCGACCTCTTCCTAACCGCCGGTATTGGGGACGGCGATTTTGAAGCGGACGGGATTGTGGTTAAGGGAAGAACTATAATATGCGGCGGCGGAAAGGACAGCGTGGTATTCAATAATTCGTCGCTGGAAGAAGTCATTGTATACATAGTGGATGGAAAGGTAAGGGTTGTTGCCAGGGGCGATACTTATATTGGTAATGTGGTGCTGGAATCCGGTGCACACTTGCAGGAGGAAAGCCTTACCGGTGATGGTTTTGGCAATGTGCAGATACTGGTGCTAAAACCCGGTGAGAGTATTGAGCTTGAAGGGGATTTCGATAGGATAAATATAGAGGCAGCCGTTGATTTAAACGTAACCGGCGATACACGCATTGGGGAACTGGAAGTATCCGGGGAAGCCAAAGGGACAAACATAGATATCGATAAAGATACCGTAATAAAAAACCTGACCCTTAATGGTGCTGCTGAGGTTACCGGCCAGGGAACCATTAAAACCGCCAACGTAAACACAGACGACTACAGCTTTGAAAAGGAACCGGAAAAGAAGGTAGTGGACGGCGAAGAGGTAAAGGAAGAAAAGAAAACCTCCGGTGGCGGTAGCAGTGGGCCGACAAGAAGGGCATCCACCTATAAATTCCACTTCGAAATACCGGGAGAAATTGTTGAAGGTGAAGAAGCAGAGATTGGTGTAACCTTTGCAACAAATGTAAAACGCGATTCCGGATACGAAGGAGTTAGGTTTAAATTCAGCAAAACTGACGGACCGGGAGACGCCATCTTTGCGGCAACGGATTCTAAAGGGAACCCGTACCTGGCGACTAACGAGGGTTATTGGGGACCGGGAAGCGGTTTCGATATTCCGGCCGAATACACTGCAACCACGCCATGGAAAGTAACATTCAATGAGGCCGGAACCTACACTTTTGTAATTAGCTTAGTGGACGCAGACACAGATAATGTGGTAGCAGGCATTACAACCACAGTGACAGTAGAAGTATTGAAATCTATAGAAAGGTCAAACGATGACATCAAACAAGATCCCGGCTATACAGGCGGTACGGAACTGGAATACAGTTTTGAAGGGACAACCAAGACTCTCACCATTGATGCAAATAACGGCATATTACCCTATTATCTGCAGCAGGGGGCAATACCACCAAGGGGAGCCAACTGGATAGGGATAGAAATACCCGTACCCGAGGGCGTTGATACAGCCACCGTAACATCAACAATCAACGGGAAGCCTACAGAAAACCTGCAATTCTTTGAAGAAAACAGGCACTTTGAGTACATCAGTGTAAAAGCAGCCGACTTGGATAAAGATGTGGATAGTGTCACCTATAAGTCCACCTATATTTGGGCAATCAACTGGGGCTCGGGCTACGCCTCCGAAACCATAATCGTTAACCTTGTTAACATAGGAGGGCTGGAAGATATCATAGCCCCGGTATTGGAAGGAGTATCTCCGGAAAGAGGCAATGTATTCTTAGCCCATGATGAAACCTTTGTCTTTACGGTGGATGCCTATGATGAAGGTATCCTATATGAATTGGAAATAGACCACAGCATGGAAGATACACTGCCGGAATTCAGCGTTTATGCCGATGAAGATAACCCCTATGGCACTGATGATGACAAGAAATCATTTGAAAATTATGGCGTAACGGTAACCTACGACGTCAGGGAGCAGAAATGGACTATCGATTTTGGCGAAACGGTAACCGCAGCATTTGCAAAAAACGGTGGGATAACCTTCTATATAGTAATAAAGGACCTGGCCGGAAATCAGTTCGGCACCATGTATGGAACAACACCGGAGAATACCTTTGCATATACAATAACGCAGGAGCCTTCTCCACCCGAGGCAGATTTCGAGTTTACGGCTCCTCAAGATCTGTTTGAAGGCACCGATGAAAAAAAAGGTTTCTCAATCAAGGTAAGCAACGTCGCCAATATATCCAATGATGTGCCTATTAGATACCTAATGAAAGTAACGGATGATTCCGACAGCCTGGACGATAAAATAATTGGCTATGGCACTGGAAGTGACACGTTCACTATAAGAGATGGACAGGCCTACTTTGGCCCAGCGGCAGGCTTTACATTGCAGCAATTACCATCTCTAGAAACCTCTAATGGCGTAACCACACCGTTTAAAGTTATTGACGGCCTTGATGCTGGAACATACAAATTCACCGTAAGCATAGTGCAAGTAAACGGCGATACTCTGGTAAACTCGGAAGTATTTGAGTTTACCGTTAAGGAAGCTACTGGGGACGTAGAACTCAATGCAGATCCAACTGAATAGCCAAAATCCGGCACGAAACATTCCTTCCCAGTAATAGATATTCTCCGATGCTCCGGAGGACTTTGGAATACTTCCAATACCTCCGGGGCTTTCCTCTTTCCTTAAAAGCTTGGGTAGTCCCTTGTGCTATGTATATAATATTGATATAATAGCCACGTAGCCACGGGGACGGTTCCTGTGGATTGTTGACTATCGACAAAATTCGGGTGGTACCTGGTACCTTTTTAGATAGACAGGAGTGCTTAACCATGTTTAATAGTAGGGCCCGAAATGCCGTCCTTATTGGTATAATAGCCCTCCTTTTAGCAGGCGCCGCATTTCTTTTCATCGCCTTTATTTCACTGACTTTTCAACCATTCCGGGTAACTGAAAAAAGCTTTTACCATACCGATAACGGCGAGATGCTGGTGCAGGAGATTTTTGATGCGCATTCGTCTCCTATAGAGCAAATATCGGTTCATTTCCTGGACGTGGGCAACGCTGACTGCATATTCATAGATGCCGGGGATATTGATATACTGATTGACGGCGGCAAAGACGAAGACGGCCCGTATATTGTGGAATACCTTAAAGAGCTAGGTACAGATGATATTGAGCTTATGATCGCCACTCACCCGCACCTGGACCACGTGGGCGGCCTTGACGATGTGTTAGAAGCCTTCGAGGTGAAGGCGGTTATTGACAGCGGTATTTCGTCAAGCTTTGGAATATACCAGGATTATATGCGGGCGGTGGAAAGGGAAGGTTGTCTTTTCCTGGAGGATGACGACATGAAATTTGACCTGGCGCCGGGGATTACTTTCAGGATAATCGAAACCGGAGACAATTATCCAAACATAAACGACAACTCGGTGGTGTCCCAGCTTACCTTTGGCGATGTTAGCTTCCTCTTCACCGGGGATATGTGCAGGAATGCGGAGGTACGCAGTCTTAACAAATTTTCAGAAGTGGACGTTCTCAAGGTGGCCCATCACGGCAGCCGCAGTTCGTCCTGCCCAGCCTTCCTGGACAGGGTAAACCCCAAGGTGGCGGTTATGACCTGCGGCCCCTGCGAAAGGTGCGGCCAAAACCACGGCCAGAACGTAGATACGATAGCGGAGCTTGAAAGGCGGGGCATAGCCCTTTACTGCACCGACCGCTCGGGGAATATAATAATTACCACCGACGGCAGCGATTATTGGATTGAAACTTCACCGCGGCCTTAGACACAGAGACAGACAGGGGGATGGTTCGAGGTCACTGTCGTTATTTCAATTCATATCTTGAAGGAAATGTTCTATGTGGCGGATTACTTCTCCAGCAACCGGACTGTGCAGCATCAGGTGCCCGGCGTTTTTGTAGAATTTTACGTGCTTTATCTCGGAGCTTACGCTGTCGAATATGTACCGGGCGCTGTCTGCCCTTGTGGTATCGTCATCCAGGCCCTGAGTTACCAGCACCGGGCATTTTATGTCGCTTACCAGGGGCCTTGTCCGGCCAAGAAGTATGCGGAAATTAAGAAGTGCCCTAAGGGGGAACTTCATCGTCGCCCTAAGGTAACGCTTTATCGGTGCAAGGCCGCGGCCGGTAAGACCCCTGCCAATGTTGCAAAGGATTTCGCGAAGGTCCCAGTAATGGATAGGCGTGTTTATGGTAACGATGCCCGCCACCTGGTGCTGTAGCGCAAGGTTAATGGCTATTAGGCCTCCCATGGAAAACCCGATTATGTAAACCGTGTGGCAGCGGGACATAAGTTGCAGAAGGCCCCGCTCCGCCGACAGTATCCAGTCTGCGTGGTCCGCTTTTTTCAAGTCGCCGCGCCTTCCTGTGTGGCCCGCCAGGGCCGGACAGGCTACTTTATAGCCCCTTGATTTCAGGCGGCTCGCCAGCGGGCTTATCTCGTCATAGTTTCCGCCGAAACCGTGAATTATTAGACATCCTGTGCCGTGTTTGTCGGTTGTGCCAACTTGGCTAATTGTGCCGTGTTTATCGTCCAAGCCGTAACCCCTTCCTCAATTATGCCCCTTGTCACACCACAAACACCGGGGCAGTGCCCTCCTCCTTAGTCTTCGATAATATGTGCTGCCAATGCCTTTCTGACGCTGGCCGCATAGTCATCGGCAGCACCCCAGTCAAAATTTATGAAAACCCCCTGGGAGCTACCCGTTGCGATGGTCCTGACCTCGGAATAACCCTTTAGGTTATCGGCCAGCACCACCAGCGCTGCCCTATTACCGGCACGGAAGTAGTATTTCTGGAACACCAGCGTACCGATGGCTTTGCCCTCCCCGAGGTCATACAGCTCCTCGTGAATCAGCTCCGACCCCGCACCGGTTTGGTACTTTTTCACTTGCTCCAGTGCCTCCGCCGGAGTTATATTTACTTTAAACGCAATCTTGCTCAAGGTCATCGCCCCCTTTAGTTGTTGGTGCAGTCAATTCGTTTTGTTGTCCAATGGGACTTCCCGGCACGCCGCAGACGCCGGATAATGCCCTGACCTCTATTATTATACCTTAAAAGGGCGTAGGAGATGAATGGAAAATACTCTGCTCAGCCGATTGATTTGGAACAAGGCACCACCACCGCAGACATGGTGCCTGTCCCCCTGTTTGATAGGCTAAAAACCGACAATATTCGGGGCGTACCCGGTACCGGAGGTGTATTAATATATAAGATAAGGGAGGCGATACAATGTTGATGACTGGAGATGATATACGCAAGGCAAGGGATTCTAATGAATTAGTGATTAAAAATTTTGATGAACGCTGCATTCAACCTGCAAGCTATGATATGAGACTTGGCGAAGAAGCTATTACCAGTAGTAGACGCCAAAAGTTGAACCCAGCAGAAAAAGGCTTATTGACAATCTCTCCGGGTGACTTTGCTTTAGTCACAACTCATGAATCAATTAAATTGCCAACCACAATAGCAGGGCATATAGGCTTACATTCTTTATATGCAAAGAAGGGACTTGTATTACTTTAGGGCCCACAAATAGATCCTGGATTTAATGGTGTCTTAGTAATTGGCTTGTCGAATTTGAGCCCGAGAGACATGGTAATTCATTATAAAATGCCGTTTTGTACCATTGAATTTTTCCGTTTGGAAACTGCTGCAACGATGTCTTATTGTGGGGAATATCAAGATCAGTCAGGCATCTCCGCCAATGATTTGCAAAATTTAGTAGAAGCGCAGGGAATGACATTCGGGCAGATTATCACGTCTCTTCAGGAGCTTAGCCAAAACGTGAAATCCCTTTCAGATTCAGTTTTATTCCTTAAATTGAGTTTCCCTGCTATGTTAGCTTTTGCGATGGCTGTAATCGCAGTACTTATTGCTTTCGTGAAATAGTCTTAATTTTTATAGCATTTAGCCGCCTAATAAGGCGGTGTTTTTATTGCCTAAGGACTATGTTGTATGGCGTTCTACATGGGTTTAGTCAACGGCGTGTCCAATTCATCCTTCCCCCAATACCCCTTATTTCCTACATAATTATTCATTCTAATACCGCCATGCCTATGTTATAATGGTAACAAACATCAATGGAGGGTTGCTTGAGATGGGGCAATGGATATACTTATTAATCGCAGCAGTCATAGCTATAGCCGTAATAGTTCTGACCGGAAACTTAAAGAAACAGGTTGACGAAAACCTAAACATAATCGACGAGATGGAGCACAAGTATAAAAATAAGACCCTGAAGTAGGGGTCTTATTTTTATGAAGTCCAAACTCGGGGCGTACCTGGTACCGTTACCTTTGTACCCGGCCGGAGGCGTCACCGCCCTTTAGCTTTTCCACGTCGGCCACGCTCACCCGGTTGAAGTCGCCTATTATCGAATGCTTGAGGCAGCTTGCCGCCACGGCGAACTCCAGGGCTTCCTGCTTACTCTCGTAATTGTTAAGGCCGTATATAAGGCCCGCCGCGAAGGAATCTCCGCCGCCCACGCGGTCTATTATGTCGCGTATCTCGTACTTCCTGCTTAGGTAGAATTTCTCGCGGTCGTTGAGGCAGGCGGCCCAGCCGTTTATGTCCGCGCTCTTGCTCTCGCGAAGCGTTATGGCGATTAGTTTCATGTTGGGATAGGCCTTAAGCACCGCATCGGATATCGCCTCGTACTTGGCGGTGTCCAGCTTGCCGCTTTCCACGTCCACCGCAGCCGTTATGCCCAGCGACTTCTGGCAGTCCTCCTCGTTGCCCACCGCCACGTCCACGTATTTTGCCAGCTCGCCCATAACCTCCGGTGCCTTCTTACCGTAGTTCCACAGTTTTTTACGGAAGTTTAGGTCGCAGGACACCGTTATGCCCTTCTCCTTGGCCGCCTTAACCGACTGCAGCGAAAGCTCCATGGCGGTCTCGGACAGGGCCGGCGTTATGCCGGTTATGTGGAACCAGTCCACGCCGTCAAATACCTTGTCCCAGTCAATGCTGCCGGGCTTTGCCAGGGCTATCGCCGAATAGCTCCTGTCGTACACAACCTTGCTGGGCAATTGGTTGGCACCGCCCTCCAGGAAGTATATTCCCATGCGGCCCTCGCCACGCCGAATTTTGCCAGTACCCACGCCAAACCGGCGCAGCTCCTGCACGCAGGCATCGGCTATGGGGTTGTCGGGCAGCACCGTCATGAACTCCGCGTCCATGCCGTAATTGGCCAGCGACACCGCCACGTTGGCCTCGCCACCGCCGAAGGTTGCCTCCAGCATCGGGCTCTGGAAAAACCGCTCGTGGCCCGGTGCCTTAAGCCTAAGCATTATTTCGCCAAAGGTTAATATTCTCATCGCAAACACACTCCTTATTTCTGTAAAAGCCCCTTATTTCTGTAGTAGATGCACCGCAAAGCCGCCAAACTCGTTCTTTAGGTAGACGGCAATCATCCTGTCACCCTTGTACTTGGCCGTTTCCATGTCCGCCTCAAAGCCCCGCAGTCCCAGGTAATATATTGCCCGGGAAATATTGTTTGTCCGTACCGCCAGGTGGCCGCACGCTCCCGGCGACTTGGACTTGGTAATCTCTATGCCTGGCCCCGCAAAGTTGGAGCTGTTGCCCTGCTTAACGGGGAACCCGAAGGCCCTGTTAAAGGTTTCCGCAACCAAGAGCGCATCCTCGCCCGATTGCTGGCTTACGCCCACGTGGGCCAGTTCAAAGCCCAGCAGCAGGTCCACCGCTTTCCTTGCGTTTTCGGTTATCGCCTCGAAGTTATGGGCCGCAATGTCCTCCGTCTTGCACAGCCAGCCGCCGCCTATGGCATGGATAAAGGGTTTGTCGGCGTACTCCGCCAGGTTGTCGTTGTTTATACCGCCGGTGGGTATAAACTTTACGCCCGCGGATTTGTAGGGCCCGTACAGTGCCTTGCAGCCCTTGACACCGCCGTAGACCGAGGCGGGGAAGAACTTAAGGGTCTTAAGCCCGTAGGACAGTGCCCTTTCTATCTCTGTGGGCGTAACACTGCCCGGCGTTACCGTGACGCCGTTTTCCACGCACCATTCCACAATAACCGGGTTAAACCCCGGTGCCACTATAAATTGTGCGCCCGCTTCGACGGCCTCCTTGCACTTTTCCAGCGTTAGTATGGTCCCGGCACCCACCAGCATGTCCGGCAGCCCTTCCCGGACGTTTTTTATGGCCTGGATGCCCGCATCGGTTCGCATCGTTATCTCCATAACGCCTATGCCCGCATCCAAAAGGGCCTTACCGGCGGGCACCGCATCGTCGGCGTTCTCTATTGCGATAACGGGAACAAGTCCAATGTTTCCAATCCTCTCCAGAGTATCCATTATATCCCCTCCTTATTCCCTATGCCCAATTAATTGTTATTCCGTTTTCCTGCTGCAGCCCCTCTAGTGCATCCGCCACGTCGGGGGGCAATTCTATTGCATCCTGCATCGCCCTTCCATGCCTTTCCCATTCCATCTCGCCGGGGGTGAAGATCCTGTCCTTGCCCTTTGCCTTGGGCGCACTGCGAAGCTTCTCCGCCATGGCCTCGGTGCGTTTGGCAAATTCCTCGCCGCCGACAAACTTATCCACGTCAATGGCAATGAATGCATGGCACACCTTGTTTGGCTTTTCCAGTTCAAAGCACCAGCTTACAATATCGCCCATCATGCTCATGGCACCGCCGGACAGTACGCCGGTTAATAGCTCCACCA
>DASRVG010000089.1:0-14449 GCA_035655175.1 Clostridia bacterium | reverse complement strand
GCGTATTCCCAAAAGGAAAGGCTGACAAGGGAGATAAATATCAGCCTTGCTGCCGGCACAACACGGTTGGAGAGGGAGGAACTCCTGCGGCAGAAGGAGGAATTGGACAATATATTAGAAGGGGGAATAAAAGCCGAGTTTGCTCCTTTTTCAGGGGTGCCGGTGTATACGCTGGACGGTTACGAAGAACTGCTGCACCCGGAAAACCTGGAAGAGATAGTTCCTTCAAAAGTGGCGCCGGTAGAGGCGAAAAAGGTGGACTTGTCCGGGGAACTGGAAGCCGGCCAGCCGGTGATGAAAATGGTGGCAAACCATGAATGGTATGCCGTGTGCAGCCTCAGCAAGAGTTTTGCCGAAAGCCTGGAAAAGGGCTCGGTGGTGAACTTGGAGATTTCCAAGGAGCAAACGCACAGTGTAAGGGCCGTGGTTAAGAATAAGGTTGAGCAGGAGGAGGGGCCGGTAGTATTTTTCGAATCCAAGGATTATTTCCCCGGCTTGTACGAAGAAAGAAACGTTGAAATGACCGTGGTAAAGGGAAAATACAGCGGGCTTGTGGTGCCCCTTTCGGCCATTACCGAGAAGGACGGGGAGTACCTGGTGGAGGTGCTGGATGCGGACAAGACCATAACCAAAAAAGTGCTGCTGAAGGGACATGACGGCATAAGTGCGGTGGTGGAGCAAACAGGCAGCTCGCAGGGGATAAAGCTGTATGACAAAGTTGTGCTTGGAAAGGAAAGGGAGGACTAAAATGGGCATTGAAGGCAACCTGGAGACGGTAAAAAGGAGTATAGAAAAAGCGGCGGCGGTCTCGGGCAGGAAACTGGAGGACATAAAGCTTGTGGCGGTTACCAAAACACTGCTCCCCGAAAAAATAAGGGAAGCCGCCGCACTGGGCGTAACCTGCGTGGGAGAGAACAGGGTGCAGGAAATGCTGGACAAGTACCAGAGCCTTAATGACCTTCCTTTGGAATGGCATATGATAGGACATTTGCAAAGAAATAAGGTAAAATATATTATAGACAAGGTGGCATTGATACATTCTGTGGATACCATTGAACTGGCGGAGGAAATAAACAAAAGGGCGGGGCAGGCAGGCAAAAGGGCGGATGTTTTGCTCCAGGTAAACGTATCGGGGGAGGAGAGCAAATTCGGAATGGACCCGGGCAGGGTTTTTGATTTCCTGGAACGGGCCCAAGGGCTGGAAAACGTGCATATAAGAGGCCTTATGACCATTGCGCCGTATACCGATAATCCCGAGGAAACAAGACCGGTATTTGCAAGGCTTAAGGCAATTTTTGAAGAAATTAAGGCAGCAAAACCCACGGGAGTGGATATGGATTACTTGTCCATGGGCATGACGGGGGACTACGTGATTGCTATCGAGGAAGGAGCGAATATTGTAAGGATCGGAACAGGGATTTTTGGCCCAAGGGGCCGGTAACAAGGAGGGGTCATATATGGAAAATGGTTTATGGGCGAAAATTATGAATTTCCTCGGACTGGCGGACAACACGGAGGAGGAAAGACCGCCGGAGATAAGGGAGATGGACGAAATGTACCCGGCTTTGCGCAAAAGGGGAAAGGTGCTGGATATACGCACCGCATCACAGGTAAAAATGGTTATTTACCAGCCCGCTACCTTTGACCAGGCAACCGAAATATGCGATAATCTAAAAAACAGGAAACCTGTTATTGTAAACCTGGAAAAGCTGGAAAACCAGGTGGCACAGCGCATACTGGACTTTTTGAGCGGCGCGGTATACGGATTGGACGGTAATTTGCACAAGATATCCGGCGGCATTTTCATTGCGGCTCCCAGTAACGTGGATATTTCGGAGCACTTGAAGGACGAAATAAAGGATAAAATGATATTCAAGTGGCAAAAATAAGCCCCATGGAACGTTATCCTATAACGCAAAAGGAGGTCAATAATGGTTCACTTAAACTGGGTGTTGAGAGTCTCCCTCAGGTACTTTTTCAATATAATAGAGCTTTTGATTTTTTTGAGAATAATACTCTCGTGGATAAGCCCCGGGTACGGGAGTCCGATAGCAAGGGCATTATACAGTATTACCGAGCCTATCCTTTCTCCCTTTAGAAGGCTTCTTGCAAGAAGTTCTTTCGGCGGGGGGATGATTGATTTCTCGCCGATATTGGCGCTGCTTGCTATTAGGCTTCTTGCACAGCCCATGGCCTATTATATAGTCAATTTACTCACAAATCCCTGGAGGTGAAAACATGATTACCCCGCTGGAAATCCAGAACAAGCGGTTTAGCAAGAAAATGAGAGGGTATGATGAAAACGAGGTGGATGAATTCCTGGACAGGGTGACCGAGGACTATGAAGCCCTATACAGGGAGAATGCAAATCTTAAGGATAGGGTACAGATCCTTGAGGATAAGATGAAACATTATTCCGATATGGAGGCCTCGCTGCAAAACGCATTGGTACTGGCCCAGGCCGCCGCGGAAGAGTCGACAAAGAATGCCCAGGAAAAATGCGACCTTATGATTAGGCAGGCGGAAGAGGAGGCACGCCGAATAATAGAGAGGGCAAATGAGAAGATTATGGATATAGAGAACCAGTACCAGGAAGCTAAAAAACAGATGTACATATTCAGGACCAGGTTTAAGACACTGCTGGAGGCACAGCTTGAAGCGGTGGTAACTCTTTGCGACCAGCTGGAGGAATAGTATTTATTGACTAATAACCGGATTTATATTATAATGCTATAAATAACCGCAAAAATGCTATGAACGAGACGAGTAGCCGTTAACTGCTTGCAGAGAGCCGCAGGAATGGTGCGATGCGGCAGCGTGTGGCGGTGAAAATCCCTCGGGAGCAGCAGGCTGAAGCATTGCATTAGTAAGCCGAGCCGGGGTTACCCGTTACAGTAATTGTTAGAGTGGGTATTACAGCCAATCAGGGTGGTACCGCGGGTAATTCTCGTCCCTTTCTTTAGGAAGGGATTTTTTATTTAAGAAGAAATGGAGTGGGAGAAATAAAAAATGACTGGAGTGGTGGCAAATGGATTATGGTAAAACGTTAAACCTGCCAAAGACAGACTTTCCTATGAGGGCAAATCTTCCTGCAAAGGAACCGGAAATGGTAGAATTCTGGGAAAGGGAAGACATATACCGAAGGAACCTTGAAAAACATGCGGGGAAAAAGAAGTTTATACTTCATGACGGCCCGCCCTATGCCAACGGTGATATACACCTTGGGCATACGCTGAACAAAATTTTAAAGGATATTGTGATAAAAAGCAAGTCGATGGATGGGCACTGCTGCCCCTACGTTCCCGGATGGGATACCCACGGGCTGCCTATTGAGACCCAGGCCATAAAGGCCCTCGGCATAAACAGGCATGAAAAGTCCGTTGTGGAATTCAGGCAGCTTTGCAAGGATTACGCATTAGAATACATGGATAAGCAGAGGGAGCAGTTTAAAAGGCTTGGCGTCCGGGGAGACTGGGAAAACCCGTACCTGACTCTCACACCACAGTTTGAAGCCAAGCAGATTGAAGTATTCGGCGAGATGGCCAAAAAGGGATACATTTACAAGGGGCTCAAGCCGGTCTACTGGTGTCCCGACTGTGAAACGGCGCTGGCAGAGGCGGAGATTGAGTACAGCGACCATAAGACCCATTCGATATACGTCAATTTCCCGGTCAGGGATGACAAGGGCCTGTTTGTCAGGCATACCGGAAGCCTTGACAGGGTTTACGTGATTATTTGGACCACGACGCCCTGGACACTGCCGGCAAACCTGGCCATAGCCCTGAATGCGGAGCTGGAATACGTCCTTGTAGAAATGGGAGGCTCCTACTTCGTGATGGCAAAGGATAAGGCCGACGAGGTAAGGGAACTGGGAGGCTATAACGAATACAAGGTACTTTCCGAATTCACTGGCAGGCAGCTTGAGGGAATTAAATGCAAGCACCCGTTTATTGATAGGGATTCGGTAATAATACTGGGTGACCACGTCACGCTGGAGCAGGGTACCGGCTGTGTCCATACCGCACCGGGACACGGCGAGGAGGACTTTGTGATCGGCATGCAGTACAAGCTGCCGGTACTGAACCCTGTGGACGACAAGGGTTACTTTACCGAACAGGCGGGTAAGTACCAGGGAATGTATTACGAGAAGGCAAACGAAGCAATTGTCAAGGACCTGATAGAATCGGGAGCCATGTTTGCAAATTCCACCATGGTGCATTCATACCCCCACTGCTGGCGGTGCAAGGGTCCGGTAATATTCCGGGCCACAGAGCAGTGGTTTGCCTCGGTGGAGGGCTTTAGGGAAGAGGCCCTTAAGGCCATCAAGGAAGTGAAATGGATTCCGCACTGGGGCGAGGAAAGAATCAGCAACATGGTAAGGGACAGGGTGGACTGGTGCATTTCAAGGCAGAGGGTCTGGGGCGTGCCCATTCCAATATTCTACTGCAATAGTTGCGGAAAGCATCTTATAAACGACGATACGATAAACGCGGTGAAAGAGCTGTTTGAGAAGGAAGGGTCCAATGCATGGTTTGAGAAAAGTGCCGAAGAAATACTTTCCGAGGGTATAAAGTGCGAAGGCTGCGGGGGCGGCGGTTTCAGGAAGGAAACCAATATAATGGACGTATGGTTTGATTCCGGCTCCAGCCATGCTGCAGTGCTGGAGACCTGGCCGGGTCTTGAATGGCCGTCCACAATGTACCTGGAGGGCAGCGACCAGCACAGGGGATGGTTCCAGTCTTCACTGCTTACCGCGGTAGCAACCCGGGGCAGGGCGCCCTACAGGGAAGTGCTGACCCACGGTTTCGTGGTGGACGGGGAAGGCCGGAAGATGTCCAAGTCGCTGGGTAACGGCATAGACCCGATGGAAGTAATAGAAGAGTACGGCGCGGATATCCTGAGGCTGTGGACTGCCTCCGCCGATTACAAGACGGATATCAGGATATCCCCCAATATACTGAAACAACTTACCGAAATATACAGAAAGATAAGAAACACCGCCCGGTTCATGCTGGGCAACCTATACGACTTTGACCCGGAAAAGGATAAAGTAAAGTACCAAGACATGCTTGAACTGGACAGGTGGGCGCTGCACAAGGGTCAAAAGCTGCTGGAGAAGGTAGTAAAGGCGTACAGGGACTACGAGTTCCATATACTGTTTTACGCGATTCACCATTTCTGCGTGGTGGATATGAGCAACTTCTACCTGGACGTAATAAAAGACAGGCTTTATACCTGCAAGGCCGATTCAAGGGAAAGAAGGGCGGCCCAGACGGTAATGTTCAAGCTGCTCTCCGACCTTGTCAGGCTTATTGCGCCGGTGCTTTCCTTCACGGCGGAGGAGATATGGCAGTATATGCCCGGGGACCCCTCCAAGCGGGAGGTAAGCGTTCAGTTGGAAGAGTTTCCCGAGGTTAACGGTGAATACATTGACAATGAACTGGAGGAAAAATACCAGAGGATACTGGATGTAAGGTACGAGGTGAGCAGGGTCCTTGAAAGGGCCAGGACTGACAAGGCGATAGGCCATTCGCTGGATGCGAGAGTGGACCTGTATGTTGACCAGGATTTGTATGACTTCCTGAAACCGCTGGAACAAGAACTGCCATTCCTGTTCATAACCTCCCAGGTGCGGGTCAACCCGCCGGGAACCGACGCCGGCCCGGACGCGGTGCAGGGGGAAGAACTCAAAGGCCTAAGCGTTGTGGTGGACCAAGCCGAGGGACAAAAATGCGAGCGATGCTGGAATTACAGCACCACGGTGGGAACACTGGCCGGGCACCCGACCATATGCAAACGGTGTGCGGAAAATATTGATTAGCATAGGTGCCCGGTACCGGAGCCATAAAAAAACTTACGGTCGCAGAACAAAGACGGCATTTGGCAGGCAAAAAAGAAGCCATCGGGAATGAGAAGCCTTCGGGCTTCTTTTTTTACGTGGGCGTGTACTTGTGAAGCCTAAGCGGTATTGCCTTTAATCCGGGCGAAAGGCCGCTTTTTTGGCTGCGTATTAGTTTATGGGTGGATGGGAAAATTAATCTACGGGGGGATGGGGCGTGGATAACGAGGGCAAACAGGTGAAAATACTAAGCAGCAGGATACAGCAGCTTTCCATCAGCCTTGAAAAAGCAAAGATAATGGAATACGTGAACCTGATGGAAGACCCAAAAAGGCTGCTGGTTTTAAACTTTGTGGCCGGGCTTGCCAGGGGCCTTGGCATCGCGGTGGGTTTTTCAATTCTTGGGGCGGTGGCAATACTCATATTAAGAAGGCTGGTTGTTTTAAATTTGCCCCTTATTGGAGATTTTATAGCGGAACTTATAAAACTGGTAAACAGGAGCATGTAATAAAGGAGGATAACCATGGACCAGCAAAAAATTGAAAGCTTTAAAAGGACCCTTGAACAGAAAAAAAGAGACGCACAAAAAACCCTTAACAAAATTGAGAACAATGAATTCAACAACGCCCAGGCGGAATACACAAGCGAGCTGTCGGTTTATGACAACCATCCTGCCGATATAGCAACCGAAACCTATGAGATGGAAAAAAACATGGCCCTAAGAAAGCAAAGCCTGCACAGGATAAATGAAATAGACCAGGCCCTTGAGCGAATAGAAAGGGGCGATTACGGCAAGTGCGCCCTGTGCGGCGGGGAGATTGGTTTAGAGCGGCTGGAGACTCAGCCCGAGGCCGATACCTGCCTTGAATGTTCAGAGAACGCCAGGCTTCCCCGGGACAGGGTGATGGAGGGAAGGCCGGTGGAGGAAGAGACGCTGAACTACCCCTACAACCGGGAAAGAAGCGGCAAGGACCAGCGGGCCATATTCGATGGGGAAGACAGCTGGCAGGCGGTTGCGCGGTATAACAGGAGGGAGGACGACCCCAGCAACCAGACCGGGGACGACCAGGGTATATGGGACGACCTTCCCGCCGGGCTGGTGGAGGATATAGATGCGATAAGCAGCCGCTATTACAAGAAACAGCTTCCGGAAGATAATGACGGATAACCTGTTTTAAGCCGCCGGGGTTTGTGGTAAAATCATAATGTTACCAACTAAACCTTCAGGGGGTATTTCATGACCTGGATTGTTATAATATCGGCGATTGCAGCGGACAGGATATCAAAGGCCATTTGCCGGCAGTACCTGAGGCCGATTGGGTCGGTACCGGTAGTTAAAGGGGTATTTCACCTGACTTACGTGGAAAACACCGGGGCGGCCTTTGGCATGCTTCAGGGCAATACATGGTTTTTGATATTGACCAGTGCTCTGGTATCGGCTGCGGTGGCCTACCTGATATGGAAGGCGAAACCCGGTAACAGGTATGCCAAATTATCCTTGGCCCTTATACTGGGGGGCGCCCTGGGGAACCTGGTGGACAGGGTTTTGCTCGGATATGTTGTTGATTTTTTAGACTTTCGCATATGGCCGGTGTTTAATATTGCCGACAGCTGCGTGGTGGTTGGCGCGGTGCTTTTAGGTTACTTTGTGGTGCTAAAGGGAGAGAATATAATATAATGGACAGGTTTGAAACGGTGGTCCAACAAGAAAACAGCGGCACGAGGCTGGACAGTTTCCTTGCGGCCTGTATGCCCGGCCAATCCAGGTCTTCGGTGCAGGGGCTCATAGAAAGGGACCTTGTAAGGGTTGACGGCAGGGCGGTTAAAAACAGTTACAGGGTAAAGGCCGGCGAACGGGTTGAGGTGATACTGCCCCCTCCCGAGAGTACCAAGATTGAGCCGGAGCCCATTCCGCTGGATATAGTTTACGAGGACAGTTCGCTGCTGGTTATAAACAAGCCCGCCGGCATGGTGGTGCACCCCGCCGCCGGGAACCGGACCGGCACCCTGGTCAATGCGCTGCTTCACCACAGCGACCGCCTGTCGGATGCGGGCGACTTGACAAGGCCCGGCATAGTCCACAGGCTGGACAAGGACACAACGGGACTGCTGGTGGTGGCAAAAAACGAAGCGGCGCACCGGAGCCTAGCCGGGCAGCTCAAAGCGCACACCGTAAAAAGAAAATACATAGCCCTTGTAAAGGGAGTTATAGACGAGGACGGTGGGACAATAGACGCACCGATAGGAAGGCACCCCGCCGACCGCAAAAGAATGGCGGTGGTGGCGAGGAATTACCGGGACGCGGTTACCCATTTCAGCGTAATAAAAAGGTATCAAGGGTATACGCTGGTCGAGGCAAGGCTGGAAACGGGCAGGACCCACCAGATAAGGGTGCATATGCACTACATAGGACACCCGGTGGTGGGAGACCCAAAGTACGGGAAAGCCGGCGAACTGGGCGCGGAGGGACTTATGCTGCACGCGGCGGTGCTGGGCTTTGTGCACCCGGAAAGGAATGAATACTTGGAGTTTGAGGCCCCGCTTCCGCCACATTTTTTGAAAGTCATCGAGGCGCTGTAGTACAGGAATCCTTTATTTGCTTAATACGTTCCATCTCCTCCCGGGCCGGGGTAACAAATATGGTTTTATGGTTTTTGTAAATGACATAACCGGGTTTTGCACCGGAAGGTTTTGACACGTACTTTGCCGGCGTATAGTCAACCGGCACGTTGCTGGACTGCCGGGCTTTGCTGTGGAATGCAGCCAAAAGGGCGGCCTGGTACAGCGTAGAGTCGGGAACTTCCTTCCCCCCGTTTCGTACCAGCACATGGGACCCCGGGATGTCCTTGGCGTGCAGCCAAAGGTCGTCTTTCCGGGCAAGCTTAAGGGTAAGGTAATCGTTCTGGTTGTTGTTGCGGCCAACAAATATGGTAAACCCGTCCCGGGACATATAGGCAAGGGGACCTGCGGGGGAAGGCCTTTTTTCTTTTACGGCCGCTTTCAGCGGTTTAATGTAACCGCCCTTCTCCAGTTCCTGCCGTATCTCACCAAGTTCCTGCAGGGTTTCGCAGTTTTCTATGGTAAAGATGAGGCCCTCCAGGTATTCCACTTCCTCCCGGTTTTGATGGATAAGTTTTTCCAGGTTCTTCGCCGCCCTTTTGGCCCGGTTGTACTCGTCGAAAAACCTGTTGGCGTTCTGGAGCGGGGTAATGTTTGGGTCCAGCTTAATCTCTATAACCGGCGAGCCGGGGCGGGTGTAATCCTCCACCACCGCCAGACTGCTTTTTTCCTTCAAACGGTACAGGTTGGCGGTTATCAGCTCACCGTACAGCCTAAAGTGGCTTTTATCCTCGGCATCCTTAAGGTCCTGCAGGCGCCCGACCAGCTTTTTGCGGCTTTTTTCCAAGAAGCTGTTCACCACCCCAAACAGGCAGTCCCTTTCTCGGTTTAGTGCTTCAGCCCCGGTTTTTTGGCGGAAGAAGGAATCCAACATGGCATTGATGCTGTGCTGCCTTTCATAGGGAAGGCTAATATGCGTCAGCAGGATGGGCGAAAAGTCGTGAACTTTACCGCCGCTGTAATAGATGACGGGTGAAAAGTCCTCCTTCTTTAGCAAGGCGGCAAGGTCAAGGGCCGCGGTGCACAGCGCCCCCACCGAGGCTTCCTCCAGCGGCATGTCGGGGTCAATGCCGCATCTTGTGCACAGTTCCCGGGACAGGGTACTTCCCATACCCTCCAGCGTAATGGATACCGCCCGGGCCGCCTTGGTGCCAAGGTGCTGCAAAAAAGCCTTCTCAAGGTCTGTGGCGCCGGCACGGGAAATGTCCAGCTTGGACTGGGACGGGGGTGACTTGTACTGGATGCCCGGGAAAATATGCCTGTAGGAGCTCATATCGCCGGTTACCCGTTTTATCGAATCGGTTATCCGGCCGTCCTGCTCCAGCAGTATAATATTGCTTTGCCTTCCCATAACCTCGCAAACAATACGCAATAAACCGGGTTCCCCCAACTGGTCGGTGGTTTTCACGGCAAGCTCCAGTACCCGGTCCATACCGTGTTGGCGAATTGAAAGGATTATACCGCCGTTTAAACGCTTCCTAAGCAGCATGCAGAACATGGGCGGGTGCTGTGCACTTGAATCCGATTCCGCGGTCAGGTGTATCCTGGGGTTGGACGGGTTGGCGGAAATAAGCAGCTTTTCACGGCCGCTGCCGGTATGTATATGAAAAATCAGGGTGTCCTGCCGGGGCTGGTAAATCTTTTCTATGCGCCCGCTCAGTATCCTTTTTTCAAGTTCCAGGCTAAGACACCTCATTGTAAATCCGTCAAAGGGCATTGTATCACCTGCTGTTGTTTTTATGATTAGTATAGCACTTGTAAATGAAAAATGAAACGGTACCGGTTTTTTGTTTACCGGCCTGATTTTGCAGTATAATAGTATATGGATAATGAGGGAAAGGGGAGGGATACATTGGACTTTGTAAAAATGCACGGCCTTGGCAACGACTTTGTAATAATAGACGGCCGGGACCGAGTCATACAAAACCCGGGGGAATTAAGCCGCCGGGTATGCGATCGCCATACCGGGGTAGGAGCGGACGGGCTGATAGTAATTTACCCCTCCGACAGGGCGGATATAAGGATGGCCATATTTAATTCGGACGGTAGCGAGGCCCAGATGTGCGGCAACGGCCTTAGGTGCTTTGCAAGGCACGTGTACCAGCAGGGCATTGTGAAATCCGAAAGCTTTAGCGTGGAAACCCTGGCCGGCATAATGGAGCCCAGGATTGTGCTGGACGATAAGGACCGGTTTTCGGCGGTGGCGGTAAATATGGGCCGCCCGGTTTTCGAACCCGCCGAGATTCCGGTGATATGGAACGAGGACCGGTTCATCGAGGTCCCGGTGGACATGGAAGACCGGGTGTACGATATCTCGGCGGTGCTGATGGGGGTACCCCACGCGGTGGTCTTTGTTGAGGACCTGGAGAGCACGGATGTCAGAGACATTGGCAGCCGCATCGAGAACCATCCCCTTTTCCCGCAGAAAACCAATGTAAACTTTGTACAGCTGATAGACAACGAAACCATAGCGGTGAGGACCTGGGAAAGGGGAGCCGGCAGCACGCTGGCCTGCGGCACCGGAAGCTGCGCCGCCACCGTTGTGGCCGCGTTTCTCGGCAAAACCGGCAAAAAGGTAAGGGTGCGGCTCAAATTGGGAGAGCTTTTGATAACATGGAATGAGGATGACAGGGTGACAATGGAGGGGGACGCTTCATACGTGTTCTCCGGCAGGCTGTGTGAATAAATTTGTTCTTTGCAAAGTAAGAAAAATGTGTTAAATTAAGGGAGATAGAGGAATAGGGAAGGATGAATACATATAATGGTTTTTAGCATGACCGGGTTTGGCAGGGGAGAGCACAGGACAGGGGACACGGTTGTATCGGTGGAAGTGCGGTCGGTAAACCACAGGTACAGCGATATTTCGGTAAGGACGCCCAAGTGTATGTCCTTCCTGGAGGAAAGGATAAGGCAGTATATCCAGTCCCGGGTGTCAAGGGGCAGGGTGGATGTGTATGTTTCCCTTGATATGGGAGATATTAAAGAAACCGATGTCCGGGTGAACTACGAGCTGGCGCAAAACTATTACAGCGCGCTTAGGGACCTGAAGGAAAGGCTGGGTCTTGAGGGCGGTATACCGGTATCCCTTGTAGCATCCTTTCCGGACGTAATAAGTGCCCGGCAGGGGGAACCGGACGAAGAGAAGCTGTGGGGATATGTTCTTTCGGCCCTTGAAAAGGCCCTGGGGGCTCTGCTGGAGATGCGCAGGCGGGAAGGGGAAAACCTGAAAAAAGACATACTGGACAACCTTGAAGCCATAAACAGTGAAGTATCGGAAATAGAAAAAAGGGCAGGATTCATAGTGGAGGAGTACCGGGACAAGCTGGTAAAGAGGCTGGAGGGCCTGTCCGAGGGCATGGAACTTGACATGGAAAGGGTTTACCAGGAAGTCTTGATATTCGCGGACAGGAGCAATATCAACGAGGAAATTGTAAGGCTGCGCAGCCATGCTTCCCAGATGAACAGCATACTGGAAGACGGGGGTGTCATAGGCAGGAAACTGGATTTCCTGGTGCAGGAGATGTACCGGGAGGTTAACACCATTGGTTCAAAGGCAAACGATTTGAGCATTTCGAAGTCGGTTATAGAAATAAAGTCCCAACTGGAAAAGGTGAGGGAGCAAATACAAAACATAGAATAAGGAGGTTCGACGATGGACATGAAACTGATAAACATAGGGTTTGGCAACATGGTCTCGGCAAACAGGCTTGTGGCCATAGTAAGCCCCGAATCGGCGCCCATTAAGAGGATTATCCAGGATGCAAGGGAGAGGGGCATGCTTATTGACGCTACCTATGGAAGAAGGACAAGGGCAGTGATCATTACCGACAGCGACCATATAATACTATCCGCAGTCCAACCGGAAACGGTAGCCAACAGGCTGTATTCCAAGGATACTTCCGACGGTTCGGTGGGGTGTGAATGAGCGCCGGGGACAAGGGACTGCTGGTGGTGGTATCCGGCCCCTCCGGAGCGGGAAAGGGGACCATATGCAAAAGGCTGTTGGAAACCAATGATGATTTAGTAGCTTCCATTTCCGTTACCACCCGGAAACCCAGGGAAGGGGAAGTGGACGGCAAGAATTATTTTTTTGTATCCCGGGAAGAATTCATGGAAATGGTGGAAAGGGACGGGTTTATCGAATACGCTGAAGTATACGGCAACTATTACGGCACACCCAGGAAATATGTTGAGGAAAACATCGGGAAGGGAAGGGACGTGCTTCTTGAAATTGATATACAGGGGGCCTTGCAGGTAAAGGAAAAGTACAAGGAGGGCGTATTTGTCTTCATACTGCCCCCGTCCATGGAGGAACTGAAACAGAGGATAACCAAGCGGGGTACCGAGAACGAGAAGGAGATACTGCGAAGGTTTGAAGCAGCTTACAGGGAGATAAACTACGTATCAAGGTACAATTACTTCATAATAAACGACGAGGTGGAAAGCGCCACCGAAAAACTGCGTTCCATAATAATGGCAGAGAAATGCAGGGTGGATAGGTTTAAAATGAAATTGATAGGCGAGTAAGGAGGCATGTAAATGTTGTATCCTTCAATAAATTCGCTTTTAGAGAAAGCGGACAGCAGGTATACCCTGGTAGCGATGGCGGCCAAAAGGGCGAGGCAGCTTAACCAGGACTGGCAGAAAAAAGAAGGCTTTGATTCCACGAAGAGCGTATCCATAGCCATAAAGGAAATAGAAGAGGGAAAGATTAAGTACGTGAGAACCAAGGACGGCATCAAGTAACGGGGGGATAAGGACTTGCTTCAGGGTAAAAGGATAGTGGTGGGCATCTGCGGCTGCATAGCCGCGTACAAGAGCGCAGACCTTGTAAGTCGTCTAAGAAAAAAAGGGGCCCAGGTAAGGGTGATAATGACCGACAAAGCCCAAGAGTTCATAACGCCGCTTACCCTTAGGACCATTTCAGGCTACAAGGTGGCGACCGACATGTTCTCCTGCCCGCAGGAGTGGGAAATCCAGCACATTTCCCTTGCCCAGTGGGCGGAATACATGGTAATAGCGCCCGCCACCGCAAATTTCATAGGCAAGGTGGCCTCCGGCATAGCCGACGACCTGCTGACTACCACGGTGATGGCTACAAGGTCAATGGTTGTAATTGTTCCCGCCATGAACACCAACATGTACAACAACCCCATAGTACAGCGCAATATACAAAGCCTTAGCCGGGACGGGTACCTGTTCTTCGGTCCCGCCAGCGGAAGCCTTGCCTGCGGCGATGAGGGAGAAGGCCGGATGGAGAAGCCCTCCGCTATTGTGGAGTACATGGAAAGCCTTGCGGCGGGAAAAAGGGACTTTGAAAACAGGACGGTACTTGTAACCGCCGGGCCTACAAGGGAGGCCCTGGACCCGGTGCGGTTTATTACAAACGCATCCTCCGGCAAAATGGGGTATTCCATTGCCGGGGCGGCAGCCAGGAGGGGTGCAAGGGTAATCCTGGTAAGCGGCCCTACAAACATAGAACCCCCTCCGTCGGTGGAGCTGGTGCCCGTTATAACCGCCCGGGATATGTATGAAAAGGTCATGCACTACTTCCCGGACTGTGACGTTGTTATAAAGACGGCGGCGGTGTCGGACTACCGCCCGGCGGTTTATTCCGGGGAGAAAATCAAAAAGACCGGGGGACGGTTTACCATTGAAATGGTGAGGAATCCCGATATACTGGCCGAACTGGGCGGCAAAAAGAAAGGCCAGGTTTTAGTGGGCTTTGCGGCGGAAAGTACCAACGTCATAGACTATGCGAGGGATAAGCTTAAAAGTAAGAACCTGGACCTGATAGTGGCCAATGATATTACCCGGGAGGGGGCCGGGTTTGCCGGCGATACCAACCAGGGTTACCTGCTGGATGCCAAGGGCGGCATACAGCAGCTTCCGGCCATGACAAAGGCCCGGATGGCCGACATAATTCTGGATAGAGTAGCTCTATTGTTAGGTAAAGACAGTTGATGACTGTCTTTACCCGCTTAATAGGGA
>DASRVG010000088.1:0-5196 GCA_035655175.1 Clostridia bacterium | reverse complement strand
GCTTTGCATTTTAGCACTATGTATAACGCCTCAGCTCGGATTTCTAGTTTACTATATGTCAGACCATAGTTTTTGTAGCTTCTTATATGCAATCGATGGTGCAGCCCAGCGCTTTTGTAGGAGTGGGGAGGTTTTGTAACTTAAACTGTAAAAACCGATGAATATGCCGGCGACAGGCGAAAAATCATACTCATATTTCTGTACTGGGTTAATATATATAGAAAGGTGGAACGAGCAGTTAATTATTCTACAATTGTTCCATTTTTTAGAAGGATTTCTGTGTTGTTTGCAGAAAAATTATTATACTGATTCGATTGACACATTTCTGTTTTAATACTTCATAAAAGCATCTGAAAAATCAGCATCATGGTTTGCTCAAAAAAATAGAGAGTCTTTCTCCGACCCCACGGACCCGGTAAAAGGGGCTGTGGGGCGCCAGGGTGCGAGGAGTAATCCTTACGCCTGCCGTTATTGCAAAGGAGTTCATTTGCTGCCTGGGGCATATTCTTGCCGAAAGCAGCGGGTGAACTTTTTTTAATAAATAAAGGGGGAGGTGAAATCCGGCGCCCGTTTCTTTGACGGAGCCGGAGGGATGTGAGCAAAATTCTTATGATCTCACCTGAAAAGTGCATCGGCTGCAGAACCTGCGAACTGGTATGCTCCTTCACAAAAATCAACGCTTTCAATCCAAAGAACTCAAGAGTCTCGGTATTCACGTACGACGAGGCGGCGGTGTCGGTGCCCATGATGTGCATGCAGTGCGAGGACCCGTCCTGCATGAGAGTGTGCCCCACCGACGCTATCACAAAAACCGCGGACGGGCTGGTGGCAATTGACGAGAGGAAGTGCATCGGTTGCAAAATGTGCGTCAGCGCATGTCCACTTGGCAACATTACCTTCAACACCTATGAAGGTAAGGTGGTAAAATGCAACCTCTGCGAAGGGGATCCAAAGTGTGCCCAATACTGCCCGTCGGGAGCCATCGAATACCGTGAGGCCGCGCCCGGAACCATGGGCAGGAAAAAGGTTATCGCTGAAAAATTCAGCGAGTTGTTTGGGGAGGTGAATGAATGATGTTTGGCTGGACAGGAAATTTGCTGCGCGTTAACCTGACCGACGGAACCATAAAGAAAGAGGCCCTATGCCCGAAGGATGCCGAGATGTACCTGGGGGCCAGGGGGCTTGCCACAAAAATTATGATGGACGAGGTGGACCCGAAGGTGGACCCGTTGTCCGAGGAAAACAAGCTGATATTCATGACCGGGCCGCTGACCGGGACCTTTGCCAGCAGCGGCGGCAGGTATGAAGTGGTGGCCAAGGCGCCGCTTACCGGCACCATAGGCGCTTCCAACTCGGGGGGCCATTTTGGGCCGGAGCTGAAGTACGCCGGCTATGACGGGATAATTTTCGAGGGCAGGGCGGAAAAACCCGTCTACCTGTGGATTGAGGACGACAATGTTGAGCTGCGGGACGCCTTGCACCTGTGGGGTAAAAACGTGTTTGAAACCACCGACACGGTGCTTGCGGAAACAGCGGAGGATGCCAGGGTAGCATGCATAGGCCCGGGCGGTGAAAAGATGGTACTATTTGCCGGAGTTCTAAACGACAGGAACAGGGCTGCGGGCAGGTCCGGCCTCGGAGCGGTTATGGGGTCAAAGAACCTTAAGGCGGTCGCGGTAAAGGGCTCCAAGTCCATAAAGGTGGCCGACCCCGAGGGCTTCATGGAGGCCTGCACCGATGCCAGGACAAAGCTAAAAGAACACCCGGTTACTGGCGGGGGTCTACCCACCTACGGTACCCAGATACTGATAAACATCCTTAACCAGTCGGGGGCGCTTCCCACCAGGAACTGGAGGGACGGCGGCATCTTCGAGGAGGCCGAGGGCATCAGCGGTGAAACCCTGGCCGAAAAGTACCTGGTAAGGAACAAGGGGTGCTTCGGCTGCAACATAGGCTGCGGAAGGATTACGCGTATCCCGGAAGGCAAGTTCAAGAGCTTCGGAGAAGGTCCCGAGTACGAAGCGGGCTGGGCCTTGGGCGCATGCTGCGGCGTGGGTGACCTGGAGGCGGTGAGCAAGGCCAACTTCATTTGCAACGAGCTGGGCATTGACCCCATTACAACGGGTGCCACCATCGCCTGCGCGATGGAGATGTATGAAAAGGGAATATTGACCGAGGAAGAGGTCGGCAGGGCCATACCCTTCGGTGATGCGGAAGCCCTGGTAGAGCTTACCCGCATGATAGGCCTGAGGGAAGGCTTCGGTGATGTGCTGGCCGAGGGCTCCTACAGGATGGCGTCCAAATACGGCTGCCCGGAGCTTTCGATGTCGGTAAAGAAACAGGAAATGCCGGCCTATGACGCCAGGGGCGTGCAGGGGATGGGCCTTGAATACGCCACCTCCAACCGCGGCGGCTGCCATGTAAGGGGATATCTAACATCGCCGGAGATACTGGGCATACCCGAAAAGCTTGACCCGCTGGTTACCGAGGGTAAGGCCGGATGGCTGAAGATATTCCAGGACCTCACCGCGGTGGTGGATTCCGCCGGGATATGCCTGTTTACCACCTTCGCCATAGGGCTGCCAGAGATATCCTCCATGCTGCGGACCGCCACCGGTATTAACGCCACCGACGAAGAGATACTAAAGGCCGGTGAGAGGATATGGAACCTGGAGAGGATGTTCAATATCAAGGCCGGGTTTACCGCCGCCGATGACACGCTGCCGCCCAGGCTTCTTAAAGAACCGCTTCAGTCCGGCCCCGCGAAGGGCAAAGTGGTGGACCTTGAAAAAATGCTGCCGGAATACTATGAAGTCAGGGGCTGGGGCGCCGACGGCGTTCCTACTGCCGAAAAACTTCAGGACCTTTCGATAGGGTAAGGGCGGAATAGGCATGAAGGTTAAGTTCTTTGCTACAATAAGGGAGCATACAGGGAGCCGGGAGATTGACGTTGCGGAACAAGGATGCGGCAGTGTGGGTGGTTTATTGCAGCACCTTTGCAGTCTCTACGGCAGGGAGTTATGCTCCCTCCTCTTGGAGGACGGAAAACTGGGCAGCAAGATTATAGTGCTGGTAAACGGCAGAAACGTGGTTCACCTGCAGGGACTGGACACGCCGCTTGAAAAGGATGACGAGATATCCATATTCCCCGTGGTAGCCGGAGGATAAAGAAGGTGATAGATATAATGGACTTTGTAAAGCAAAGGGAGGACCTTGCACCTGTCCGGGAGATATTGGATGGTTACCCCAGGGAGCAGAGATTCCTGCTTGCCATTCTGCAGGATATACAAAAAACGTATGGGTACCTTCCCAGGGAGACTCTGGAGACGGTACGCCTCCACCTGGACGTGCCCCTAAGCAGGCTGTACAGCATGGCGACCTTTTACAAGGCTTTGAGCCTAAAGCCCAAGGGTGAGTATGTGATTAAGGTGTGCGACGGGACTGCTTGCCACATAAAGAACTCCCAGGGGCTGCTGGACGAGCTGAAAAGGCTGCTTGGCATTGAACCGGGGGAGACCACCGAAGACGGCCGGTTCTCGCTGGAGACGGTTAACTGCCTGGGGTCCTGCGCCCTGGCACCGGTTATGGTAATAAACGATGTGTATTATGCAAGAGTGGAACCGGAAAGGATAGGTGAAATCCTGAAAAAGCTGGAGGGAAAAGGCGATGGGGATATTTAAAAGAAAGCCAAAACGGACGGTACTGGTATGCTGCGGTACCGGGTGCCTTGCCAACGGAAGCCTTGAGGTATACAGGGAGCTTGAGAAAATGGTCAAGGGTGCCGGCTACCCAGTGAAGGTGAAGGCGGCTGCAAAGGCCACCGGGTGCAACGGCCTTTGCGAGATGGGCCCCATCGTCAAGATACTGCCGGATGATATTTTTTACTGCAGGGTAAAGGTATCCGACGTGGAGGAAATTGTCCGGGAGACGCTGGACGGGGGAAGAACCGTGGAAAGGCTTTTGTACACCGATCCCGCCGCCGGCAAAAAGGTTAAGTCCCACAAAGAGACCGACTTTTACAAGAACCAGTTAAAAATAGCGCTGCGAAACATCGGCGAGATTGACCCGGAGAATATTGACGATTATATCCAAAGGGGCGGGTACAGGGCCCTTGAGAAGGCGCTTTCAAAGATGAAGCCGGAGGATGTAACCGCAGAAATGGAAAAGTCCGGTTTAAGGGGCCGGGGCGGCGCCGGTTTTCCCACCGGCCGCAAATGGAGACACTGCGCCGCTTCCGATGATACTCCCAGGTACGTGCTGTGCAACGGTGACGAGGGCGACCCCGGGGCCTTTATGGACAGAAGCATAATGGAAGGGGACCCCCACAGCATTATAGAGGGGATGGTCATAGGTGCCTACGCGGTGGGTTCCCGGCAGGGGTTTATTTACATCCGGGATGAGTATTCGCTGGCGCTTAAAAACATGTCAGCGGCCATCCGGCAGGCGAAGGAGCAAGGCTTTCTAGGCGAAAGTATTATGGGCAGCGGTTTTGGGTTTGACCTGAGCATTGTCCGGGGAGGGGGTGCCTTTGTTTGCGGCGAATCCTCGGCGCTTATGGCTTCTATAGAGGGAAGGGTGGGCGAGCCCCGGGCCAAGTACATCCACGCCACCGAGAGGGGGCTTTGGGACAAACCCACTGTTCTGAACAACGTGGAGACATGGGCCAACGTGCCGGTTATCATTGACAGGGGCAGCGATTGGTTTAGCTCCATCGGCACCGGGGGGAGCAAGGGTACCAAAGTGTTCTCGCTGGTGGGCAAGGTGCAAAACACCGGCCTCATAGAGGTGCCCATGGGGATAAGCCTGAGGAAGATAATATTCGACATAGGCGGCGGGATACCCGGCGGGAAGGCCTTTAAGGCGGTCCAGACCGGCGGGCCCTCGGGGGGATGCATCCCCGGGAGCATGCTGGACCTGAAAGTGGACTTTGAATCCCTAAGCGGCGCCGGTTCCATGATGGGCTCGGGCGGCATGATTGTAATGGATGAGGACACCTGCATGGTGGAGGTGGCGCGGTATTACACCGGGTTCCTGGCGGAGGAATCCTGCGGCAAATGCCTGCCCTGCAGGGAAGGCCTTAGGAGGATGCTGGGCATACTTAACGATATATGCGCAGGCCGCGGCCGTAAAGAGGATGTAGACACGCTGCTTGAAATCTGCGAAGCCTTGAAGGAGGCGTCGCTGTGCGGGCTGGGC
>DASRVG010000087.1:0-5571 GCA_035655175.1 Clostridia bacterium | reverse complement strand
GTCTCCGGCCATCTCTTCAACTCCCATTCGTAAAACGGTTGTATCCCCCGCGGGGCACCTTTACGGGTACCCCGCCGAGGTAATTAATGCCTTGTCTCGGGTTATTAATTGCCCGGAGGCAGCTTTGCCCCCATTTCCTTGTAGTATTTAAGGGCTCCCGGATGAATCGGAATGGCAATCTTCTCAACGTTCTCCAGCGTCATGTTTTCCATGGTCTGCCTTACCGCCAGCAAGTCCTCCTTGTGTTCGAACAGCGTTTTAACCATCTGGTATGCGAGGTCCTCCGGCAGGTCTTCCCTGCAGGACAGCGTGTTGAACGCCGAGTACGTATGTACAGGGTTGGGCTGGTTCTGGTAATAGTTTGCAGGGATTGTGAATTGAACCCATGTATTGTTCACTTCGAATATCTTGTCAAATATTTCGTCGGGCACATCCAGGAAATCCACGAGGTTTAAGGAGGTAAGCTCAACGATGGAGGACATCCCGAGAGAGCCCACAAGGATGGCCGCGTCTATCTGCTTATCCTGGAAGGCCTTGGCTGTATCTCCCGTTCCCAGCATAAAGGCCTTTATGTCCTTATCCGCGTCCATGCCCAACACCGAGAAAAGCTCCCTGGAAGTGCTCTCGGTCCCGCTTCCGACTGCCCCTATCGAAACGCGCTTCCCTTTCATATCCTCGAGGGTTTTTATCCCCGAGTCCTTGGCCACCAGTATGTTCGTGGGTTCCGGGTAAAGCGGCAGCAGCCCCCTGAGCCATGTCTGCGGGTCGCCCTCCCAGTCTGCCACGCCGTTGTACGCGAGCACGTATTTGGTATCGGTAAACCCGACCTCCGACTGATTGTCGGCCATAAGCTGGATGTTCTGGTTGGTGCCACCGGTTGACTGCACGCTTGCATGCACGTTGGGTATATTGTCGGTCCATATCTTTGCCATTGCTCCCCCCAGCGGGTAATAGGACCCGCCTACCGTACCGGTGCCTATGGTTATGAATATGGGTTCATCCACCGGACCTTCCGCGCTTTCTCCCCCTGTTCCCGTACCGCCCGTGCACCCCGCGGCAAGCAGCAGCGCTGTCATTATTATCGCCATCACGGCCAGTTGATCCCTTTTCAATTTGCACTCCTCCCCAATTTTTATTCTTATCTCAGTATTAAGGCTTCCCCTTCAGTCAATCGCGCATCAGTTCCTGGGAATCACCCCCCGTACCCTAAAATTCTTATCTTTGCAAAACCGCATCCCCCTGCTGCGGACCCATGTCGCGACCCAAAAATACTCTTACATCTTTATATGCTGTAAGAGTAGAAATTAATACAAGCAGTTGGGCATTACAAACTAAAAAAAGACCCCTTCCACGAGGTCTTTGATACTGTTCTTATTTGGACAGGTTTAATACAAGCTTGCAAAGAGGAAATTGCCCTGCCTCACATTAAACTTCCCTGCCATGTTGAGCAAAATTTCATTTATTAAGGAGCACCGCTCCCGCCAAGCCGGTCCTGCGATGCTCCCTTAAGGTTTATTCCACGGGTTTCAGTACCGCCGTAAAGTGCCTCAGCACCTTTGGCTCGTAAACCACTTCGACGCCCTTTATGGTATCCGCTTTCTTGTTTATTTCTATAAGTGCGTCGGCTATATAGTCCATGTGCCTGTCGGTGTACACCCTGCGGGGTATCGTAAGCCTTAACAGTTCCATCGGCGATTCAAGCTGTTCGCCGGTTTCTACGTCCCTGCCCAGCAGGAAGGAACCAATCTCCACTCCCCTTACCCCCGCTTCAAGGTAAAGAGCATTGGCAAGGGCAGCTGCCGGGAACTGGTAGTACGGAATATGCGGCAGCATCTTCTTTGCGTCAACGAATACCGCATGCCCGCCGGTGGGCGTCTGGATCGGGACCCCGCCCTCGATAAGCCTCTGCCCCAGGTAAGCAACCTGGCCAATCCTGTATTCAAGGTATGCCTCTTCAATTCCTTCCTGCAGCCCTACCGCAAGGGCTTCCAGGTCCCTGCCGGATAAGCCGCCGTAGGTGGGAAAACCTTCATAGGGCACCACCATAGACCGGCAGGCGAGATAGATGTCCTCATCGCCCTTGATGCCGATAAGCCCGCCTATGTTTACAAGGCCGTCTTTCTTGGCGCTCATTGTAAAGCCTTCAGCATAGGAGAACATCTCCCGGACGATCTCCCTGATGGATTTGTTTTCATACCCCGTTTCCCTTGTTTTGATGAAATATGCGTTTTCCGCATACCTTGCGGCATCCAGGAATACCTTGATACCGTATTTTTTGCATATCTCGCTGGTAGCCCTTATGTTGGTCATGCTTACGGGCTGACCACCGGCACTGTTGCAGGTTACTGTAATAATCATGAATGCTATGTTCTCTGCGCCTCTTTCCTTGATATAGCTCTCCAGCTTTTCAAGGTCCGTATCTCCTTTGAAGGGGTGCGGTGTCTGCGTGTCATAGGCCCTCTCATGGACAAGGTTTACGGCCCTACCGCCGTTTAACTCGATATGCGCCATAGTGGTGTCAAAATGCATATTGCCTAAGACGTCCTGCCCTTTTTTGATGAGCGTCTGGAACAGTACCTGCTCGGCGCCCCTTCCCTGGTGCGCCGGGATTATGTACTTGTAACCGAAGATGTCCTTTGCGGACTGCTCCAACTTGTAGAAACTCCTGCTGCCCGCATAGGTCTCATCCCCCATCATGATGCCCGCCCACTGCCTGTCGCTCATTGCGCCGGTTCCGCTGTCGGTCAAAAGGTCGATATAAATCTCCTCGGCCTTCAGCGAGAATACGTTGTACCCCGCCCTGACCAGGGCCTTTTCCCTTTCCTCTCTTGGAAGTAGACTAATCGGTTCCACCATCTTGATCTTGAACGGCTCAGCTTTTCGCATGGTAACCCCCCTATTATTAAAATATTAGGCTGTCATGCTTCCTGTCCGGCTGTACCTGGACGGAAGCTGCTCCAATGTCTTAATTAATATAGTACCAACCATATTATATTATACATTTACATATTGCTGTAATGCAACAGCATGGCAAAAAAGACCCTCTGCCGGTATCGCATCTTTACTTGCTATACGGAAATATAAAGATTTTTATTAACCAAAACCCTTGCCAGTTAATATATTGAATAATAGAAAATCATCATGGACGGAAACTTTACACAAACGTCCGGCTATTTAGTTTAGGGGGTGAACCGGGTGTCCGGATTTGGAGGTTTCTTTGGCAAGGACGAGGATATTCTTTTCCTGCTTTTGGTGATAATAATAATATTCTTTGCCGCTGGAGCAGTAAACAAGAAATAGCATGATAATCACCTTATCCGAATATCACAAAAGGCAGCATACTTCAGGCGGACCTCTACAGCCCGCCTGAAGTATTGTTTTTTCGCTTATTAGTTACCGCTTCGCAGACCGTATCGTACATCTTTGCAACCCCCGCTTTGGTCGCCTTAAAACTATATGCGTCGTCACGGCAAATGCCCAGGTTGTCCGCTTCCTTTGCGACATCTATGTTTGCGCCGAGGAACACAAACTCCCAGCCATGCCTTTCCTGCTGATGCTTAATCAGTTCTTTTACTTTTCCATACGAAAACTCCCTGCTGGCGTTTTCCAGCCCGTCGGTGGTGATGACAAATATCACCTTTTCCGGCCGCTGTCCCACCGGCTGCAGTGAAAGCCTCCTCCCCACGTCCAGGATGGTCTTGCCCACCGCATCAAGAAGGGCGGTGCAACCCCTTACATAGTACTCCCTGCTTGTCAGCCTGGCTTTTCCGGCGTCTATCCCGTTCCATAAAAGCTCATACTCGTGGTCGAATAAAACGGCGGTCACTATCACCTTTCCGTCCATCTTCATTTGGTTTTCAATGAAAGCGTTAAACCCCCCTATAACATCGCTTTCCAGGCCTGCCATCGAACCGCTTCGGTCAAGTACAAAGACGATTTCAGTAAGATTGAATCCCATTTATACCATCCTTTCACTTTTTATTTATGGTACAATTGTAATAATAAAGTGACCGCTGATGGTCGCTCCTACGGCGACATTTACGTAAAGGGGGAAAATATACGATGCTCTCAAGGGAATTCTTATATGACCTGCAGAAATATGTGAGCGAACACCTCGTCGATTATGATCTCGCTATAGAAGAATGCTTTCCCAAGGGGATAACCGCCGGAGAAGTCCTGCATGAAAAAATAGCACCCACAGAAATAAAAAGCTTTGTTGAAAACAACAAAAAGCCTTCCTTTTCCGAGGTGCTGTTTGGTTATATAGATAAAACAGGTTTAAGCGATGCACAAGTTTACAAGAAAGCCGGGATTGACCGCCGCCATTTTTCGAAGATACGCTCAAACCCAAACTATCATCCAAGAAAAAACACGGTAATTGCCCTTGCCCTGGCACTTAAGCTGGACTTGAAAGAAGCAGCCGGCCTTTTGAATGCCGCGGGCTATACGCTGTCCGACAGTGAATTGCCGGACCTTGTTATCAAGTTCTGTTTTGAGCGTAAAATCTATGATATAAACGATGTCAACCTGGCCCTTGATTATTTCAGCCTGAAACCCATTGCCGGGGCTGTTGAATAGGCCGTACCCACTTAATAAAAACTGTACCCCGGCGGAGGTGAAACGTCCGGCCGGAGTGCAGCGATACTTCAATTTTCACATTGTTTTAGTCTTCATAAGGCTCAAAGTCATCTTTACTGGCAAAGCACATGGGGCACTGCCAGTCATCCGGCAATTCTTCAAATGCGGTTCCCGGTGCTATGTCTCCATCGGGGTCGCCGATTTCGGGGTCATAGATATAGCCGCACGGGATACAACTGTATTTCTTCATTATGAATTCCTCCCTTATTATATGTATTTTATAGCATGTGCCTTTAAGACACTAAACTCCTACTTAGTCATCGGCCGTGTCCTTTATGCCATTGCAATCTTTTTGCCAAAATCCACGGCGGCGTTTTGCGAATCCCAGTCGGGATTCCACAGGTTTCTATAGCCTTCATTTATAACCTCAAAGCCGGCATCCGCCATTAGCTCGTTTATGACTTTCACCGCTTCGCCGCTCCAACCGTAACAGCCAAACGCAGCCGCCTTTTTGCCCTTAAATCTCATCTCTTTCATCAGGTGTATAAACCCGGCTACGGAATGCAGGATACTGTTTGACATGGTGGGTGACCCCATGACAACGGTTTTGGATTTGAACACCTCTGTTATCAGGTCGTTGTCGTCACTCTTGGCCAGGCTGAAAACCTTTACAACCACGTCCGGGTCCGCCAGCCTGATTCCTTCGGCTATCTTCTCGGCCAGCAACTTGGTGCCGTTCCACATTGTGTCATAAATAACAGTTATCTGGTTTTCCCGGTAGTCGTTTGCCCACTGGGAGTATTTTTCCACAATCTGCACGGGATTCTCTCTCCAGACAACCCCGTGGCTTGTTGCAATAATATCAATGGGCAAACCTAGGGAAATTACTTCATCAAGCTTCTTCCTGAGTATGTGGCTAAAAGGCGTCAAGATATTGGCATAATACTTTATGGACTCGTTAAACAGGTCACACTGGTCCACCAGGTCATTAAA
>DASRVG010000086.1:0-3669 GCA_035655175.1 Clostridia bacterium | reverse complement strand
GGCCTGACAGGATGCCAGGCCAGGCTCCTTTGGGGCATGGACGCCCCATAGGATGCGTTAGGTTTTTCAAGAAGCAAGGCTTTAGTTTCCTCCAAAGCATTTTTGCATAAGCGGGTATTCGTGAAGCCTAGTTTACTTTGTCTGCAAACTAAACCGCCCGGTTTGATGGGCGGCTTTTTTTGTTAAAACATCATGCCAATTGCATGTAAAAATTATGAAATGTTACAATTATATTAAATTTTCAACAAATTATATGACAAAACAGCCCCATTGTTATAAAATAATTGGAGAGAATTGTATCCAGGGGGGGCTTGGTGTGAGGAAATCCAGGTTAGTGTCCATAATAATTGCAATTTCAATATTGTTGTTACATAGTACGGCTGTTTATGCCGACCTGGCGGAAGAGCAAAAAAAGCTGGAGAGAGTACTGCAGGAAAAGCAAAGGACCGAAAGCCAGCTTAAGGGTGTTCAGCAGCAGAAAAACAGCCTGATAAAAGAATTGGAAAGGCTGAATAACCAGTTAAACGAAGCCGAGAACCAACTGGGCAGAGTGGAAAGGGACCTGGAAGCTACCAGGAAGGAACTGGAGAGAGTTACCGAAGAGTTGGAGCAGGCTAAAAAAGAGCTGGAAAAGAGGGACAAGCTCTATAAACAGAGACTGAGAACAATGTACAAGAACAGCGGGTACGGCTACCTGGAGGTTTTGCTTAATGCCGAGAACTTCTCGGATTTTGTTTCCCGGTTCTATCTGGTAAGCAAGGTGGCTGCCTATGATATTTCCATATTGGAAGAGCTAAAGGAACAGCGCGATTTGGTCCAGGCAAAACAGGACGAAGTAAAGGAAAAGGAAATAAGAATGCTCTCCCTGAAGAACGACCTCCTTGCAAAGAAACAGGAAATCAAGACGGTAACTGCCAGCAGGAACAACGCCCTGGCAAAAGTAAAGAATGAGGAAAAGCAGCTGGACCTGATGCTGGCGGAATTGGAAAAAACATCCAGGCAGATAACCCAGACAATCCTAAGCCTGTCACAAGGCGGAAAGTTCATAGGGGGCAAGTTTGTGTGGCCTGCACCGGGATACACCAGGATTACGTCGGAATTCGGATGGAGGATACATCCCATATATAAAACAAGGAAATATCATTCAGGACTGGATATAAGGGTGACCTGGGGCAAAAAGATAGTAGCGGCGGGAGCCGGAAAGGTGATATATGCCGATACCTACGGCGGATACGGGAAAACGGTAATAATAGACCACGGGGGAGGAATTACAACCCTATATGCACATAATTCAAGCATTAAAGTTAAGGTAGGGGAAGTGGTTACAGCCGGAACCACCATAGCCCTGTCGGGCAGTACCGGGGTATCCACCGGACCGCATCTGCACTTTGAGGTAAGGAAAAAGGGGGAAGTGGTCAATCCCAGGCCATGGCTCGGGATATAGCCCAAGGCTTTAGACAAAGTAAACTAGGCTTCATGAAGCCTTACAAGTTTGGGTAACCGTATATTTATTTGGGAAAAACCTGTACAATTTAACAGGTTTTTCTTTTTTAGTATTAGTGGTATACTTAACATATAATTGGGAGGGATGGGATTGGATAATATGGAGAAGTATCAAAGGGCCGTGGAATTTATAAGGGAAAGGGTAAATATAAAACCGGAAATAGGTATGATACTTGGGTCCGGGTTGGGGCAAATGGCGGACTACATAGAGGATGCAAAGGTCATGGACTATTCGGATATACCGGGCTTCCCGGTGTCGACGGTGGAAGGCCATGCGGGGCGCCTGGTGGCGGGGACCCTTATGGGGCGGCAGGTGATTGCCATGCAGGGCCGGTTCCATTACTACGAAGGCTATTCCATGGGTGAAGTGGTATTGCCGGTAAGGGTGATGAGGCTGCTGGGAGTGGAAAAGCTGGTGGTTACCAACGCGGCCGGCGGGATTAACAGGGAGTTTAAGCCCGGCGACCTGATGATAATAACCGACCACATTAACCTTATGGGGTATAACCCGCTTATTGGCAAAAACCTGGACGAAATGGGGGAAAGGTTTCCCGGCATGACGAATGCCTATGATAAAGGGCTTGTGGAAACAGCAATCAAGTGTGCACGCCGCCTTGATATCGATATAAAACAGGGCGTCTACTGCGGTGTTACCGGCCCCAGCTACGAGACGCCGGCTGAAATCCGTATGCTGGGAACCATTGGCGGCGATGCGGTGGGAATGTCCACGGTGCCGGAAGTTATCGCCGCGGTGCACTGCGGGTTGAAGGTGCTGGGTATCTCTTGCATAACCAATATGGCGGCGGGGATACTGCACCATGCGCCCAACCACCGGGAGGTCCTGGAGGTGGGTAAAAAAGCGCAGCAGGAGTTCGTAATGCTGCTTAAGGAAATATTAAAGGAAATCTGAAGGGACCGCGACATGCGGTCTTTTTTTTATGGTTATATTTTACCTAAAAATGGATATAAAAAAGAATAGGGTTGCATTAAGTGTTAAGGTTTGGTATATTATGTACTTGTGTTGGTTAAAGTTACCATAACCAGGAGGATGAAATGATGAAGGAACTTAAAAGAACAGTACTGCCTGCCTTGGTGATTGCGGCAGTGGCGGTAATGTTCGCAGGAGGCCAGGGGTACGGGGAAACGGTGCAGCAGGACTTATACCTTGATACGCCTGCGGTTTCCCCGGTACAGGTTCCCAGAATGCTGCCGGCGTCAGCCCGCCCACAAGCCCTGGCATTCAGGGGGATGGTCAAAACAGGCGAAAGGGAGCTATATTTGCTTGCAAAGATAATCGAGTGCGAAGCCCGCTACGAGCCCTACGAGGGAAAGGTGGCGGTTGGTGCTGTAGTATTGAACAGGGTCATGAGTGATAGGTTTCCGAATACCATAGAGGGTGTAATATTTCAAAAAGGACAGTTTCAGCCGGTTACCGACGGTGGATGGAACAGCAAGGAACCTTCGGAGCAGTCATACAGGGCGGCGATGGAGGCTCTCGGGGGTGCAAAGCCCGTAGGCCAAAACGGCCAATCCGTAGGCAATGCCCAGTTTTTCATATACGAAGGCCTTGCCGGAAAAGGTGCCGCAAAGTGGTTCAAGAACAACCTGAAATACGTGACAACCATTGGAAACCACGACTTCTACAGCCGTTAGCGATAAAAAAATGGCAAGATATATATCCGGTTGGGGGGAATTATAATATAATAGTTAAAAACGGTCCAATCGGGAGGTGTTTTGGTTGTACAGCAAGGAAAGCAAGATAAAGGACATACTTAAGCAGCACCCCGAAGCGGAAGCCATATTCAAAAGGTTCGGCATAAGGTGCTTCGGGTGAGGCGGTGCTCTATACAAGAGCATTGAGCGGGCCGCTCAAACCTATGGCGTGGAAGCCGACGAGATTGTGGAGGAACTGAATAATAAGTATTCATAAAACAGGGAGACGTTATTCCCTGTTTTTTTTGAAGTCAAGTCAAAAGGCGACGGTTCCTATGTTTTTTGGTCCACCGGTTGAATTTCGTAGAATATCTGTTTTCTACCGACAAGGTGGTTGGCAATGCATGATACCATCTGGTAAAATATTAAGTATAGTTCCATAAACGGTCTTTTTTAAGATTGTTTGAGGATAATAAGAAGAGTAAGGAGGAGAACACATGACTGTGAAAAAAG
>DASRVG010000085.1:0-10445 GCA_035655175.1 Clostridia bacterium | reverse complement strand
GTACTGGTCATTACCCCGTATTACAATAAAACAATCCAGAAAGGGCTGCTGGAGCATTTCACCGCCGTGGCGGACAATATCGACATCCCCATAATAATATACAACGTACCCGGAAGAACCGGTTTGAACATTACGCCGGATACTCTCCGCAAGCTGTGCGAGCACAAAAACATATCCGGGATAAAGGAAGCCAGCGGAAACTTTACCCAGATCGCAGAAACCGCGTACCTGTGCGGGGATAAACTGGACCTATATTCCGGAAACGACGACCAGGTAGTGCCCCTCATGTCCCTCGGCGGTAAGGGAGTTATCTCGGTAACCGCAAACATAATACCGGAAGAAATGCACGACATGGTGGTCTCCTACCTTGAGGGCGACGTGCAAAAGAGCAGGGAACTGCAGCTTAAGATTATGCCCATATTCAAGGCCCTGTTCTGCGAGGTTAACCCGATACCTGTAAAGACTGCCATGAACCTTTTGGGGTACAACGTGGGCAAACTGAGACTGCCCCTTACCACTATGACCGACCAAAATCTTGAATTCCTTAAAAAGACGCTGGTGGACTATGGATTTACTCTAAGGGGGTAAGGACATGATAAAAGCCATATTGAACGGTTGTAACGGTAAAATGGGAAGGGTGGTTTCGGAGGAAGTATCAAAGACATCCGATATCCAAATAGTGGCCGGCATAGACAAAAACACCCAGCCCAGCCCCTATGGGTACCCCGTTTTTGAGAACATTGATATGTTCGAAGGCAGTGCGGACCTGATAATAGATTTTTCCCGGCCGGATTCCATACCCGCGCTGGTATCCTACGCCGAAAGGACCAAGACGGCGCTTATGGTTGCGACCACCGGCCTGGGCAAAGAGCATACGGAACTGCTGGATCAGGCGGCAAAAACGGTGCCGGTTTTCCATACCGCCAACATGTCGCTGGGTGTTAACCTGGTCAAGGACATCTGCTGCAGAGTAGCCTCGGTGCTGTCCGAGGATTTTGACATAGAAATAACCGAGTTTCATCACAACCAGAAAGCAGATGCCCCCAGCGGCACCGCGCTAATGCTGGCAAAGGCCATAAAAGAAACCTTAGGCCAAAACAGGGAATTTGTATACGGGAGGTCCCCGCAGTCGGAAAAAAGGCAGCAAAACGAGATAGGAGTTCATGCCATACGGGGCGGAACAATGCCGGGAGAACACAGCGTGCTTTTCGCAGGACCGGATGAAATAATAGAGATAAGGCACACGGCCCTTTCTCGCAGAATATTCGCCCTTGGGGCCTTAAGGGCTGCCCGGTTTATTACCGAACAAATGCCCGGACTGTACAATATGGACAGCATTCTTTCATAGAGCCGGAAAGGACTGATGCACAAATGACAAGGGACTCGTGTAATGACGGGCACTGCAGCTGCCGGGAGAATGTCGCAGACACCCAAAACTGCTGCTGTCATGAGGATGACCTCAATGACCCGTATAAAATTGCCTCTTTTATAAAAAACGCTGTAAAAACCACTCCCGTGAAGGTCTATATCGACGGCGACCTGGAAGGAGTTGAGATGGAGAAACTGCAGCTATACGGAAGCAATAACTTCTGGATTGCAATAGGCGAATACGCCGGGTTTGCAAAACTTTTGGAAAGCTTCGGCCAAAGAATCAGGAAATACCACTTGGAATGTGACCGGAGAAACTCGGCGATACCCCTTTTGGACTTGAAAGGCATAGACGCCCGTATTGAGCCCGGCGCTGTTATAAGGGACAGAGTAAAAATAGGCAAAGGCGCGGTAATAATGATGGGAGCGGTAATCAACATAGGTGCGGATATAGGAGACGGTGCCATGATAGACATGAACGCCGTAGTAGGCGCCCGGGGGATAGTGGGAAAAAACGTGCACGTGGGAGCGGGTGCTGTAATCGCCGGTGTCCTGGAACCCCCCAGCAGCACCCCCGTTATTATAGAGGATGATGTCCTTATTGGCGCCAATGCGGTAATACTGGAGGGGGTCAGGATCGGAAAAGGCGCAGTAGTGGCTGCGGGTTCGGTGGTAACCAAGGACGTGGAGCCGGAAATGGTTGTGGCGGGAACCCCGGCCAAACCGATAAAACGCGTTGACCAGTCCACAAAAGATAAAACAATAATTATGAAAGACTTGAGAGAATAAACCCGTCGGTACGCTGGCCATCGATTGCAGTCCCTGCGGTCGGTGGCTTTTTTAATACTATACAGGACAAGGATGTGACGCAATGGATATCGTAGTACAAAAATACGGCGGCTCTTCGGTAAAAGACCTGGAAAGGATAAAAGAAGTGGCAAAAAGAATAATGAAAAGAAAGCAGACCGGTGTAAAGCTGGTGGTGGTAGTATCCGCCATGGGCAATACAACCGATAACCTGTTATCCATGGCCTACGGTTTAAGCGATAATCCGCGCCCAAGGGAGCTTGACGTACTGATGTCCACCGGTGAACAGGTTTCAATCGCGCTTTTGTCCATCGCCCTTAACGATATGGGCTGCAGGGCCCGTTCCTTCACCGGCCAGCAAATCGGCCTTATGACCGAAGGTTTTCATACGAAATCCAAGATCTCGGATATTGACGCATCCGTAATCTATGAAGAATTGGATAGGGACAATGTGGTTATCGTGGCCGGCTTTCAGGGCATAAACAACAATAACGAGATTACAACCCTCGGCCGGGGAGGTTCGGATACGACAGCGGTGGCATTGGCCGCAAAACTTGGTGCCGTTTGTGAGATATACACCGATGTGGACGGCATATACACAATAGACCCCGGGCTGTACCCCGCCGCCCGCAAATTGGAGTACATCAGCTACGAGGAAATGATGGAGATGGCCAGCCTGGGCGCCGGTGTAATGCATCCCCGCTCGATAGAAATTGGCCACAACTTCAAAGTGCCCATATACGTTGCGCTGAACACCGGGGACCGCCCCGGAACGTTTATAAAGGAGAGTGACGAAATAATGGAAAAAATCGTGATAACCGGTCTGGCCGTGGATAACAACGACGCGATGGTAACGGTGAATGATTTTCCCTACACAGTACAGTCGGTGGCCCAGCTGTTTAAGGGCCTTGCCGAAAGGCACATCAACGTGGACATGATAAGCCAGACAACCCCTGTAGGCGACCGGATCAGCGTCTCCTTTACAATACCGAAAAATGACCTCCCCGCGGCCCTGGAAAGCGTCAAACAGCTCCAGGAAAAGACCGGACCCTTCGCCATTGAAACGGATACCGATATAGCAAAGCTTTCGGTGGTGGGCATGGGTATGAGGACCCAGCCCGGAGTGGCGGCCAGGATGTTCTCGGTACTGGCGGAAAACGATGTGAAGATAAAAATAATCACCACCTCCGAGATACGCATCTCCTGCACCATAGACCCGAAAGACCAGGCAAAGGCGGTCTCTGCCCTGGCGAAGGAGTTTGACCTGTAAGGGGCGCCCTTCTGTTGCGTCGGACGGCCGTAAGGCTAATAAGGAACGTAACGCCCGACCTTTAAGCGGGAGATGAAGATTTAAAAGCATTCATCTCCCTTTTTTTACTATACAAACTATGCACTATGCTCTGGATATTCCATGTCTGAGGGCCCAACCCCAAAGCCGGTACCCGGAGCCTTTCCCCCGGGGATCTTTTTTATGCCAAATATCCCATCAAACGTTTTGACCCGTAACCGGTGACCAGAACCGCCATCTTAATCCTGAATAATTGAGTATATTTATGCATACTTGTTCTGCCTGTCCTTCATTGCATGAGTTGGATTATTTGATATTACTGCCTGTCCAAAAAAATTTTTTATATATAATTATAAAAACTATTGCATAAAAATAAATTAGTAGTATAATTATCATTATAATCTGTATATTAATACACCCGTTTTGGAGGAGGAATAGGGATGGTCTCAAAAAAGAAAGTGGTTCTGGCTTATTCGGGGGGCCTGGACACTTCAATAATTATACCTTGGCTTAAGGAAAACTTTGATTACGAGGTAATTGCGGTCTGCGTAGACGTAGGTCAAGGGACCGAAATTGAAGCGGCAAGAAAGAAGGCTGTAAAATCGGGGGCCAGTAAGCTTTACGTAGAGGACGTGAAAGAAGAGTTTGTAAAGGACTATATATTCCCCACTTTAAAGGCCGGAGCGATCTATGAGGGAAAATACCTTTTGGGTACCTCCTTCGCCCGCCCGCTTATTGCCAAAAAACTCGTGGAAGTTGCCCACAAGGAGGGCGCCGAGGCCATAGCCCACGGCGCTACCGGCAAGGGCAACGACCAGGTGCGGTTCGAGCTTGCGATAAAGGCTCTAAACCCCCATATGAAGGTAATAGCGCCCTGGCGTATATGGGACATAAAATCCAGAGAACAAGCCGTCGACTATGCAGTGGCAAGGGGGATACCGGTCCCGGTAACCAGGGAGCACCCCTACAGCATGGACAGGAACGTGTGGCACTTGAGCCACGAGGGTTCCGACCTGGAGGACCCGTGGTTTACACCGGATGATAGTACCTACCTTATGACGGTACCGCCCGAAAAAGCCCCGGATAATCCTACCTTTTTGGAAATATATTTCGAAAAGGGAATCCCCAAGGCCATAAACGGCATCGAGTACAGCCCCCTGGTCCTTGTGGAAAAGCTAAACGAAATAGGCGGCCAGAACGGCGTGGGCATAACCGATATGGTGGAAAACAGGCTTGTGGGCATTAAATCCCGCGGCGTTTATGAATGCCCCGGCGGTACAATCCTTTACAACGCCCACCGCGAACTGGAGCGGCTTACCCTTGACCGTCAAACGACTTATTTCAAGGACATGGTGGCAAACCAGTATGCCCAGTTGGTATACGACGGCCTGTGGTATACGCCGCTTAAAAAGGCGCTGGACGCCTTCGTGGACAGTACCCAGGAAACGGTTACCGGAACGGTTAAGCTGAAACTGTACAAGGGAAGCTGTACCGTTTGCGGCAGCAAGTCGCCCTATTCCCTTTATAACCAGGAATTCGCCACCTTCGGCGAAGACGAGGTATATAACCAGAAAGATGCCGAGGGCTTTATAAACCTCTTCGGCCTGCCCCTCAAGGTAAGGGCCCTTATGGAGGAAAAACTCCAGCAGGAGATTATTGCACAAAGGAAGATAAAAGCGGTATGAAGCTTTGGTCGGGACGTTTTGCAAAGAATACTCAAAAGGAAATGGATGACTTTCACTCATCCATTTCCTTTGATATGCGCCTTTACAGGCAGGATATAATGGGAAGCATAGCCCACTCGAGGGCCCTGTTGAAATGCGGCGTTATAACCGAAGAGGAGTATTCCAGTATAAAAGAGGGATTGGAAGGCATACTGGAGGACATTGAGAACGGCGTCATCCGGTTTGATGTCGGTTACGAGGATATCCACATGAACATCGAGAAGCTTTTGACCGATCGTATAGGCGAAGCGGGCAAAAAACTTCACACCGCCAGGAGCAGAAACGACCAGGTGGCGGTGGACTTCAAAATGTATATCAAAGAACAGGTTAAAGTGCTGCAGCACCAACTGATTGGTCTCCTGGAAACGCTGGCGGACCTTTCGGAGCAAAACCTCGACACCATAATGCCGGGCTATACCCATTTGCAGCATGCCCAACCGGTCACGCTGGCCCATCACCTTATGGCATACTTTGAAATGTTCAAAAGGGACGTAACCCGCCTTGAGGACTGCTATCAAAGGATGGATGAAAGCCCGCTGGGCAGCTGCGCCCTTGCCGGCACCACTTACCCGCTGGACCGGGAACTGACGGCAAGGCTCCTTGGATTTGCCGCTATTACTAAAAACAGTCTTGACGGGGTCAGCGACAGGGACTACGCAATAGAATTCTTGGCCGCATGCTCCATAATAATGATGCACCTAAGCCGTTTTTGCGAGGAGCTTATCCTGTGGTCTTCCAGCGAATTCGGTTTTGTGGAGATGGACGATGCCTACAGTACCGGCAGCAGTATAATGCCCCAAAAAAAGAACCCCGACGCGGCGGAACTGATAAGGGGCAAAACCGGCCGGGTATACGGCAACCTTATGGGGCTTCTGACCGTCATGAAGGGGCTTCCCCTTGCCTATAACAAAGATATGCAGGAAGACAAGGAAGGCGTCTTCGATACGGTAGACACGGTAAAAGGATGCCTCTCGGTATTTGTGCCCATGCTGGCCACGCTTAAATTCAACAAGGGTCGCATGTACCAGGCGGCCGGAGAGGGTTTCTCAAACGCCACCGATGTCGCGGACTACCTTGCAAAAAAAGGGGTGCCCTTCCGCACCGCCCACCGCATAGTGGGCGAACTGGTACTGGGCTGCTGCGAAAAGGGCCTTTCACTGGAACAGCTTACAATGGAGGACTATAGGAGAGCATCCCCGGTATTCCAGGAGGATATACTGGAGGTCATAAGGCCGGAAAACTGTGTCGCAGCACGGAACATACCGGGGGGTCCCGCCCCGGAACAGGTTAAAGCCCATATCCAAAAGTCCAGGGACTTTTTGTCCCGTTTTTCCAAGTCCTTAAAACAAAGGTAAAAAGGTTTGAGCCTAAAACCCCTAATATATAACCCACGGGGACGGTTCCAGCGGTTTTCTTCCAGAAGCCGAAGGGATGATTTTTGAAAATCCATGGGGACCGTCCCCGCTTTTTCTTTTTCAGCAGCCCATGCAGTTTCTCTTGTTGGTGGCCAGGTTGTCCACCATGACTTCAAGGATGGTATGGTCGGTCTCCAGCATCCCGGGGTCGCTCACCCTGCCGAGGTTTTGTATGGTCTTCTCGACACTGCAGTGGATTATGCCATTGTCACAGGGCACAACGGTACCCCCTATTGCCAGCACCGCCGACTGCAGCGCTGCGGAAGCTGCGGTGGAAAGCTTCAGCGCGCAGCCCACCTTGCCGCCGTCGCATATCATCCCGGTCAGGTTTGCCACCATGTTTTTAATGGTCCCCTCTATCTGCCGGTTGTTGGCACCGTACAAAAAAGCTATACCGCTGCTTGCGCCTATGGCGGCCGCCACGGCACACCCGCAAAGCGCTGACAGCTTCCCGGTATAGCTCTTTATATATATGGTAATTATATGGCTGATTGCAAGCGCCCTTGCCAGCTCTTCATCGGTTGCTTCAATCCTTTCCGCCACGGCGACGACCGGCAGTATCGCGGTGATACCGTGGTTGCCGCTGCCCGCGCTGCTCATAACAGCCATCTTCACCCCGGCCATCCTTACATCAGCCCCGGCTGCCGTCAAGGCTGCGGCATAATTGTGAAGGTCATCGGACAGAACGCCCCTCTTGATGGAATTGTAAATACTGAAACCAACTCCCATGCCGGTTTTTTCTTCAAGGCCCTTTAACGCAACCTCAAGGTTCATGTCCCTGCCCGCCAGCATAAAGGCTATTTCTTCAAAGGGGATTTCCCGAATAATATCTATCAACTGGGATACTTTCATGCCCTGGAGCCACTCTCTCAGTTGGCTGCCGCTGTTTGCCCGGGAACTGTCCTTCTTCAGAACTGTCTTTCCATTTGCTTCAAGCAGCACTATATTGGTATGACCGTCCTCAATAATACACCGCCCGGTTCCGGCATCGGTTTTTACGCTGCATTCCACGTATACCCCGGGCCTGTCCAGTACCTCGATATGTACCAAGCCGCTGTCCACAAGTCGAAGAGCGGCATCCGCTCCTTCCTTTTCCACGCTCTCCAGCACTTCCAGGCCCCTGTCGGCCTGTCCGTCAGTTGCGCCCAGCGCCGCGGCCACGTCTATTCCAACCCTGTCTATGCCGGGTATCCCTACTGCAATACCGTTCTTATAAATATTGCTGCTTACCAAAACCTTTATTTCTTCAGGCTCACCGCCGGCAGCCCTTCGGGCGTTGGCCGCAGCCAGCGCCACCGCCGCAGGCTCGGTACATCCAAGGGCGGGAACCACTTCCCTGCGGAGTATTTCCACAATACACTCTTCGCATTCCCTCACAATCATCACCTCGGCCTTGATTTTTATATATATATTTTACCACGATATGCCCCTACAGCAAAATAAAACAGACTGCTCTTAGCAGCAGTCCTTTACCCCTTCATCGTTACTACCGGTCCTGTTGTTTTCGTTTATCCTCTCCATTTTTGATATCGATACCTCGTAGGCTACCTTGTTTATGACTTCGCCGTTGTGAGTCTTTTTTTGGTACTCCCGGCTCTGTACCCTTCCCCAGATTTTTATCCTGTCGCCTACCTTAAGTTTTTCTGAAAACCTTGCATTCCTTCCCCATGCGATGCATGGTATATAATCAGACTTCCCGTAGGCCCGGTTAACCGCCAGCAGTAGATCGGTTATCTCCCTTCCAAAGGGTGTGGTCCGGTAAAGCGGGCTTTTGCACACGTACCCGTCCAGGGTAATCTGGTTCGGGTTTTTTATTTCTTCCTGGTCCTGCTGCAGTGACAGGTCCCTGGCAAAAATGGTAAGTATAAGCCTGTTGCTCCCGTCCACGAACTTGTTATAGGACCTCAGCTGGCCCTGGATTATTATGTTCTGCCTGCAGCTCGTAATGTCCATCCCATATATCAGCCTTTCGGAAACGGTAACCGGCAGTATATCCGAATAATCGCTGAGCCTTGGAACTATAAGTTTGAAATTGTAGAACCCCTCCCCGTATACCTTGTGGCTGAACTCAAAATCGCCATAATACTTGCCCACCACGGTTACAGCATTGTTGTTTACCGTCCTTTGTGACACTGACCCCACACTCCCCTTTATTTTCTTGTGTACCTTCCAACCTAACAATATGTTTATTCGGGAGCCAAAATATTTATGAGGGGTTTATTGTATTGCCATGCCGGTATTCAAAGGGCAGATCGGTAAAATCCCTTCTTCTTATCCGGGATCGGCCATCCATTTTGTCCCGGAATATATCCTGCCCTCTATTCATGCCCTGGGCGCCCATCAGCAGGACCAAATCCCCCTTCCCCGCCTTGTTTATTGCCTCTTCCACCGCCTGCTCCAGCAATTCGTAATGCCTTGCCTTTACTCCGGCTTTCTTAAGTTCCGACATAAAGGCCATCCTTTCACCGTCGGTTACCCGGTCGCTCTCTTCAACAACATCCTCGCTGCTGGTGACCAGTACTTCCTTGACATCCAGCAGGTTGGCCCAGGTGGAAATCACCGACGCATTGATTCTGTTAATCTCATCTCCCCTGCCGCCCCGTATGGCGTTTACAATATATAGGTCGTTATAATCCATGGTCTGGACCGTTTCAAAAGCCGCCTCGTAACTGCCGGGATTGTGACTGAAATCGTCTATCACGGTAAAGTCTTCCTGGTATATCACCTGCATCCTTCGCCATACGCCCTTGAAATTTTTAAGCGCCGCCTGAACCACCTTTGGCTCAATGCCGTACAAAAGGCCCACCGTTGCCGCGGCAAGGCTGTTGTATATGTTGTGTTTCCCGGGAACCGTGAGGTTTATAGGTATTTCCTGGGGCTCAACGTCATTGCCCATTACGCTGGTAAAGGACCTCTGCAGGCAGTAGGTATAGCTTGTTCCAAGGCTGTTTACGTCTATACTGGAAGCAGTTATGCTGGCCTTAGCGCCCAACCCGTAAGTAAGTATGAGCAGTTTCGGGTTATCCCGTACCAGCTCCAGCCCGTGGGGGTCGTCGGTATTGATAATCGCCGCCGCTCCCGGGGGCAGCATGTTGAACAGCCTTTTTTTGGTAGATACATATTCTTCAAAACTGCTGTGGGCATCCATATGATCGGGAGTTATGTTGGTGTGTACCGCCGTGTTAAACCGCACCGAGTCCACCCGCCGGTACTTGAGCCCATGGGAAGAAACCTCCATTACGGCGGTGTACACCCCATGGTCAACCATCTCGGCGAGGTATTTTTGCAGTTCTTCGCTGTCCGGCGTGGTTAGGCCGTGGGGATAATAGTTGTCCCCCGCCTTGACCATGACTGTGCCGATAAGGCCGGTGGAGTATCCGGCCCTGCGGAATATGTTCTCTATCATGAAGGCGGTAGTGGTTTTGCCATTGGTGCCGGTAACCCCTATCATATTGAGTTTCTCGGAGGGGAAACCGTAAAACTTGGACAATAGTTTTCCCAACACCGCCCTTGAGTTTTCCACCCTTATAACCGGTACGTTCAACGGAAGGTCTTCCGGGTTTACCTCCGTATATACAACCGAAGCCCCATTGGCGATTGCTTCCCGGATATAGTCGTTTCCATCCTCCTTTTCCCCCTTTATTGCAACAAAGGCAAACCCCGGCTTTACTTTTCTCGAATCGCAGGTAACTCCCTTTATATCGATGTCCAGATGCATTGGTATTCACTCCGTAATCCTTTGAATATTTTTAGGTTTTGCTAATTCCAACTATTTATGTATTAATGAAAGGGCTACCTGCCCGATAAAACAGTATGTAAAACGCTCATTACCGGTTCCTTTAT
>DASRVG010000084.1:0-5143 GCA_035655175.1 Clostridia bacterium | reverse complement strand
TATAAAGTCGTCGGGACGAAACGCTCCACTCTTATCTCCTATCATTACTTGGCTTGCATTCAGCTCTTCAATAAACGGTTTGGCCCAATGGTCATCAATATCGCTTGCCTGTGCGACAAGGGGCAAACCCAAACAGAACAATGCTAGCATTACCAGTGTAATAAAACGCCTCATCAATTGAAAACCTCCTTAGAAAAAAGTCTTATGATACCTCCAAAGCAATTTTGTTATCCCGGACAGTAGCAAAGGACCTGTGTCTACCCCCCAGGGAAAGGTTTTTCAAGCTTTGCCCTCAGAATTACGGAAAAGCGAGCCGGATTCTTAAGGCTTCATTTCCTAAGGATAAAAGGTAAAGAAACATAGTATCGTTAATATATCAAACATTCTTGGTTTTCCTTTTGTAATATTTGCTGTAGACTTTTGTAATACTGCTCAATTGACTACAGGATTGTTTTTATAGCCTTCGGTGTTCTCCATAACCATGCCAAATTCTAACTCTTTTCACGTCCAAACACCCCATCCATAACCCCAAACTACGGGTAACATACGTTACCGAAACCCAGGGGGTAACACGGTATAATCTAACCGGATACTATGCGGTAAAAAAGAATGAGGAGGTACTCAAATGGGTTTTAAGTCAAGGCGGGCGGTACAGCTTATATTCCTTGGAGCCTTTGTGCTATTGATGGTCAAAGGGAGGATACAGCTTTGGATGGCGGTGTTTCTCATTAGCCTTATCGGGGCGGCCTTCTTCGGGAGGTTTTACTGCGGATATGTGTGTCCCACAAATACTTTAACCGAGGGAATTGATTGGCTGTACCAAAAGATGGGTATAAAGAGAAAAGAGGTCCCCGGGTGGGTCAAAAGCAAGGCAGTACGCTTCGGCATTCTGCTCCTGTTCCTTGCCACAATGGTGATTACCCTAAGAACCGGAAAAAAGCTGCCGGTGCTGCCCGTTCTTACAGCGCTGGGCGTTATTATTTCACTCGTCTACGTACCATCGCTCTGGCACCGATACCTGTGCCCCTACGGAACTTTGCTGAATATGACCGGATCGCTTTCAAAATACTATTGGAGGGTGGATGAGGAGAATTGCAAAAAATGCGGTGTCTGTGAAAGGCTTTGTCCGGCCGAGGCGCTAGCAATGAGCGGCAAAGACGGTTATCCCGTCATTGACAAGGGCCTCTGCCTTGAGTGCACCACCTGCGCCGATGCATGCCCAACCAACTCTATAGTCTATTCCAAGGGCAGGCCGGAATCCGCCAAGGTATGACAGAACCGTTCGCCGGTCCCGTAAAATAAAAACGAAGTTTTTCCATCTTTAATCAGGCTCTTTAATTAGGCTGCCTGTACCCTTGCCAAATGGCATTCATCTGGTATGATAAGAATATAAAATTGTTAGCAAAAACAAAATAAGCTTGGGAGGGTGATAGTTGTAAAGGCACCCAACCCGAGGGATATGAAGGAACAGTAAGACAAAAATTATTTTAGGGGGTATGAGGTCCCATGATGGAAAAAGCCGATTTTAATGAACTTGAACTGCTTACAATTGCAATGGCGCTGGAAGACCAGGGCATGAAGTTTTACCAAAACGGTGCCAAAAATACTGAAGGGCAGCTTAGGCAGTTCCTGCTGGATGCGGCGCAGCAGGAGAAAGAGCATAAGGAAGTTTTCCAAGGATTTTATGACAATATTGTGAAGAATAAGCCGCAAAACGAAGATGATTACCTGTTCGACCCTGAGGTTGCCTCGTATCTAAAGGCCCTGACGGAAAAAGCGGTCTTTGACAAGACACCCTTTGACAGTGAAGAGGCCTTCAAGGACTTGAAAGGCTCTGTTTCCTACGCGCTGAAGTCTGAAGAATTAACTGTTGATATCTACAGCAAACTATACGAAAGCGCAAAACGCCAGGATGTGAAAGACCTTCTAAAAAGACTCATTAAAGAAGAAAAGGGACACGCCAAGTACTTTGAAAAGATTTTAAATAACCTTTAGCCTAAACCCGGCAGTCCGTTAAAAAACCCCGGCGGTGGGCAACTCCAGGTGGTCTGCCCCCGGGGTCTTTATTTCAGCCTTTCTTCAAAAAACATACCCCCGTTTTCCTGAGAACAATGGGCGGGGTATTGTTGTTTACTTTTGCTGCCTGCAGTGGTATAATTCTATTGACAATTCAATAGCATTCGATAGGGGTGCCGTAAGGCTGAGAGGTATATGCCAACCCTTTGAACCTGATCTGGGTAATGCCAGCGTAGGGAAACCAAGAAATGTTTTTAGGCACTCCTTGTGGGAGTGCTTGTTTTTTTATAAATCTTAATAGAAGGGAGCAGTCAAAAATGATTGGCAAGGTGAACGATGACTTCTTTAAAAGGTCCATACTGCCATCCATTGGGGCATCGGCCCGGCAGGTTATAGTGGGACCGCAGATGGGAGTGGACGCAGCAATATTAAAGGTGGGCGAAATGTACATGGCGGTCGCCGAGGACCCGATTTTCCCCGGTCCCACCATGTCACCCGAAGATTTCGGCTGGATCACGGTGCATATAGGGGCTAGCGACGTAGCGGTAATGGGTATTGAACCCCGGTTTATGACATATTCGCTTCTTATGCCCCCGGGGACCCCGGAAGACTACATAACCCGCCTTGTACAAAGTATAAGCGAATCGGCAAAGAAGCTTGGCATTACAATAGCCGGAGGCCATACGGGGTTTTATGGGGCAGTCACCGTACCGACCATAGGCGGGATTACCGTCTGGGGTTTTGGAGAAAAATACGTTACTCCGGCCCAGGCAAAGATAGGCGATGCCGTTATCATAACAAAAGGCGCCGCCATAGAAGCCGGCGCGCTGTTGGGCAGTGAGCTGGGAACCAGCCTTCGATCGGCGGGAGTTGCCCGGGAACTTGTTAGGCAGGCTGCGGCCAGGATAAAGGAAATGACCGTTGTTCAGGATGCAAGGCTCGCTATGGAAAGCGGCGGGGTTCACGCCATGCACGATGCAACCGAAGGCGGGCTTGCCAGGGGTTTGTGGGAAGTAGCGGAAGCCTCAAATGTAGGGCTTAGGATTGAACGGGCCAAAGTTTTACTGCCGCCCGATATAAAAGCAGTCTGTGACCATTTCGGACTTAACCCCTATGAAGTAATAAGCGAAGGCACCCTGGTGTTAACCGCGGACAAGAAAGCGGTAGACAAAGTCCTCCAGGCCTATGAAAAAGAGGGTATCCCTGCCGCGGTAATAGGCGAAGTGATTCCAAAAAATGAGGGCAGGTACTGGATTGAGCCTGACGGAAGCCGGAAGGACATTATTCCGCCGCCGGTTGACCGTTTCTGGGAAGTGTTCTTTGCCGCACTGGAACAAGCCGGAAAGGAGGAAGGCCAATGAAAAAGGTTCTCACCATAGCCGGTTCGGACTCCTGCGGGGGAGCAGGGGTCCAGGCGGATATCAAAACTTTCAGCGCCCTCGGCACATACGGAATGAGCGTTATTACGGCGGTAACCGCCCAGAACACGCTGGGGGTTATAAGTGTCCGGGAACTGGACCGGGAAATAATAAGGGACCAGATAGACGCAATTTTTACCGATATTGAAGTGGACGCGATCAAAATCGGAATGGTATCCAGCAGCCAAATCATTAACACCATTGGCGATGCGCTGCTGAAATACCGGCCGGAAAACATAGTAGTAGACCCCGTAATGGTGTCCAAAAGCGGCTGCCACCTGTTAAAGCCCGAGGCACGGGACGCCTTGATAAAGGTGCTTCTTCCGCTGGCCAGTGTCACCACGCCCAACCTTTATGAAGCGGAAGTCATAACCGGCAGGAATATAAAGTCCTTGCCGGACATGGAAAAGGCCGCCGTGGACATTATTAAGATGGGGACCCGGTCGGTGGTGGTAAAGGGCGGGCACCTGGAGGGGGACGCGGTGGACGTGTTCTATGACGGCGGGAGGTTCCTTTACTTTAAAAACGAAAGGATTCCCACCCGTCACACCCATGGTACCGGCTGTACCTTCTCGTCGGCCATTGCGGCTTTCCTGGCTAGGGGCTTTGCGGTTGAAGAAGCGGTGACCCGGGCAAAGGAATACATAACGGGAGCCATTGCAGCTTCGTTCCCGCTGGGCGGCGGAGTAGGCCCGACCCACCACTTTTACCTTTATTATAAAGAGGACCGGTAGAAGACTTTAATACAGGAGAGTGAAAACATGAAGTGTGATTACACGCTGTACCTTGTAACCGACAGGGAGATACTTAAAGGAAGGGACCTTCTGCAGGCGGTGGAAGAAGCCCTTGCCGGAGGGGTCACCCTGGTCCAACTGCGGGAGAAGGATGCTTCCAGCCGCGAGTTTTACGAGCTGGCAGTTTCGATGAAAAACCTGGCCGCAGGATACGGTGTTCCGCTTATAATCAATGACAGGCTGGACATTGCCCTGGCCGTGCAGGCGGACGGAATACATATTGGCCAGGAAGACCTGCCCCTTCCGGCGGCCAGAAAACTAATGGGGCCGGACAAAATTATAGGTTATTCCGTTTCCAACGTTGAGGAGGCCTGCTACGGCGAAAAACACGGCGCCGATTATCTCGGAGCGGGACCGGTTTTTACCACCGCTACGAAAAAGGTCAGCACTCCCACCCTTGGACCGGCCGGGCTTAAAAGGATAAAAGAGATGGTATCCATACCCGTTGTTGGCATTGGCGGAATCAACCTTGAAAATATAAAGGAAGTTAGGAGTACCGGCGTTGACGGTGTATCCATTGTATCAGGCATCCTTGGCAGCAACCGGCCGGGACATACCGCCTTATCAATCCGCCGGATGTGGGACAATGGCTGAGAAAGGATGAATACAAAGTGCAGAGGATTTTCTTTATAGACTTTGACGGCACCATTACCAGGAAAGACGTTTGCGAAGCAATGGTTGAGAAATTTGCGGCGGACGGGTGGCAGGAGATTAACCATCTATGGGAAATGCGAAAAATATCCACCGAGGAATGCGCCAACAGGACCTTCCAGCTTTTCCGGGCCGGCCTTGAGGACCTGGATATGCTCCTTGACACCATAGCCATAGACGAGCACTTCAAGGACTTTGCTGATTACTGCCGTTCAAAGGGCCATCCCCTTTATATATTAAGTGACGGCTACGACTATATAATTG
>DASRVG010000083.1:0-4209 GCA_035655175.1 Clostridia bacterium | reverse complement strand
ATTCAAGCCCGCTGCCACGCAGGCTGCTGCCAGGTTCCAGCCGGGTAACAGCCCGGCGGCGGAGGGCGCAGTGGAACCCGGGCCCGGCAGCGCCCTTAAGGAAGATAAGGAGCAGCCGGAAAACGTTAAAGCGGCGGGTATTTAAGTCCCGCCGCTTCGGCATTTTTACTCAATAAGCTCATACATCTCCCTTGCCCGGTCCTTGCCGGCATTCTCTATTAAATCCAGCACCCGGACCCGGACCCTTTTTTCGCCGAAGGCAAGTTCCAAAACATCCCCCGGTTTTACCTCCGAGCCCGCCTTTGCCGTTTTGCCGTTTTGCAATATCCTGCCCCGGTCACAGGCCTCCTTTGCCACGGTTCTTCTTTTTATAAGCCTCGATTCTTTTAAGAACTTGTCCAGCCTCAAGTCCTACCCTCCCGTTTGCCGGTAAGAGAAAAATCAGGTCCTAAGACCTGATTTTTTTATTTCCTACTAGTGGTTCACCATGTCTTTCAGGGCTTTTCCGGCTTTGAAGACCGGGGCCTTGGAAGCGGGTATTACCATCTCTTCCTGGGTCTTGGGGTTGCGTCCTTTTCTTTCTTTCCTGGTCTTTACTTCGAAGGTTCCGAAACCAACCAACTGTACCTTTTCTCCCTTAACCAACGCATCGTTAACCGATTCCATGAACGCGTTTACGGCTTTCTCAGCATCTTTCTTGGTCAAACCGCTTCTCTCGGCCATGCTGGCAATAAGTTCTGCTTTATTCACATAATTACCTCCCTTTTATTGGATTTCCAAATTTCCAATAATGCTATTCTACGAAATCTTTGAGAATCCTTCTCTTTGGTACTATTTTTTATCATTTTTATGAAATTTATGTACCTTTGACGCCTGCCAAAGCTGTTCCATCTGGTCGAGAGTCATCCTGTCGAGGGTTTTCCCCATTTTTAGGGCCTCCTTTTCAATAAAAGCAAACCTTTGGATGAACTTTTCAACCGTTTCCCGAAGGGCCAGTTCGGGCCTTATATTTTCAAACCGGGCCAGGTTTACCACGGCAAACAACAAATCCCCAAGCTCTTCCTTTATTCTGCTCATTTCGCCGCTTTTATATACCTCTTCCAGCTCGGATAGTTCCTCCTTTACCTTCGCCATCACGTCTTCAATCCTGTCCCAGTCAAACCCTGCCAGGGCCGCTTTTTGCTGTACCTTGTAGCTGCGCATCAGCGAGGGCAGTGTTCTGGGTATATTCATCAGGGCGGAAGTATAGCCCCTTACCCCCTTCTCCTTCCTCTTTGAAGCCTCCCACCTGTCCAATGCGCCATCGCTGTCCCGGGCCCTTTGGCCGCCAAATACGTGGGGGTGCCTGCGGATAAGCTTTTCGCATATGCCATCCACCACCTCACTAAAGCCAAACTCTCCCTCTTCATCGGCTATCTGGGCATGGAACACAACCTGGAGCAGCAAATCCCCCAGTTCCTCCTTAAGCAGACTCATATCCTCTTTTTTTATGGCGTCCAGTACCTCGTAGGCCTCTTCCAAGAGGTAGGGTTTAAGGCTCTGGCGGTCCTGTTCCCTATCCCAGGGACAGCCTTTCTCCCCCCTGAGAACCCTCATTATTTCCAAAAGGTCGTTTATATCATAGCCCTGCCTTTTCGCCGCAGGGACGTATACACTGGTAAGATAGTCTATGTATGAAAGCCTGTCCAACTTGTAAAGGGGCACCTTCTCAATTATTTCCCGGTCTTCCACCCCTGCAGCCCTTATCACCCACACGGGGTAGTGCGCCGGGAATTTTTCCATAAGCGCCAGTTTTACTTCCGAGGCGACCAGCCGGTCATAAACCTGGGTTATAATAATGTCCTTGCCGGTATCCACCCTTCCCCCTTTAATCGCCAGCCCGTCCTGGACCTGCAAACCCTTAACCGGGTCTATACCCAGCCTTTGATAGGCTATTTCAAGAAAGCTCATGCCGGGTACCGTCTCAACCTCTATTCCCCTCTTCTTTGCCAGGTCAAGCAGCAGGTAATAGCTGGTTTCGGCCACTGCGGAGTTTCCCGGCACCGCGTACACGAGGTCGCCTTTTTCTGCTTCCTGCACCAGCGTCTCTGCAATCCGGGCATACACATTCTCGAAGGTACCTTCTTCATCGTAAAAGCTGTCGAAAGAACTGCAGGCTATTCCCCGGGCCCTGAGTTCCTCCACCATAGGGTGCTTTTCCGTCCTAAGAAATACCCTTTGGGCCTTTTCCAGCGTTTCCAAGGCTTCCAGCGTAAGATGCTCCCATCGTCCGGGACCCAGGCCTACTACCGTAATTTTTCCCATAAACTCGAATGCCTCCTATTTTTTAAAGATTCCGGCTCTTCTAAGCAGTGCCGTTATCCTTTTGCCGCCCGGCATCAGTTCCAGTTCCCCCGCCGTTACACCGCCTATTAAGACCAGCACCACGCCGTAGACGGCCACCCCGGCCGAAACCGCCGCAAGGGTGGCTAAGGTATTGCTGCCCAGAGCACTCACTGCCGCCCGGTAAACCACCGCGGCTGCAGCCGACATTACCATGGTTGCCGCCACAGGTTTTACAAAGGAATCTAAGACCCCCATCCGAATCCCTAGTTCCCTTTTAATCGCAGCAAAATCCAAAATGGATGCCACCATATATCCCGCCACAGTACCAAAAGCGGCGCCCCTTACGTTGATTGCAGCAGTGCCGGTTAGGAAATAGCTAATTAACAGTTTGAAAACGGAGCCTATCAGGAGATTCCTGACCGGTATTACCGTTTTGCCTATACCCTGCAATATCCCGGTGGCGGTTTGGATAACCGCCAGGAACACAAAGCCCAGCGCCAGCACCTGCAGCACCATCCACGCTTCCGGTTCCCGGGGGTACAGCATAAGCATAATGGGCCGGGCCAGCACAAACAGCCCCGCCGAAGCGGGAAGCCCTACAAGTATGCTGGTTCTCATGCCCATAACGGATTTTCTTCTCATCCCCTCGATATCCTTCCGGGCTACCGATTCGGATATGGCGGGTACCAGGCTGGCAGCCAGCGCCACCGTTATAACCTGCGGAAAATTGACCAGGGTAGCCGCCATCTGGGACAGCTGCCCGTACATACTTACCGACTGCTCTATGGAAAATCCGGCGGACTGGAGCCTCCTTACAACTATGCCGGAGTCTATAAGATTCATCAGCGGCATCACCGAAGTTCCCAGGGTTATGGGTATGGCTATGGCAAAAAGCCGGTACAGTATGCTGCTCATGGATTCCCGCACCCCTATTGGGCTGCGCTTCCCATCCGCCAGTATTTTCTTTTTGTTGAGCAGGTAGACCATGTAAATAACTATAAGCCCGGCCACGGCACCGGAGGAAGCACCGAAGGACGCCCCGGCGGCGGCGTATTCCAGTCCCCTTGGCAAAAGCACTATGGCCAGTACAAATCCCACAATCACCCTTCCAAGTTGTTCAAAAACCTGTGAAAGGGCCGTGGGCACCATGTTCTGCAGTCCCTGGAAATATCCTCGGAAGGCGGACATGAGCGGCACAAAAAACAGTGCCGGGGCCACCGCTATCATTGAATAATAAGCCTTCGGGTTTTGCATGGCGCTTACCAGGTGCCTGGAGCCTGCAAACAGGGCTGTTGAAGAAACAAGGCCCACCGCGAACAGCGTGGCAAAGGAGATCCTGAACACCCTGTGCGCTTCTCCCGGAAGGCCCAGGGCGGTTTTTTCCGAAACCAGCTTGGATATTGCAGTAGGCAGTCCCGTTGTTGAGATTGCAATGAGAAACCCGTAAATGGGATAAGCCGACCCATAATAGCCCATTCCTTCGGAGGTTATTATATTTGCAAGGGGAATCCTATAAACTGCGCCGATAACCTTTACGATAACTCCCGCTATGCTAAGTATGAGCGTCCCCTTTAATAACGAATGCTTCTGCATGCCCTTTGCCCCCCAATTTTGCATCTATAAAACATAAATATTATATCAGAAATACCAAGCAGTATACAGGTCTTGTGCTCCATAAACTTAACCGGTGCCCATGACAAAAAACAGCAGTCTTGATGCTGCTGTTTTTTTAGTCGTTTTTTTATGCCAACGCTACTGCTCCATCTGTTTGCCCAGGAACGAAGCCGCTGCTGTTGACAGCTTTGTCTCCAGTTCACCCATCCTAACATCGCTTTCCTTAGAAAGTAGTATGACTGCTCCTATCGGATCGCCCAAGGATACTAT
>DASRVG010000082.1:0-17066 GCA_035655175.1 Clostridia bacterium | reverse complement strand
GATTGCCGCCGCCATTGGCCGGGAATATGGCTTTGAGCTGGTGGTAAAAAAGAAAGAAACGGGAATGGATTACCTGGCGGAGGAGGAAGACCCGGCTAAAATGTTACCCCGATCCCCGGTTATTACGGTAATGGGGCATGTCGACCACGGGAAAACATCGCTGCTTGACAGGATAAGGAAGACAAAGGTCACCGAACAGGAAGCGGGGGGAATTACCCAGCATATTGGCGCCTACAAGGTAAAGATAAGGGACAGGGAAATAGTATTCCTGGACACTCCAGGCCACGAGGCTTTTACCGCGATGAGGGCCAGGGGCGCACAGGTGACAGATATAGCAGTACTGGTGGTGGCGGCGGATGACGGAGTCATGCCACAGACCATAGAGGCTATTAACCATGCCCGGGCGGCAGGTGTTCCGCTGGTGGTGGCTATAAATAAAATAGACAAACCCGCTGCCAACCCCGGTCGTGTAAAGCAGGAACTGGCGGACCAGGGTCTGCTGCTGGAAGAATGGGGCGGAGATACGATTGGTGTGGAGGTTTCGGCCCATACCGGAGAGGGTATAGACGAGCTGCTTGAAATGGTGCTGCTGGTGGCCGACATGCAGGAGCTTAAGGCAAACCCGGATAGAAATGCCGTAGGAACGGTTATCGAGGCCAAGCTTGACAAGGGAAGGGGCCCGGTGGCAACAGTTCTGGTTCAAAAAGGCACCCTTAGGGTTGGGGATTCGATAGTTGTAGGTGCAACCTACGGCAAGGTTAGGGCAATGACCGATGATAACGGGAAAAGGATATCCAAGGCAGGCCCTTCAACGCCCATTGAGGTTATAGGGCTCTCGGAGGTGCCGGATGCCGGGGATATACTGGTGGTAACCGAAGATGACAAAACCGCAAGACACATTGCGCAGGAGAGGAAGGAACGAATACGCACATCCATATTGAAATCAAGCCAGAGGGTGTCCCTTGAAGACCTTTTCAGCCAGATCAAGGAAGGAAAGGTGAAGGACCTTAATATTATTATAAAAGCGGACGTGCATGGTTCCGTCGAGGCGGTAAAACAGTCCATTGAAAAGCTGAGCAGTGACGAGGTGCGCATAAAGCCCATCCACAGCGGCGTAGGTGCAATAACCGAAACCGACGTAATGCTTGCCGCCGCCTCAAACGCGATAGTGATAGGCTTTAACGTAAGACCCGACAGCAAGGCGGTCCAGATGGCAAACAACGAAAACGTGGATATAAGGACCTACAGGATAATATACGATGCAATAAACGATATAGAAGCCGCAATCAAGGGAATGCTGGAACCCAAGTTCAAAGAGGTCGTAATAGGCAAGGCTGAAGTAAGGGCTATATTCAAGGTATCCTCGATAGGAACCATTGCAGGGTGCTACGTGCAGGAAGGCAAAATACAGCGCAACAGCGGCATAAGGGTGGTTCGCGACGGGATAGTTATATTTGAGGGTAAAATAGATTCCCTTAAACGTTTTAAGGATGACGTCAGGGAAGTGCTTCATGGTTACGAATGCGGGTTAACCATAGAGGGCTTCAATGATATTAAAGAAGGGGACGAACTGGAGTGTTTCGTCAGCCAGGAAGTTCCCAGGTAGGGAAAGGTGATTTTATGAACAGGCGAGCTCAAAGGCTTTCCGAGGAGATAAAAAGGGAGACAAGCGACATACTGCGAAACGGTGTAAAGGACCCCAGGGTGGGGCCGCTGCTGAGTATAACGCAGGTAGAACTGAGCAGGGACCTCAGCTTTGCAAAGATATATGTAAGCCTTTTAGGAAATGAACAGGCGAAAAAGGAAGCGCTACAGGGCCTTGAAAGGGCAAAGGGATTCATAAGGAGGGAACTGGGCGGCAGGCTTAAGCTTAGAAATACCCCGGAGATTGCCTTTATAATGGATAATTCCATAGAATACGGTTCCCATATAAACCAGCTACTCAAAAAAGTCATGGGCAGTGAGGAGACACGAAAAGATAATGATTCTGAGTGATATAGCAAAACGCCTTGTGCAAAATGACAATATAGGCATTATAAGCCATGTAACTCCGGACGGCGATGCGTTGGGGTCATCGGCGGCCCTTGGCCTGGCCCTTGAAAGGCTGGGCAAAAGGGTGGTCGTTTTACGCAACGACAGGCTGCCTTCAAAATACAAATTCCTGCCCGGTTCCCATTTGGCGGTGGACTGTGAAAAGGCTCCCTTCAGACCGGATATATTGGTGGCCCTTGACTGCGGAGACTTGGAAAGGCTGGGGAGCGGGCTAAGGCACTATGAGACAGTCGGCACCATTATAAATATTGACCATCACTTGAGCAATACCATGTTCGGCAATCTTAACCTCGTTGATACCTACGCCGCGGCAACGGCGGAAATTGTATACCAGGTTATTAAACTAATGGGCATTGAGGTGGACCTTGACATAGCAACATGTCTTTTTACGGCAATAGCAGCCGACACAGGCTGTTTCAGATATGATAACACCACCATTATAACCCATGGTATAGCGGGGGAACTGATAAGCACCGGCGTTAAATCAAGCGAAATATGCCGGCGCATATACAGCCTTAGGACCCTGGAGCAAACAAAAATGCTGGGCCGGGCCATTGACAGCATAAAGCTGTACCATGATGGAAAAACAGCGATAATGATAATAACCAAACAAATGATGCAGGAAACAAACTGTGGGCAGGAGGAACTGGAGGGGGTCATAGAATTTGCCAGGGATATCGAGGGAGTGGAAATAGCGGCGCTCCTTCGGGAAACCGATGACGGGGAAATAAAGGTGGGTCTACGGTCCAATGAATACGCCGATACTTCGAAAATCGCAGCGTCGTTTAACGGCGGAGGCCACAAAAAGGCCTCGGGGTATACCGCTAGTGGACCGATGGACAAAGCGGTAGAAACGCTGCTTGATAGGATAGAAAAAGCATTGCGGGTATGATAAAATGAACGGTTTTATTAATTTGCTAAAACCCATAGGCCCGACATCCTTCCAGGCGGTTAGCAGTGTAAAACGGATAACAGGGGAAAGAAAAGCAGGCCATATCGGGACCCTTGACCCGGGCGCCGCAGGGGTACTGCCTGTATGCCTCGGGAAAGCGACAAAGCTGGCATTTCTCCTTACCGAAAGCAAAAAAATATACAGGGCGGAGATAACCTTCGGGCTGGTAACCGACACCCAGGACCTGCAAGGTAAAGTTCTTGAGCGCAGTAGGGCCAATATCTCAAGGCAGGAAATAGAAAACCTTCTTAGGGAGTTTCGGGGCAAACAAATGCAGACCCCGCCCATGTATTCTGCTGTAAAACATAGGGGCAAGAGATTGTACCAGCTTGCAAGGGAAGGCCTGGAGGTGGAGCGAAAGCCAAGAAGTATTGAGGTATACAGCATAGAACTTGTAGACTACTTTTCTCCCGACAGGGCAATTATACAAGTAGAATGCTCAAAGGGTACGTATATAAGGACTCTATGCCACGATATCGGGGCGAGGGCCGGCTGCGGGGCGGTTATGTCCTGCCTGGTACGCCTTTATACAGGCGGATTTTCAATAGACAGTGCGGTTACCATCGAGGAACTGGAAATACATGCACAAAGGGGGACCTTACAAAGCCTGGTTCTGCCGCCGGACTATCCACTGCAGGATATGCCAAGGGTTCAAATAAAAGATGATTCCTTGAGGTTCGTGTTAAACGGAAACCCTTTATTCAAACATAACATTCAACACATCACAGGGGACTTGGAAAACGGGCAGAGGGTCCGGCTTTATCACCGGAATACCATGCTGGGCATAGGCATTTTCAGTGGCGATGGACAAGTTTCCTGCATTAGAACTCAAAAGCTCCTGACCGATGCGCGGTCGCCGGAAGACATTATCAAACAGGTGTGAAGGGGAATTGAAATGAACTTGACTGGCTGGGGAATTGCACAGGGTTACTTTGACGGTGTCCATTTAGGACACAGAAAATTGGTAGAAATGCTTTGCCGGCAAAGCGAAAAAATGGGTCTTAAGACCATGGTTTATACCTTTGAAAATCACCCGCAAAACGTGGTAAATCCAAAAAACAGCGTTCCACTAATATATTCACCGGAGGAAAAATGCCGGATACTGCGCGGGCTGGGCGTGGACAGGGTAGAAATGGCTCCCTTTGATGTCGGAGTATCCCAAATGTCACCGCAGAGTTTTTTTGAAGAGGTCCTGGTAAAAAAATATAACATAAAATACGGGGTGGTGGGCTTTAACTTCCGATTCGGCAAGGGCGGAAAGGGAGACGTGGCGCTGCTTAAAAGCCTGGGTGAGAAGGCCGGAGTCAAAATAGACGTGGTAGAGCCGGTTATGCTGAAGGGACAGCTTATAAGCAGCAGTTACATACGACAGCTTCTTGCCGCGGGCGATATAAAAAAAGCCAATTACTGCCTTGGGAGCAGGTACTTTGTCTCCGGGCGGGTGAAAAAGGGCAAGGGCAGGGGCAACGGTATGGGTATTCCCACCGCAAACATAAGACTGCCGGAGGGCGTGCTTTACCCTGCCAGGGGAGTATACGCCACCAGTACCCTAATAGAGGGTAAAAGATATAGGAGCATAACCAACGTAGGTATAAACCCGACCTTTAACGGCAGCCGTATGGGTATCGAGACGCATGTATGCGGTCTTGAAAGGGACCTGTACGACTGCTTTATCAGGGTGGAATTTATTGATAAAATGAGGGAGGAAAAACAATTTGAGAACAGGGAGGAATTAAGAAAACAGATAGAATTAGATATAAAAAACTTGGAAAAGTATTTTTAACAAAATAAGAATAGAGTATAAAGACCAACCCAGGTTAATGTTTACAACAGCCTAAATATTATGATAAAATCTAATTGTTGAAGGAACCTTGAGCTAGGTTTGAGGATACTCCGGCCTTATACTTGGTTCTAGGGGCTATTTAATGAGGAGGTGAAACAATGCTGAAAAGCGAGGAAAAACAGAAGATAATAGAGGATTACAAGCTACACGAGACAGATACCGGTTCGCCGGAGGTGCAAATTGCTATACTTACAGAGAGAATAAACCAGCTTAACGAGCACCTTAAACAGAACAAAAAGGACCATCACTCCAGACGGGGACTTCTCAAAATGGTTGGGAAAAGGCGGGGGCTTCTGAATTACCTGAAGGAAAAGGACATAGATAGGTATAGAAAGCTTATTGAACAGTTGGGCTTGAGAAAGTAAACATGGGGCGGGTCATACCGCTCCATTGTCTTTAATAGTAACACCCCAGATGAGGAGGTAAAGAATGGAGGAGCTATATAAACTGGAAACCTTTAGCATGCAGTTGGCCGGAAGGGAGCTTGTTATAGAAAACGGAAAAATGGCCGGCCAGGCCAACGGCGCAGTATTGGTGAGGTATGGAGATACCGCTGTGCTGGTAACGGCTACCGCGTCAGAAAAGCCCAGGGAAGGGGTGGATTTTTTCCCGTTAAGCTGTGACTATGAAGAAAAACTGTACTCTGTAGGTAAAATCCCCGGAGGTTTTATTAAGAGGGAGGGAAGGCCGACAGAGAAGGCAATACTTACATCAAGGCTTATAGACAGGCCCATAAGACCCCTTTTCCCGAAGGGGTTCCGGAACGATGTCCAGGTAATTGCCACAGTGTTGTCGGTGGACAGGAACAATTCGCCGGAGATAGCGGCCATGATAGGTTCGTCGGCGGCCCTTTCCATATCTTCCATACCCTTTGACGGCCCCACAGGGTCGGTGGAAGTTGGGCTGGTGGACGGGCAGTTTGTACTGAACCCCAATATAGAGCAGAAGGAAAAAAGCGACCTGAGCCTTATAGTGTCCGGCACAAAGGATGCGGTTATGATGGTGGAGGCGGGTGCCAACGAAGTACCGGAAGAGACCATGCTTGAAGCCATCATGTTTGGCCATGAAGAGGTAAAAAAAATAGTTGCTTTTATAGAGGACATAGCATCCAAGGTGGGAAAGGAAAAAATGGAGGTGGAACTGGCCCAAATCGACCCGGAGCTGGAGAAAGAGGTCAGAGAATATGCCACATCCCGCCTGATAGATGCGATACTGACACCGGAAAAGTTGGAAAGGAACGCAAACATAGACAGGGTTAAGGAAGAAACACTGCAATATTTTGAAGAAAAATACCCTGAATCCGTAGCTGAAATTTCCGAAGTCTTGTACAATATAACCAAAGAAGAGGTAAGAAGATTTATTTTAGAAGAGGGCAAAAGGCCGGATGACAGGACGCCGGAAGAGATACGGCCCATAGCCTGCGAGGTAGGCCTGCTTCCGAGGACCCACGGTTCCGGGCTGTTTACCAGGGGCCAGACCCAAGCGCTTACCATAGCCACCTTAGGCGCCATGGGAGATGTACAGATACTGGACGGACTGGGACTGGAGGAATTCAAGAGATATATGCACCATTACAATTTCCCCCCATACAGCGTAGGGGAAACAAGGTTCCTGAGGGGACCCGGCAGAAGGGAAATTGGGCACGGGGCACTGGCAGAAAGAGCTCTTGAGCCGGTCATACCCAGCGAAGAGGAGTTTCCCTATACCATACGCCTGGTTTCGGAGATTTTAAGTTCCAACGGCTCCACTTCTCAGGCAAGTGTTTGCGGAAGTACACTGGCACTTATGGATGCGGGGGTACCGATAAAAGCACCGGTGGCTGGGATTGCGATGGGCCTTATAATGGAGGGTGAAAGGGTTCAAATCCTATCGGATATCCAGGGCATGGAAGACTTTTTGGGAGATATGGACTTTAAGGTGGCAGGTACGGCAAAGGGTATCACCGCCATTCAAATGGACATAAAAATAGCCGGTATAGGAAAGGAAATACTGCAAAAAGCTCTGGAACAGGCCAGGAAGGGACGACTGTACATTCTTGACAAAATGCTGCAGGTAATATCCGAGCCCCGCAAGGAGCTGTCTCCCTATGCACCCAAGATAATAAGGACCCTTGTGGACCCGGATAAAATACGGGACATAATTGGACCGGGAGGAAGGACCATAAATAGGATTATTAACGAAACCGGTGTCAAAATAGACATCGAGGATGATGGGAGGGTGTTCATTGCTGCTCCCGACATGGAATCCGGTGAAAGGGCCCTGAAGATTATTGAAGCGCTGACAAAGGACGTTGAAGTGGGTGAAATCTACATGGGCAAAGTGATTAGAATAACCAACTTTGGCGCCTTTGTGGAAATAGCCCCGGGCAAGGAGGGTATGATTCACATTTCAAAGCTGGCCCATAAAAGGGTGGAAAAGGTAGAAGACGTTCTGCAAATAGGCGACGAGGTGCTTGTAAAGGTTATTGAGATAGACAAGCAGGGCAGGATAAACCTTTCCCGGAAGGATGCCCTGCCCAAGGAGGAGAAGGGAAACAAGAATAAGGAAAAAACAATAAAAACATAAACCGCCGGTTTATGTTTTTCCTTGCTGTAGGATATCCCCAATTCACAAAGGACCTGTCATACAAAGACGGGTCATAATTTTTTATGCCTTTCTAAACCGTCGGAGTTTTGAATATGCTTTAGTAAAAACAAAAAAGGGGGATTTTTGTATGGGAATAGGCATTTTTAAACGACGGGAAAGAAAGGTAAAAATATACGTGATAATTTGCGCTGCGCTGCTGGCGGCAGCGGCCCTGGGCTCCTTTAAATGGTTTAACGACATAAGGCCTGTTTTCGGCGGGCCCATATACAAAGGCGACAAGGATTCCAATGGCGTGGCCATTGTTGTAAATGTGGATTGGGGGGAGGAATACCTGCCGGACATGTTGAAGCTTTTTGATGCTGCCGGGATAAAAGCGGCGTTTTTTATGACCGGCCGGTGGGCGGAAAAGAATACAGCCTTGGCAAAGCTCATAGCCGACAGCGGGCATACTGTTGGAAACCACGGTTATTCGCATAAGGACCATTCAAAGCTTGACTATGACCAAAACCGGTCGGAGATAGAAACCACCCAGCTGGTACTGGAAAGGGTAACCGGAAAGACGCCCGGGTACTTCGCCCCGCCCTCGGGAGCTTACAACAAGCATACCGTTAAGGCGTCAAAAGACCTGGGCTGCGAATTGGTGCTGTGGAGCATTGACACAATAGACTGGAAAAGGGACGGAGTCGACAGGATTATCTCCCGGGTGAAGAAGAAGCTGCACGGCGGGGGGATTATACTGATGCATCCCACCGATCAAACGCTGGAAGCGCTGCCTTTGATAATTGAATATATTAAGGAAAAGGGATATGAAATTTTATCCCTGGAAGATTTAGTAAAAACGATTGAAAATTAGAACCGGCCTCTATATAATAAAATAGTCTTAATTCAAAACAGGAGGATAAAAATGCAGTATAAAAAAAAGGTACTACCCAATGGACTTAGAATAGTATTAGAGGAGATTCCTTATGTACGGTCGGTGAGCATGGGAGTCTGGATTCAAGCGGGCTCAAGAAACGAGCAGCCGGAATTGAAAGGCATTTCCCATTTCATAGAGCACATGGTCTTTAAGGGGACCGGTCGGAGAAGCGCCCGGGATATAGCCGAGGAAATAGACAACGTGGGCGGACAGCTAAATGCGTTTACCGGCAAGGAATGCACCTGCTATTATACAAAGGTGCTAAACAGTCACATAGAGCTTGCCTTTGATATTTTGTCGGATATGCTGTTTTGCTCGGAGTATTCCGACCTTGAGATTGAAAAGGAAAAAAACGTAGTATGCGAGGAAATAAACATGTACGAGGACACCCCGGAGGAAATTGTGCACGATATTTATGCTTCAAACGTGTTTAAGCATCATCCGCTGGGTTTCCCGGTGCTTGGGGACTTGGAGACGGTAATGAAAATAAAGCGCAGCGACATACTGGAATACCTGAGGGACAACTACCGCCCGGACAACACGGTAATTTCGGTAGCCGGCAATGTCAAGTACAAGGACATAGAAAAGCCGGCCTTGAAATACTTTTCGGACTGGGGCGAAAGGAAAAATGAATCGATCCATACGGCTGCTCCGTCACTGGCCTTCGAGTGCAACATAAAGCAAAAAGACACCGAGCAGGTGCATTTCTGCCTGGGATTTAAGGGTCTGGACCAGAAAGACCAAAAGTTGTATTCTTTCCTTGCCTTGAACAATCTTTTGGGCGGCGGGATGAGTTCCCGGCTGTTTCAAAGGGTAAGGGAAGAACTGGGGCTTGTATATTCCATATACTCCTACCCGTCAACGTACAGGGACGTAGGGCTTTTGACCATTTACGCCGGTACCAGTGCTTCCCAGCTGGAGAGAGTGATTGAAACAATAACAGGGGAGCTCAAGGATCTAAAGAAAAACGGTGTGACCGCAGAAGAACTCTTAAGGGTTAAAGAACAGATGAAGGGAAACTTCATACTAAGCATGGAAGGCACCGGCAGCAGGATGTCATCCATGGGCAAGTCGGAACTGCTGCTGGGTAAAATTTTTACACAGCAGGAGACCCTTGACAACATCGATGCCGTAAATATGGAAAGCCTTTCCGAGATGATAGACAGGATAATAGATTTGGACAATATGGCGGTTACCGTTCTAGGCAGTGTGAATGAAGGGATAAAAACAATTCCGGGGATGATGGTATGATAAAGGTAAAGGTCAAAAGAAGCAAGGCGGCTGAAGACCTGCCGCTGCCCCGGTATATGAGCGGCGGTTCGGCGGGAATGGACCTCTATGCCGCGGTGGATGAAAACACCGAGATAGCTCCCGGCGGTTTTAGACTCATCCCAACCGGTATACACCTGCAGCTTCCTGCAGGATACGAGGGACAGGTAAGGCCAAGGAGCGGACTGGCTGCAAAATACGGAGTCACGGTGCTTAACACGCCGGGCACCATCGACAGCGATTACAGGGGAGAAATTAAAGTAATCCTAATAAACCTGGGCGGCGAGCCCTTTGTGATAAAGAGGGGCGATAGGATAGCGCAGCTTATTATTAGCAGGTACGAAAGGGTGGAACTGGTGCCGGTCGAATGCCTTGAGGACAGTGAAAGGGGTACCGGGGGTTTTGGACATACCGGAATATAGAGGCAGCTCCCCGCATAGGATTAAAAAAGAGGGGGCGATTCTCATGAGGCTCAGCCAGATGGGTGGGAAGGAAATAGTAAACCTGAATACCGGCGAAAGGCTGGGTATTGTTGCGGAGGCGGACCTGGTAATTGACGAGGCCACCGGAAATATACTGCGGCTTTTAATTCCGGAGGGAAGGTCGCAGTTTGCGCTGTTCGGGGACCGGAATTTCATAGAGGTACCCTGGGAAAACGTTAAAAAAATAGGCAATGATATGATAATTATCGAGCAGGAGGAGAGGAAAAAAAGAAAGGGTTTTTTGACTCTCGGATAAGCCCCATAAAACAGGGGGCTTTTTTTTTCACCGGATAGTGTTAATATAAATATATCACATACTTCAACGTTTATTCCGTGAGCGGGGAGGGTAAAAATGAAGCTCATAATTCAAAAATTCGGGGGCACTTCGGTGGCCACCGATGAAAACAGAAACTTTGCGGTGGAAAATATTGTCAGTGCAAAGGAGCAGGGCTACTTTCCGGTGGTGGTTGTATCGGCAATAGGTAGAAAAGGCGAACCCTATGCCACCGATACACTAATCCAGTTTGCCAACCGTATGGGTAAAAAGGTAAGTCCCAGGGACATGGACCTATTAATCTCCTGTGGAGAGGTCATATCCGCCGTAATAATGGCGTCGGAGCTCAATGCCAGGGGAGTGGACGCGGTGGCCCTAACAGGAGAACAGGCGGGTATAATAACCGACAACAATTACGGGGATGCTTCGGTTCTCAGGGTGGAAACCAACAGGGTTTACCGGCATATTGAAAGGGGCAGGGTGCCGGTTATAACCGGTTTCCAAGGAGTTACCGAATACGGCGATGTTACCACGTTGGGCAGGGGAGGCAGTGACATTACTGCGGCGGTGCTGGGACAGGCGCTCAATGCACACCAGGTGGAGATTTATACAGACGTGGACGGAGTTATGACCGCCGACCCTAGGATAATAAACAATGCAAAGGTTATAAGAAGCGTGGACTATGAGGAAATATTCCAGATGGCGGATTCCGGGGCCAAGGTCATACATCCGCGGGCGGTGGAAATAGCCATGAAATCCGACCTCCCCCTTGTTATTAAAAATACCTTCTCGGATTCGCCCGGTACCATAATAACAAGATTTAAAAAGGACGATGAAACCCTGGCAATGGGGGACCGAGGACTGCTTACCGGTATTGCGTATCTCCACAACCGTGCACAGGTTGTCATAGACTATACGGGAGGGAACGAAGGAGTCGGCGAAGACGATATACTGGACAAACTGGCGGAAATGGGCATAAGCATAGACCTCATAAATATTTTTACCGATAAAAAGGTTTTCACCGTGGACGGTGAAGATTGTGACAGGGTGGCAAGGCTGCTTGAAGAGAGAAAAGCAAAGTTTTCCATAAAAAAAGACTGCAGCAAGGTTACTGTTATCGGTAACCGTATAAGGGGAGTGCCGGGCGTAATGGCAAGAATCCTTAGAACTCTCAATCGTAACAATATTAAGGTGTACCAGACCGCGGATTCCCATGCAACCATTTCGGTGCTTGTAAAAACGGAAGACGCAAAGAACGCGGTTATTGTACTTCACGACGAGTTCAAACTATAGCTCGCAGTTTATGCTCCATTCCCGGATAATATTTTGGTGTCTTGTGCTAATAATAATAGAAAGTATCCGGATGAATGGAGAGAAAAAACTTGGAGAGGAATAAAAGAACCTACGGCAGAAGGCCAAAAAACAACGCCGGCAGCAAAACCCAAAAAGAAATGGCCGAGGATATAAAATCCTTTGGAGTTTCAAATATACCGGGACCTAAATCGTCAATACACACGCTGGCTATAATAGGCCAAATTGAGGGGCATGTTCTACTACCTACCCAGAACAAGGCAACAAAGTACGAACACATAATGCCCCAGCTTGTAAACGTGGAGGATAACGATGAAATTGAAGGCCTGCTGCTGCTCTTGAACACCATAGGCGGAGACGTGGAGGCGGGACTTGCCATTGCGGAAATGATAGCAAGCCTTTCAAAGCCGAAGGTTTCGTTGGTGCTGGGCGGCGGCCACAGTATAGGGGTTCCGCTGGCGACCGCCGCCGACTACTCCTTTATCGCGCCCAGCGCGGCCATGACTATACATCCCATCAGGATGAACGGGCTGGTGATAGGGGTGCCGCAGACCTTCAGGTATTTCTATAAAATGCAGCAGCGGATAACAGAGTTTATTGTAAAGCATTCCGGTATAAAAGCGGAAAAGCTGCATGAGCTGATGACCGCCACCGACGAGCTTGCCAATGATATAGGTACAATACTTATAGGCAGGGAAACAGTGGAGCATGGGATAATAAACGAGGTAGGAGGGGTAAGGGAAGCCTTCCAAAAACTTAGGCAGCTGATTGAGCAATCCAAAAAATAATGATATAATTGCTATGTTTGATCCGCAGTTTTAAAAAGGGGGACTTAAGCTTGTCTTTATTACAGTCACTTATCATGGGGCTGGTTCAAGGGCTTACCGAGTTCCTGCCGGTAAGCAGTTCCGGTCACCTTGTCCTGGCCAATGCCCTGCTGGGTATACAAACCAATACCGGGATACTATTTGAAGTGATGCTTCATGTGGGCACCCTCGTTTCGGTTATAATAGTTTTCCGAAGGGACATCTTCAGCATGGTAAAAGAGTTTTTCGCCGTGATAAAAGATGTTTCCAGGGGCCGGGGGATGCGGCTTAAAAGCAGCCCCCACAGGATGATGACGGCCATGGTGATTGTGGCCACCATACCCACGGGACTTATCGGGATATTATTCGGTGACTTTTTCGAAAAAGCCTTCAGCTCAACGGTTATTGTTTCAATAATGCTTCTTGTAACCGGGGTGTTTTTATATGCAGCAAACACCATGAAGGAAGGCAGAAAGGGACCTTCGGAAATTAAGGCAAAGGATGCAGTGATAATTGGCATTTTCCAGGGTTTGGCCATAACTCCCGGTATTTCGCGGTCGGGTTCCACCATATTCGCAGGGCTTATGAGGGGGTTTTCCAGGGAGCTTGCCACCAAGTTTTCCTTCATAATGTCCATACCTGCAATAATTGGGGCCGCAGTGCTGGAGTTTTCCGACTTGCAGGGCGCTTCCGTTTCATTGGGTGAACTCTCAATAATGTTTGCCGGTACCGTCGCGGCTGTAATTGCCGGAACCATTGCTATTAAATTTCTTATCGGCGTACTCAACAGGGGAAAACTTAATTATTTCTCCTACTACTGTTGGCTGGTGGGCCTTACCGGACTTGTCACGGTTTTTCTGGGCCGCTAAAACACCCGGTACTTGCTGCCTAAATACAGAGGAACTTATGTTTTGAAGGCGCCAATGCCTTCTTTTAATTGGGCCATTAGAGGATTTTGGCAGCATGCGTAGAAATAAAAAGTGAGGTGATAACCTTTGGCAGGGTCCAGGAAAAGGTCAAACAAGAAAAAGGCCGGCGAAAAGATTAGGTGCGAGGTAACGGGTATAGCGCTTATAGCCCTGTCCATACTTGTTTTTCTGGGCATGGAAAAGGGACAGGCCGGGGTGTTCGGCGGGTTTTTTAAGGATTATGTTTTCGGCCTTTTCGGCGTAGGCGGCTACGGGATACCCGCGTTTATTATGCTGGCGGGGATTATTTATATTCTTAAGATAAACCCGTCCGGGATTGAAAACAGGGCCCTTCCTCTGTTTTTACTGTACTTTTCTCTTATTAACCTTATACATATGCTGTCGGCGGAAGGACAGCTGGTTATGTTAAGGGAAGGCGCCACCCTTTGGGAAAACTTGAAGGAAAACACCATGGTAGCCTTTGAGTACGGTATGGAAAAAAAGGGTGGGGGCATAGTGGGAAGCATATTCACGCTGCTGTTTTTTAAGGTTTTGGGTCCCCTTGGAAGCAAAATAGTGATGGCTGCCCTTATTCTTATTTCTGCAACCCTTTTGACAAACTTTTCTTTCGTAACGTTCTTTCTGAAACTGCTGAGAGGCACTATTAGGCTGTTGAAGGATTGCGGAGCAGCCATAAAGGAATTCGTGATGGTCCCTGTACAGCCGGAAAGAGAGATACAAATAAATTCCAAGACAAGCGTAGAAACAAAGGAGAAACAGCGGGAAGAGGTGCCAAAGCATGGTGAAAGCATAAGGATTATAGATTTTTCCGCCCATCAAAGGACAGCCTCCGAAACCGCGGCCGCTGCAGAAATTGAAGAAACAGGTTTTCATAAAATTAATATGGTAAACGAATATCCGGGATATCGCCTTCCCCCTGTAAGCCTCCTTGAAGAATACGAAAACAAAAAATCCGGCAGCCGCAGGGAGCTTTTATCCAGCGCGAGGAAGTTGGAAGAAACCCTTAATACCTTTGGGGTGGATGCCAAGGTTGTACAGGTCAGCGTCGGGCCTTCCATAACACGATATGAGCTGCAGCCCAGTCCAGGGGTAAAGGTGAGCAGAATACTCGCCCTTTCGGACGACATAGCCCTCAGCATGGCGGCCACATCGGTGAGAATAGAAGCCCCTATTCCGGGAAAATCCGCCATAGGGCTGGAGTTGCCCAACAGGGAAACGGTACCGGTCTCCCTCAGGGAAATAATAGAAAGCAGCCTATTCAAAAACAGCGCTTCCAATATAACAGTTGCCCTTGGAAAGGATATCGCCGGGAACCCGGTGGTTGTGGACCTTGCAGCGATGCCGCACCTTTTGATAGCCGGGGCTACCGGCTCGGGTAAGAGCGTTTGCATTAACTCAATAATAACCAGTCTTTTGTACAAGGCATCGCCCGCCCAGGTAAAGCTGATACTTATTGACCCGAAGATTGTGGAGCTCAGCCATTACAACGGAATACCCCACCTGCTGGCGCCGGTGGTTACCGAACCAAGAAAGGCCACCGCGGTTCTTAACTGGGTGGTGCAGGAAATGACAAACAGGTACAAGGAATTTGCCCGGATGGGAGTTAAAGATATTCACCGGTACAACCAGGTAAAACAGCTGGAGAATTCAAAGGAATACCTGCCCCAAATTGTTGTCGTAATAGATGAATTGTCCGACCTTATGATGGTGTCACCGGCGGAAGTGGAGGACGCAATATGCAGGCTGGCACAGATGGCAAGGGCCTCGGGGATACACCTGGTTGTCGCCACCCAAAGACCCTCGGTGGACGTAATAACCGGGATTATAAAGGCAAATATTCCTTCCAGGATATCCTTCGCGGTATCTTCCCAGGTGGATTCCAGGACAATCCTGGATATGGCCGGAGCGGAAAAGCTCACCGGAAAAGGAGATATGCTGTATTACCCCGCCGGCGAGCAAAAGCCCATCAGGGTACAGGGTGCGCTGGTGGAGGAGGATGAAATAGAAAGGGTGGTATCATTTATAAAAAGCCAGGTTGAGGCAAATTATAACGAAGAGGTTATGGACGCAACACAGAGGCAGGATGATGAGAACAAGGACTGCGATGCGCTGCTGCCGGATGCAATAAATCTCGTATTGGACTATGGACAGGCTTCAGCATCGCTTTTACAGAGAAAGTTTAAAATTGGATATGCCAGGGCTGCGCGTATTATAGACCAAATGGAGGCAAGGGGCATCATAAGCGGGTTTGAAGGCAGCAAGCCCCGGAGGCTTTTGGTAAGCAGGGAGGACTTGGAAGAAGACGGTATTAAGGAGGACTGAAAGGGGAAGACAAAATGCAAAAAGTTTCGATAGTAACGCTGGGCTGCCCCAAAAACCAGGCGGACAGCGAATTGATAAAGGGCCTGCTCTTGGAAAAGGGATACTCCTATGAACAGGACCCGGCCCTGGCGGATGTAATAGTGGTCAACACCTGCGGTTTTATTGAGGATGCAAAGCAGGAATCGATAAATACTCTTTTGGAAATGGCACAGTACAAGAAAATAGGCCGCTGCAGGTTGATGGTGGCAACGGGCTGCCTGGCCCAAAGGTATGGGAAGGAGCTAATGCGGGAAATGCCGGAAATAGACGTTTTGGTGGGCACCACCAGCTTTCCGGAAATAGTCGAGGCGATAAACCAAGCGGCTCAGGGGAAAAGGGTTTTGAACATCCGCCACCCCGACTTTGTTATACCGGAGGGACTGCCCAGGGACAGCCTGGAAAATAGCCACTATGCGTATTTAAGAATCGCCGAAGGATGTGACAACCACTGCAGCTACTGCATCATACCCAGGATTAGGGGCAGATACAGAAGCCGCCGCTGGGAGGATATCCTGGAGGAAGGCAGGTCCCTTGTATCCGGCGGCGCAAAGGAACTTATACTGATTGCCCAGGATACTACCGGGTACGGCAGGGACCTATACGGCGAAAGGAAGCTTCCCTGGCTTCTTAGTAAACTCTGTGATATTGACGGTTTATATTGGCTGAGGCTGCTTTACTGCTATCCCGACGGAATAACCCGGGAACTTGTAGAAACCATGAATGCCCAGCCCAAGCTGTGCAACTACCTGGACATTCCAATACAGCATGCCAGCGACAGGATTTTAAGGAGCATGAACCGAAGGACCACCGCCGCCCAAACCGAAAGACTGCTTAGCTATGTCAAAGAGAACATTCCCGGGGTGGTTATAAGAAGCACATTAATAGTAGGCTTTCCCGGTGAAACCGATGATGACTTCCAGAAGCTGCTAAACCTTGTCAGAAAGGGATACATTGATCGGCTGGGAGTGTTCGTATACTCCAGGGAAGAGGATACCCCCGCCTATGGTTTCAGCGGCAGGGTGCCGCGAAGTACTGCGGAGGAGCGAAGGGAAATCCTAATGCTGGAACAGCAGAGAATTTCGATTAGAAACAACCGTGCAATGGTGGGAAAGGTCCTGGAGGTGCTGACCGACGGTCATGACCAGGACGGGTACTACGGCAGAACCTATGGAGACGCCCCGGAAATTGACAATGCTGTATTATTCCATTCGGATAGAGAAATAAAGGCGGGGGAGTACGTGCGGGTAAAAGTGGAGCATGCCCTGGAATACGATTTGGTTGGGAG